>NZ_CP107766.1:1897500-2213750 GCF_036345115.1 Streptomyces griseorubiginosus
AGTACCCGGGGCTGCGGGCGCTGACCGTGGACGCGCTGCCGTACCACGAGGCCGGCGGTTCGGCCGCGCAGGAGCTGGGCGCCTCGATCGCCACCGGTGTCGCCTACCTGCGCGGGCTCACGGAAGCGGGGCTGAGCGTCGAACAGGCCTTCTCCCAGCTGGAGTTCCGGTACGCGGCGACGGCCGACCAGTTCCTGACCATCGCCAAGCTGCGGGCGGCCCGCCGGCTGTGGGCCCGGGTCGCCGAGGTGTGCGGGGCGCCCGGCGCGGGCGCGCAGGCGCAGCACGCCGTGGTGTCGCCGGTGATGATGACCCGACGTGACCCGTGGGTGAACATGCTGCGCGCGACGATCGCCACGCTGGCGGCCGGAGTCGGCGGCGCCGAGGCCGTCACCGTGCTGCCCTTCGACCACGCGCTCGGTCTCCCGGACGCGTTCGCCCGCCGTATCGCCCGCAACACCTCGACGATCCTGGTCGAGGAGTCGCACCTGTCCCGGGTGATCGACCCGGCGGGCGGCTCCTGGTACGTGGAGCGGCTGACCGACGAACTCGCCGAGTCCGCCTGGCGGTTCTTCCGCACGATCGAACGCGACGGCGGCCAGGCGGCCGTCCTGCGCTCCGGCCGGCTCCGCACGGACCTGGCGACGACGTGGGCGCAGCGCTCCAAGCGGCTCGCCACCCGCCGCGAACCCATCACCGGCGTCAGCGAGTTCCCGCACCTCGGCGAGAAGCCCGTGGAGCGTGCCGCCGCGCCCGAGCCCCGGACCGGCGGCCTGCCCCGCGTGCGGCGCGACGAGGCCTACGAGGAACTGCGGGCCCGTTCCGACGCCCATCTCGCGGCCACCGGGTCCCGGCCCCGCGTCTTCCTGGCCGCGCTCGGCCCCGCCGCCGCCCACACCGCGCGCCTGACCTTCGCCGCGAACCTCTTCCAGGCCGGCGGCATCGAGCCCGTCACCGAGGGCACCTACGAGGACAGCGGAGCCACCGAGGCCTGCCTGTGCTCCAGCGACGCGCTGTACGAGGAGCAGGCCGAGAGCGTCGCGGAGACCCTCAGGTCGGCAGGTGCCCGGCACGTGTTCCTCGCCGGGCGTCCCGGGCAGTACTCCGGCGTGGACTCCTACGTCTTCGCGGGCTGCGACGCAGTAGCCGTGCTCACCGCCACCCTCGACCGCATGGGAGTGTCCTGATGTCCAGCATCCCCGACTTCACCGGGATCGAGCTGGGGACCCCGGCCGCCGAGGGCGGCGCCGACGAGTGGCGTACGGCCGTGAAGGACGCCACGCAGGAGGCCGAGCCGGTCTGGGAGACCCCGGAGGGCATCGAGGTCAAGCCGCTCTACACCGGCGCCGACCTGGAGGGCCTGGACTTCCTGGAGACGTACCCGGGCGTGGCCCCGTACCTGCGCGGGCCGTACCCGACGATGTACGTCAACCAGCCCTGGACGATCCGCCAGTACGCGGGCTTCTCCACCGCCGAGGAGTCCAACGCCTTCTACCGGCGCAACCTCGCGGCCGGTCAGAAGGGGCTGTCGGTCGCCTTCGACCTGCCCACGCACCGCGGCTACGACAGCGACCACCCGCGCGTGACCGGTGACGTCGGCATGGCGGGCGTGGCGATCGACTCGATCTACGACATGCGGCAGTTGTTCGACGGCATCCCCCTCGACAAGATGTCCGTGTCGATGACGATGAACGGCGCCGTGCTGCCGGTGCTGGCGCTGTACATCGTGGCGGCGGAGGAACAGGGCGTGCCGCCCGAGAAGCTGGCCGGGACCATCCAGAACGACATCCTCAAGGAGTTCATGGTCCGCAACACCTACATCTATCCGCCGAAGCCGTCGATGCGGATCATCTCCGACATCTTCGCGTTCACCTCGCAGCGGATGCCCCGCTACAACTCCATCTCCATCTCCGGCTACCACATCCAGGAGGCGGGCGCGACGGCCGACCTGGAGCTGGCGTACACCCTGGCGGACGGTGTCGAGTACATCCGCGCGGGACGTGAAGTCGGCCTGGACGTGGACGCGTTCGCGCCCCGGCTGTCGTTCTTCTGGGCGATCGGCATGAACTTCTTCATGGAGGTCGCCAAGTTGCGGGCGGCGCGCCTGCTGTGGGCGAAGCTGGTGAAGCAGTTCGACCCGCAGAACGCCAAGTCCCTGTCCCTGCGCACCCATTCGCAGACCTCCGGCTGGTCGCTGACCGCGCAGGACGTGTTCAACAACGTCACCCGCACCTGCGTCGAGGCGATGGCGGCGACCCAGGGCCACACCCAGTCGCTGCACACCAACGCCCTCGACGAGGCACTGGCGTTGCCCACCGACTTCTCGGCGCGCATCGCCCGCAACACCCAGCTGCTGCTCCAGCAGGAGTCCGGCACCACCCGGGTCATCGACCCGTGGGGCGGCAGCGCCTACGTGGAGCGGCTGACGTACGACCTCGCCCGCAAGGCCTGGCAGCACATCCAGGAGGTGGAGGCGGCGGGCGGCATGGCCAAGGCGATCGACGCCGGCATCCCGAAGCTGCGCATCGAGGAGGCCGCGGCCCGCACCCAGGCCCGCATCGACTCCGGCCGCCAGCCGGTCATCGGCGTCAACAAGTACCGGGTGGAGACCGACGAGGCGATCGAGGTCCTCAAGGTCGACAACTCCTCCGTGCGCGCCCAGCAGATCGAGAAGCTGCGGCGGCTGCGCGCCGAGCGGGACGAGACCGCCTGCCGGGACGCCCTGGACGCGCTGACCCGGGCCGCCGACGGCGAGGGCAACCTCCTGGAGCTGGCCGTGCACGCGGCCCGCGCCAAGGCCACCGTCGGCGAGATCTCCGACGCCCTGGAGAAGGTCTACGGCCGCCACGCGAGCCAGATCCGTACGATCTCCGGCGTGTACCGCAACGAAGCAGGGGAGTCGCCCTCCGTGGACCGCACCCGCGCCCTGGTGGACACCTTCGAGGAGGCCGAGGGCCGCCGGCCGCGCATCCTGGTCGCCAAGATGGGCCAGGACGGCCACGACCGCGGCCAGAAGGTGATCGCCACCGCCTTCGCCGACCTCGGCTTCGACGTCGACGTCGGCCCGCTGTTCCAGACCCCGGGCGAGGTGGCCCGCCAGGCCGTGGAGGCCGACGTGCACATCGTCGGCGTCTCGTCGCTGGCGGCCGGGCACCTCACCCTCGTACCGGCGCTGAAGGAGGCGCTGGCCGAGGAGGGCCGGGAGGACATCATGATCGTCGTCGGCGGGGTGATCCCGCCGCAGGACGTGCCCACACTGCTGGAGATGGGCGCCGCGGCCGTCTTCCCGCCGGGGACGGTGATCCCGGACGCGGCCCACGACCTCGTCCAGCGGCTCTCGGCCGACCTCGGGCACGAGCTGTGATCGATGTCGACTCCTATGTGAAGGGCGTCCTCGACGGGAAGCGCGCGCTGATCGCCCGCGCGATCACTCTCGTCGAGTCCACCCGTCCCCAACACCGGGTGCTGGCACAGGAGTTGCTCACCGAGCTGCTCCCGCACAGCGGCCGGGCGCGGCGGATCGGTGTCAGCGGGGTGCCGGGCGTGGGGAAGTCGACGTTCATCGACGCGTTCGGCACGATGCTGACCTCGCTGGGGCACCGGGTGGCGGTGCTCGCTGTGGACCCTTCCTCCAGCCGCACGGGCGGCTCGATCCTCGGCGACAAGACCCGGATGGAGCGCCTGGCCGTCGACCCGAATGCCTTCGTACGGCCCTCCCCCACCGCGGGCACGCTCGGCGGGGTGGCCAAGGCGACCCGGGAGTCGATCGTGGTGATGGAGGCCGCGGGCTACGACGTCGTCCTCGTCGAGACCGTGGGCGTCGGCCAGTCGGAGACCGCCGTCGCCAACATGGTCGACTCCTTCCTGCTGCTCACCCTGGCCCGCACCGGCGACCAGTTGCAGGGCATCAAGAAGGGTGTCCTGGAGCTGGCCGACGTGATCGCCGTGAACAAGGCGGACGGCCCGCACCAGCGCGACGCGCAGGCGGCGGCACGGGAGTTGGCGGGCGCGCTGCGGCTGATGCACGGCAAGGACGCGGCCTGGACACCGCCCGTGCTGAGTTGCAGCGCCCGTGAGTCGACGGGCCTGGACACCGTGTGGGAACGCCTCGAACAGCACCGCACCCTGCTCGACTCCACGGGCCGGCTCGCCGCCAAACGCCGTGACCAGCAGGTCGACTGGACCTGGTCGATGGTCCGTGACGAACTCCTCGGCCGCCTGCACGCCGACCCGGCCGTCCGCGCCCTCGCCCCCGATCTCGAACAGCAGGTCAGGAACGGCGAGTTGACGGCCACGCTGGCCGCCGAACGCATCCTGGGGGCGTTCGGCGCGGAAGCGGACTGATTCTCACGAGGGGGGGGCGGCACGCGTTCAACCGATCGGTTGAACGCGGATTCCATCGCGGGGCGGCTCATCGAGCCGTACGGACGACGCGGCGGTCCGCCCGGCCGCAGCACCATGGTGATCGCCCATGGCGCCGGGCCCCGTACGTCACCCCCCATCAGAGAGGTCTCCGCAGCGTGTCCAGCTTCCTCAGCAGACGACGTGTCCTCACCACCGGTGCCGGTGCCGCGCTCGGTCTCGGCGCGGTCGGTGCCACCACGACCTCCGCCTCGGCCGCCCCCGCCCGGCACACCTCCGGCCCGGAGGAGACCCGCACCCTCGACGAGCTCTACCAGGCCGCCCTCAAGGAGGGCGGGAAGCTCGTCATCTACGCGGGCGGCGACACCCCGACCCAGCAGGACGGCACCAAGGCGGCCTTCAAGGCCCGCTTCCCCGACATCGACCTGACGCTGATCGTGGACTACAGCAAGTACCACGACGTCCGCGTCGACAACCAGTTCGCGACGGACACCCTGGTCCCCGACGTCGTACAGCTCCAGACCCTCCAGGACTTCGTCCGCTGGAACCGGCAGGGCCGGCTGCTGCGCTACAAGCCCGCCGGGTTCTCCGAGCTGCACCACGGGTTCAAGGACCCGCAGGGCGCCTGGGTCGCCATCAGTGTGATCGCCTTCAGCTTCCTGTACGGCACCGCCGCCGTGGGCTCGGACGCCCCCACGAGCCCGCTCGACCTGGTGGATCCGAAGTGGAAGGGGAAGATCGCCTCGTCGTACCCGCACGACGACGACGCGGTCCTCTACCTCTACTCGCTGTACGTCCAGAAGTACGGCTGGGAGTGGGTCGCGAAGCTCGCCGCGCAGGACGTGCGGTTCGCGCGGGGCAGCAACACACCCGGAGAGGCCGTCCGCGGCGGGCAGAAGGCGATCGGCATCGGCACCTCGGGCTCGGCGGTCCCCTCCTCGACGTCCCCCACGAAGTCCGTGATCGTCGACGGGCACCCGTTCATGGCCTGGGGCCAGCGCGCGGCCGTCCTCAAGCAGGCCGCGCACCCCACCGCCGCGAAGCTGTACCTCAACTGGCAGCTCTCCCCCGAGGTGCAGCAGCGGGCGTTCAACGGCTGGTCGGTGCGCACCGACATCACGCCCGCGGCCGGTCTGAAGCCGGTGTGGGAGTACCCGGACGCGCACGTGGACGGCTTCCCGGAGTTCATGGCGGACCGCGCCGAGGTGGAGCGCCTGAAGCAGACCTTCGCCCTGTACTTCGGCGAGGTGAAGGGCGACCCCACGCCCGGCAGCCTCGGACTGCACCCGGGAGCCTGACCCCTCACACCGTTCCTACAGCCGGTGGATAGACTCGGACCCCCTGTCCCGATGGATCTTTCGTACAGGGGGTTCGTCGTGTACGACCACCGCGCCCTGCGGCACGCCCCGCACTTCGTGTTCTTCGTGGTCGTCGGCTCCGCGCTGGTCCGGCTCGCCGAGCTCAACCTCGCGCTGTGCTGGGACATCGTGACCCTCAGCGGACTGCTCGCCACGACGTACGCGGCCGGGCTGGCCCTGGGCGACCGCCTGGGACCGCTCGCCCGGCACGTGTGGGTGGCGGTCCTCGTCGCGCTGTGGGCGAGGCTCGTGCTGCTCACGCCGGCCGTGCTGACCGAGGCCTACGTCTGGTGCGCCCTGCCCCTCGCCTGTGTGGCCCTGCGCGCCCTCGGACGCCGGGCCGCAGCGGTGGCGGTGGGCGCCGTCTCGGTGGTGCTGATCGGCCAACTCACCCGCAGCGCGGGCGGGTTCGACGCGGAGAAGGTGCTCATCCCGGTCGCCGCCGTATGGGGCACGGTGGCCCTGTACCGGGCCCAGCAGCGCGCCGCCGCCGAACGCCTGCGCCTGGTGGAGGAGTTGCGCGGCACCCGGGACGTGCTGGCGCGGGAGCAGCGGCGGGCCGGGGTGCTGGAGGAACGCGAACGCATCGCCCGGGACCTGCACGACACGCTCGCCCAGGAACTCTCCGGCAGCCTGATGCTGCTGCAGGCCGCCGAGCGGGACTGGGAGCGGCGCCCGGACACGGCCCGGACCCGGGTCCGCGCGGTCGCCGACGGACTGGACGTGAGCCTCACGGAGACCCGGCGCATGATCCGGGACCTCACGCCCTCCGCGGTCGCCGAGGAGGGCCTCCAGGGCTCCCTGCGCCTGCTGTGCCGGCGCGCCGAGCAGAACGGCACGGCGCCGCGCGTCCAGTTCCGCGCCACCGGGGCCCACCGCCCCGAGCTGGACGACCAGGCCGCCACCGCCCTGTTCCGGGTGGCGCAGGGCATGCTGGCCAATGTGCGCGAGCACGCGCGCGCGAACAGCCTGCTGGTGACCCTGCACCACGGCACGGACCGCGTCGACCTCGACGTGTGCGACGACGGTGTCGGGCTCGACCTCGCCCACGTCGACGGCCCGTCCCCCACGGGCCGCGGCTTCGGGCTGCGGGCGGCCCGGGCGCGGCTTCGGGAGTACGGCGGTGACCTCGCCGTCGAGGGCGGACCGGGCCGGGGCACCCGGATCCGGGCCACCGTCCCCGCCCGGGTGCGCTCCGAAGCGCTGCCTGCGACGACCCGGCCGGCGGTGGTCCGGTGACGGCGTCCCCGCTGCGCCTGATCGTCGCCGACGACCACGCCGTCGTACGGGCCGGGCTGCGTGCGCTGCTGGAGGGCGAGCCGGATCTCGACGTGGTCGCGGAGGCCTCCGGTCCCGAGGAGGCCGTACGCCTCGCCGTCGACCTGGCACCCGACGTCGTGCTGATGGACCTGCGGTTCGAGGGCGCGAGCGGGGGTGCCGGGCCGGCCGACGGTGTCGAGGCGGTGCGCGCGCTGGCCGTGCGGGCTCCGGACGTGCCGGTGGTGATGCTGACCAGCTATGCCGGGCGGGTCGACGTGGTGCGCGCGCTGGAGGCCGGTGCGCGCGGCTATGTGCTGAAGGCCGGACCGCCGGACGACCTCTTCCGGGCCGTGCGCAGCGCCGCGGTGGGCGGGATGGGGCTCGCGCCCGCGGTGGTCGGCGACCTCGTCGGCCAAGTGGTCGACCCGGCGCCGGAGTTGACCCGGCGGGAGCGGGAGGTCGTCCAGCTGATGGCCGACGGCCACAGCAACCGCGCCATCGCCACGTCCCTCTATCTCAGCGAGGCCACCGTCAAGACCCACCTGGTGCGCGTGTACCGCAAGCTCGGCGTCGACAACCGGGCGGCAGCGGTCTCCGAGGCGGTCCGGCGGGGGTTGCTGGAACTGACGTAGTCCGCGCTCCGGCCGCCGCCTACGCGGCGGGCGGGGTGTCCGGCGATTCCAGCCCCGCCGCGTCGTCGGACGGTGTCGGTGGGGTCGCCCGGACCTTGGCCACGGCCACCGCCATCTGCTGGCGTACGTCCTCCGCGACCGGTGCTCCGTGGACGGCGCCCATCAGGTCCTCGGCGAGGTGGTGCAGCTTGGTGTTGGTGTTCTGGGAGGCGCTGACGAGCACCGTCCAGGCGTCCTCGGAGCTCAGCCCGAAGGAGGCCATCAGGATGCCGCGGGCCACGTCGATGGCCGGCCGGGTCCGCATCGCCCGGCGCAGCTGGGCGACCTCCAGACGCAACTCCTCGTCCACGTCCACGCGCGACTCCAAGTCGCCGGGGAGGGGATCGGAGACCTCGGGGAGGTCGGAGCGTGCCGGTGCGCCGGGGCTCGCCGTGCCCTCCGCCTTGAACAGCTCCCCGGCGCCCGTCAGGTCGAGCAGCCGTGCGAAGGCCGGGCCGCACGACCGGACGGTGACCGTCTTGCCCTGGTCGAGGGCCTCCCGGCGCAGGTCCAGCAGGACGTTGAGCCCGGCGCAGTCGCAGAAGCCGACGCCCTCCAGGTCCAGGTCGACGCCGGTGGCGGAACGGTCGAGGGCGGCACGGAGCTGCGGCTGGAGCCACTCGGCGCCGATGTCCAGCTCACCCCGGCAGATGACGTCCACCCGGTCGCCGGCCGCCACGGCCTCGATCGTGGCCAGACACGGCGGACGCACGTCCGCCGCCGTGAGGGGCTGCGCCGAGTGCGCAGGATCCGGCATGGCCCTCTCCCTCATGTGCTCCGTTGCCTCGCTCACCAGATTCCCCGTGTCGACCCACATACGTCAACTAATACATGAAATTTAGTTCCGGTTTTTGAATGCGTGAACGTCAGGTCGGTAGAGTTGAACCATGGATGGAGTGCCCGAGCCACACACCGGATGGACGTTCGTCACCAACCACGCCCGCGTGCTGGCCGTGATCGCCGACAACCACAGCGCCCGGATCCGCGACATCGCCGCGCACTGCCGGCTCACCGAACGTGCCGTACAGAAGATCATTTCCGATCTGGAGCGGGACGGATACCTCTCGCACATCAGGGAGGGCCGCACCAACACCTACCGCATCGATCCGGGCAAGGTGCTGCGGCACCCCGCCGAGGCCGGCCTGACGGTGGCGTCCCTGCTCTCCCTGCTCGTCCAGGACGAGGCGACCCGCTCCACCACCCCCGAGAACGCCGGAGAGGTCCCGGAGACATCGTCTTCGTGACACCCACCCCTCGGAGGTCGGGGCGCTCACCCGGCGGTACGGCCCGCCGTCCGCGTGGTCAGGCCGGCGCGCCGAACCACCGGGGCAGTCGGTCGTCCAGTTCGCCCTGGTCCTCGCCCGCCCACGCGACATGGCCGTCCGGCCGCAGCAGCACCGCGGGCACGTCCAGCTCCGCACCGGCGTCGACGACATGGTCGACCCGGTCCGACCAGCACGCCACCGAGAGCCGGCCGGTCCGGTCGAGCAGCAGTCCGCGGCCGGCGTGCGTCAGCTCGTAGAGGCGGCCGCGCCGGAGCGTGAGGTCCCGCAGGCGCCGGCCGAGCAGGTCAGGGCCCGCGCCGAAGTCGTAGCGGACGCCGATCGCGGTGAGTTTCCCGATCAGGTACCGGTTCACCTCGTCGAAGTCCATCAGCTGCTCCAGCAGCCGGCGCACCGCCTGCGGTCCCGGTTCGGTGGACAGCAGCTCCATCCCCGCCCGGGTGGTGTTCAGTACGTCGGCGGCCACCGGGTGCCGTTCGGCGTGATAGCTGTCCAGCAGTCCCGCGGGGGCCCAGCCGGCCACCTCGGCGGCCAGCTTCCAGCCGAGGTTGAAGGCGTCCTGGATGCCGAGGTTGAGCCCCTGCCCGCCCACCGGCGGGTGGACGTGCGCCGCGTCCCCGGCCAGCAGCACCCGGCCGACGCGGTAGCGCTCCGCCTGCCGGGTGGCGTCGCCGAAGCGGGACAGCCAGCGCGGTGAGTGCACGCCGAAGTCGGTGCCGGCGACTGCCCGGAGCCGCCGTTTGAACTCGTCGAGGGTCGGCGCGACCGAGCGGTCCTCGCTGACCCCCTCGGCGGGCACGACGACCCGGTACAGCCCGTCCCCGACGGGGGCGAGGCCGAACAGCTTCTGGGTCCTGCGGATCTCGGTGACCACGGCCGTCACCGTCTGAGGCGGCACGCCCACCTCCATCGCGCCGAGCAGCGTCTCGGCCCGGGCGGGGGTGCCGGGGAAGCCGACTCCGAGCAGCTTGCGCACGGTGCTGCGGCCGCCGTCGCAGCCGACGAGGTAGCGCGAGCGCAGCCGGGTGCCGTCGGCGAGTTCGGCGGTGACGGCGGTGCCGTCGGCGTCCTGGCTCAGTCCGACCAGTTCGCGGCCGCGCCGGATCTCGGCGCCGAGCTCGACCGCCCGCTCGGCCAGGAGGCGGTCGGTGGTGGGCTGCGGGATGCCGAGGGTGTAGGCGTGCGCGGTGTCCAGCCCGTCGGGCAGCGGCTTCACCACGCCGGCGAGGAGGCCGCCGACCGGGCTCCGCTTCCCGTGCGCCAGGAACCGGTCCAGCAGACCCCGCTGGTCCAGCACCTCGATGCTGCGCACGTGCAGTCCGAGCGAACGGACGACGTCGGTCGGGGTGGCCTCCTTCTCCAGCACGACCACCCGCACACCGTGCAACCGCAGCTCGGCGGCCAGCATCAACCCGGTGGGCCCGCCACCGGCGATGATCACGTCGAACACCGAATCCCCCGTCCCCGTGCCAAGACCCCTGCGGCCTTCTCTGCCGTGCCCGTTCCCGACCGGCTCACACCCCCTGCGGCTGGAGATAGCGCGCCAGCAGGTCGTCCAGGGTGACCAGGCCGGTGAGGGTGCCGGACCCGTCCCGTACGACCGCGAGGGAGGCCCGGTTGCGGCGCAGGAGGTCGATCGCGTCGGCGACCTTGGTGTCCTCGGTCAGTTCCGGGACCGGGCGGGCCAGGGCGCGGGCGGTGACGGTGCGGCCCTGGGCCCGGGCGACCAGGGCGTCCCGGGCGTGCAGGGAGCCGAGCACCCGGTCGTCCTCGCGGACCAGCATGCGGGTGCGGTCGTGGGCCGCCGCGGTGCGCAGCACGGTGTCGAGGTCGGCGGTGCCGGGTACCGAGGTGATGTCGGCGGCCGGGATCCGGAGGTCGCCGACCGGGGTCTCGGGCTCGGTGAGCGAGCGGGTGAGCAGCTCCGAGTCGGCCTCGCTGATCAGTCCGAGCCGCTGCGACTCCTCGACCAGGTGGGTGAGTTGCTCACGGTTGTGCACGGCGGCGAGCTCGTCGCGCGGGGTGACCCGGCACAGCCGTACCAGCGCGTTGCTCAGCTTGTTGAGCACCGAGATCAGCGGCCGGACCACCTTGACGACACCCCGGAAGGGCGGCGAGAGCAGCATGGCGGACCGCTCGGGGTGGGCGATGGCCCAGGACTTGGGGGCCATCTCGCCGACCACCATGTGCAGGAACACCACCACGACCATGGCGAACACGAAGGCCACGCCGTAGCTCAGGGCCGCCGGCAGGCCCAGGTCGTGCAGCAGCGGGTCGAGTTCGTGGGAGATCGCGGGCTTGGAGACCGAACCGAGGCCCAAGGTGCACACGGTGATGCCGAGTTGGGCACCGGCCAGCATCAGCGACAGCTCGCGCATGCCGGCCAGCGCCGCCTTCGCACCGCGCCGCCCCTCGGCCGCGGCCTTCTCCATGCGGTGCCGCTTGGCGGCGACCAGCGCGAACTCGGCGGCGACGAAGAACCCGCTGCCGATCAGCAGCAGGACGGTCACGAAGAGCGCCACGGGGAAGCTCATGCCTCGCCCACCCTCTCGATGCGGACCCGCTCCGGCACATGCCGGTCCAGGGTGCGTACGTCGATCACCGCGCGTCCGCCGTCGAGCAGTTCGACGGTGACCCGGTCGCCGATCGCGGGGAAGCGGCCGAGCCGGTCCACGACCAGTCCGGCGACCGTGTCGTAGTCCTCCTCCTCGGGGAGTTCGACGCCCGTGACGTCGGCGATCTCGTCGAGGCGGCGGCCCGCGTCGACCAGCCAGCCCGTCCCCTCGGGCACGGCGATCTCCGTAACGGTGTCGGTCTCGTCGGCGATGTCGCCGACGAGCTCCTCCGCGATGTCCTCGTAGGTGACGATGCCGGCGATCCCGCCGTGTTCGTCGAGGACGACCGCGAACTCGTCGTCCCGCTCCCGCATCTGCTCGACCGCCTCCGGCAGCGGCAGCGTGTCGGGCAGCAGGAGGGGCTTGCGGGCGAGGGAAACCGCGGTGCACCGGGCCAGGTCGGCGGCGGGCAGGCGCATCAGCTCGCGCACGCCCAGCACGCCCGGGACGTCGTCGGGGTGGTCGCCGAGGACCGGGTAGGTGGAGTGGCCGTGCCGGGCGATCAGCTCGACGGCCTCGGCGGCGGTGGCGTCGCCGCGGACGAAGACGGCGTCGACCCGCGGGACCATCACCTCGTCGAGGGTGCGCTCGGGGAACTCCAGGGCGTGGTCGAGGAGTTCGGCGGTGTCCCTGGGCAGCTCGCCCTGTTCGTGGGACTCGCCGATGAGGTGGCCGAGCTCCTCCAGTGTGGCGCCGTGGTGGAGTTCCTCGACGGGTTCGATGCCGACCCCGCGGAGCAGACGGTTGGCCGCGCCGTCGAAGACGCGCACCAGCGGGCCGACAAGCTTGAGGTAGCCGAGGGTGGAGGGCGCGAGGGCCTTGGCGAGCTGCTCGGGGACGGCGATGGCGAGGTTCTTCGGGGCCAGTTCGCCGAGGACCATCTGGACGACGGTGGCCAGCACGAAGGCCAGCACGACCGAGATGCCGCCGACGGCGCCCTCGGGGACGCCGATGCCGGTCAGGGCGGGCCCGAGCAGTGCGGAGACCGAGGGCTCGGCGATGAATCCGACGACCAGTCCGGTGACGGTGATGCCCAGCTGGGCGCCGGACAGCATGAACGACAGCCGCTCCAGCACCTTCAGCGCGCGGGCGGCCTTGCGGTCACCTGCCTCGGCCTGGCGGGAGAGGGCGAGCCGGTCCGCGGAGACGTAGGCGAACTCCTGGGCGACGAAGTAGCCGGTGCCGGCGGTCAGCAGGAACACGGCGAGCAGGCCGAGGAGGGCACTGGTGGTACTCAACGGCGGGTCGATCGGGTGGGGCGGGAGTCCGTCGGTGGGGCGGACACGGGCGTGCTCCTTCAGTAGGGATGTGCCTCAGGTGAACGACCGGGGCGGAAGCGGCGTTCCCGGATCTACCAGCCGGGCGGCGGTACCGCCCGGTGGTGGCGCCCCGCGATCACACGGCGGCCGGTGCCGGGCCCACCAGCTCGGTCAGGACGTCCTCCATGGTCACGAACCCGAGGACGGCTCCCGTCTGCCCCGTCACCGCCGCCAGATGGCTCCCGTCGGCGCGCAGCGCGGTGAGGGTGTCGTCCAGGGGGGTGTCGATGCGGACCCGGGTGACCGGGTGCAGCGCGGAGCGCGGGAAGGGCCGGTCGCGGTCGGTGACGCCGAGGGTGTCCTTGATGTGCAGATAGCCCAGCAGGGTGCCGTCCGGGCCGGTGACCGGGAACCGGGAGTACCCCGCGTCGGCGGCCACCCGCTCCAGGCGGGCCGGGGTGACCGAGACGTCGACGGTGCGCATCTTCGGGACCGGGACGAGGATCTCGCCGACCGGGCGGGTGCCGAGCTCCAGCGCGTCCCGCAGCCGTTCGCCGTCGGCCGGCGTGAGCAGCCCGGCCTCACCGGCCTCGACGACCATGCGGGCGAGCTGGTCGTCGGTGAACACCGACTCGACCTCGTCCTTCGGTTCGACGCGCAGCAGCTTCAGCAGGGCGTTGGCGAAGGCGTTGATGCCGAACACGAAGGGCCGCAGCGCGCGGGTGAGGGCCACCAGGGGCGGTCCGAGGAGCAGCGCGGTCGGCACGGGGGCCGCGAGGGCGATGTTCTTCGGGACCATCTCGCCGATCAGCATGTGCAGATAGGTGGCCAGCGACAGCGCGATCACGAAGGCGATCGGATGCACCAGGCCGTCCGGGACGCGGGCCGCCTCGAAGCCGGGCTCCAGCAGGTGCGCGATGGCCGGTTCGGCTACCGCGCCGAGCACCAGCGAGGAGACGGTGATGCCGAGCTGGGCGGTGGCCATCATCGCGGAGAGGTGTTCGAGGCCCCACAGGGTCATCCGGGCCCGCTTGTCGCGGTCCCGCGCGCGTGGCTCGATCTGGCTGCGGCGCACGGAGATCAGGGCGAACTCGCCGCCCACGAAAAACGCGTTGGTCAGCAGGGTGAGGGCGCCGACGAGCAGTTGGACGGTGGTCATCGGGACTCCTCCCCCGCCGGAACCGGCACCCTGGCCGGTTCGGTGATGCGGATCAGGTCGGCGCGGTGGTGGTCGACGTCCAGGACCTCCAGGCGCCAGCCGTCGAGGTCGAGGTCGTCGCCCTTGGCGGGGATGCGCGCGAGCCGGGTGGCGACCAGTCCGGCCACGGTCTCGTACGGCCCCTCGGGCGCCGTGAGGCCTATCCCGGTGAGCCGGTCGACGCGGACGGAGCCCTCCGCCTCCCAGGCCCCGGGGCCGGCGGGCCGCAGGTCGGGCATCTCGACGGGGTCGTGCTCGTCCCGCACCTCGCCGACGACCTCCTCGACGATGTCCTCGACGGTCGCCACACCGGCGGTGCCGCCGTACTCGTCGATGACGACGGCCATGGTGCGGGTGGCGCGCAGCCGCTCCAGGAGCCGGTCGGCGGTGAGGCTGTCCGGGACCAGCAGGGGGGCGGTGGCCAGCTCGGTGACCGGGGTGACGGCCCGCTTCGCGGGCTCCAGGGCGAGCACGTCACGGATGTGCACGGTGCCGATGACCTCGTCCAGGCTGTCGCGGTAGACCGGGAAGCGGGACAGGCCGGTGGCGTGGGTGAGGGTCGCGGCGTCGGCCGCGGTCGCGTGGGCTTCCAGGGCCTTGACGTCGACGCGCGGTGTCATGACGTTCTCCGCGGTCAGCTCGCCCAGGTGCAGGGTGCGCACGAACAGTTCGGCGGAGTCGGCCTCCAGGGCGCCCTCGGCGGCGGAGTGTTCGGCGAGCGCGACCAGTTCCTCTGGGGTGCGGGCGGAGGCCAGTTCCTCGGCGGGCTCCAGGCCGAAACGCCGTACGACGGCGTTGGCGGTGTTGTTGAGGTGCCGGATGAAGGGGCCGAAGACGGCCGTGAAGGCGCTCTGGGGACCCGCGACCACCTTGGCGACGGCCAGCGGGCGGGAGATGGCCCAGTTCTTCGGCACCAGCTCGCCGACCACCATCAGCACGACGGTGGACAGGGCGACGCCCACCGCGGTCGCCACGGGGGAGGCGGCCCCGCCCAGGCCGATGCCCTCCAGCGGCCCCTTGAGGAGCGCCGCGAGGGAGGGTTCGGCGAGCATGCCGATCACGAGGGAGGTGACGGTGATGCCGAGCTGGGCGCCGGAGAGCTGGAAGGTCAGCCGGCGGACGGCCTTCAGAGCGCCCTCGGCGCCACGCTCACCGGCCTCGGCGGCCCGCTCCAGGTCCCCGCGCTCGACGGTGGTCAGGGAGAACTCGGCGGCGACGAACACGGCGCAGGCCAGCGTCAGCAGGAGGGCCGTCAGGAGCAGCAGGATCTCGGTCACCGGGCCGCCGCCCTTCCCTGGTGCGGGCGGGACGCGGCTCGGTCGGTACTGGGAGGCTCACCCATTGCGGGTCCGTGGCTCCTTCGGGTCGGGACGGCCTTTCACCCAATAGTAAAGGACAGGCAAAGCAACCTGGAGGGGTGTGCGGGGTACGCTGCCGGTCCGGCGGGCTTCACGTCCGGCTTCGGTGTCCACCCCTGACGGAGGCCTTCCCATGTTCGGACTGAGCGAGCTCGTGATCATCCTGCTCGTCGTGATAGCGGTCATCGCCGTCAAGAAGGGCCCCGAGCTGGTCCGTTCGGCGGGCAAGTCGACGCGCATCCTCAAGGCGGAGGCCCGCGCGGCGCGGGACCCGCAGCCGGCGCCCCAGGTGATCCAGGGCGAGGTCGTCGAGCCGGGGAACGCGGCCGGGCCGCGGTCGCAGGAGACCGGCACCCCCTGACCGGCGGGGGCCGTGCGGCGCGTACGCCCCGGACAGGCGGGTGCGTCACGGCCGCGCGAGACGCGCGTCACGGCCGGGCGTACCGGTCTTTCGCCGACCCGGCTGCCGAACGGGTCCGGGATGGCCCATGATGAGCGGGCCATGCACCGATCCGTCACGACGACTCGCGCGCCTCTGCCCGTGCTGCGGGCCGCGGTGTTCGCCGTCGTCGGCACGGTCCTCGGGGTGAGCGCCCATCATCTGCTCGCCGAGGGGCCGGTGCCCTGGACCCGCAGTGCCGCCGCGACGGCCGTGCTGTTCGCGGTGGGTCTCCTCGGTGTGCAACGGCCCCGCAGCCTGGCGACCGTCGTGGCGTGCAGTGTCGCGGGCCAGTCGGGTCTGCATCTGTGGCTGACGCTCACGGCGGCCGCCCAGCACTCCGGCGGGCATCCGCACGGTGCCGGGCGGGCGTGGCACGAACAGCTCCACGACTCCCTCGCCATGACGGCGGCCCACGCGCTGGTCGCCGCTCTGGTCGCGGTACTGCTGCACCGCGCGGACGCGGTCTGCTGGTCGCTGGCGCGCGGGGTGACGGCCGCGATCGACGGGGTGCGGGCCCGACTGGCCGCCACCCGGCTGCTGTTGGCCCGGCCCGCGGCACCCCGGCCGACCGCCTCCCTCGCCGTCGTGCCGGCGCACGACGAACGGTCGCTCGTCGCACGGCCGTTGCTGGCGCACGCGGTGGTACGGCGGGGTCCTCCGGCGACGAGCGCTGCTCTCGCCCACTGACCCCATCGGGGACGCCGTCCCGGCCACGCCGGACGGCCGCCCCGTCGTACCCCTGTCTGGAGACCTGCATGTCCCGTATCACCCTGCCCCGCCTGTCCGTCGCCGTCGCCGCGGCGGCGGCCGCCGTCGTCCTGGCCGCCGTTCCGGCCGCCGCCCACACCGAGGTCGAGGCCGACAAGGCCCAGGCCCTCGCGGAGAACGTCACCCTCTCCTTCCACGCCGAGGCCGAGTCCGACTCCTCCGGGATCAAGGAGGTGCGCGTGGTCCTGCCCGAGGGCATCGCCCCCGCCGACGTCACCTACAAGAAGGGCCCCGCGGGCTGGAAGTTCACCGCGGACAAGGACGGCTACAGCGTCGGGGGCAAGGAGCTGAAGACCGGTGTGAGCGCCGAGTACTCCGTGGTCGTACGGCAGTTGCCGGACGCGGAGGAGGTCGCGTTCAAGACGCTCCAGACCTACGGCGACGGGCATGTCGACCGCTGGATCGAGCTGGACGAGAACGGCGAGAACCCCGCGCCGACGCTCCAGCTGAAGGCGGCGGCGCCGGGCGCGAAGCCGATCGCCCCCTCCGCGAGCGTCGACGAGAGCCCGGCCGCCGCGGACCCGACTCCGACTCCGACCGCCGGGGAAACGACCCCGGCCGCCTCCCCGCAGGCCGCCGACACCGCCCAGGACGACGACGGCGGGCTGTCCGCGGGCGCCTGGACCGGCATCGGCGCGGGAATCCTCGTGGCGGCGGCCGCCGTGGTCTTCGCGGTACGACGCCGGGGCGGCGCCGAGGAGTAGACGCACCGCACGCCGGGGTTCCCGAGCCGCGCGCCGGGGTTCTGGCCCGCACGCGGGTTCCCGCGCCCTGCCCGGCGCCCCGGCTTCCCGGCTTCCCGCACCGCGCCCAGGAGTTGTGGCCCGCACGCCGGGGTTCCGCACCGCACGCCGGGGTTCCGGCCCGCACGCGGGTTCCCGCACCGCGCCCGGCGCCCGGGCTTCCCGCGAAGCACCCGTCCCGGTGTTTTCCGGCGTGTCCTGGATGAATCCGCCGTCGCCGGGTAGGCCAGCCCCACGGCGTACCCGGAGATGGAGTGCCATGACCTGCGCGAACTCCCCTGCACGGCACGGGACCTGGGCGGTGGCCCTCGCCGTCACCGCCCTCGTCCTCACCGGAGCCTGCGACGACCAGGACGGCGGCGGTGACGGCGGCGCCTCCCGGACGGCCCGTTCGTCCGCCACCGGATCGCCGGTCCCGACCGCCGCCGGGACCTCACCGTCGCCGTCCGCCTCCCCGACGCCCACCCCCACCGCGCCCCCGGATCCGGAGCGGGCCGAGCAGGACATCCGGGAGGCGTGGACGGTCCTCTTCGACCCCGGCTCCTCGCTCGACGAGCGCAGTGCGGTCGTCGAGGACGGCGACGAGAACGCCCTGATGATCGACAACCTCTTCCGCGACCCGCGCGGCGGCAAGCTGCGCGCGGAGGTGACTTCCGTGTCGTACACCTCCGACGTGTCCGCCGAGGTGGCCTACGACCTCAGCCTGGACGACCGCCGGCTGGACACCGGCGGCCCGGGGACGGCCGTACTCCAGGACGGCCGCTGGAAGGTCGGTCTGCTGACGGTGTGCGCGCTGACCCGGCACGCGCAGGACGCCCCCGAGGCGCCTAGCTGTGTGGTGGCGTCGTCGTCGGGCCCTGCCGGAACAGGTCGTTGAGCTCCGTCTGGGAGAGCTGGTCCGCGGCGTAGGAGAAGGTGCCGCGGTCGGCCAACTCCCGTGCGGCGTCGAGCAGGTGGCGGTACATCGCGCGGGCGATGCTGCCGCCGACCGTGACCCGCCGCACCCCGAGTCCGCGCAGGTCGTCCAGGGAGAGCGCGTTGCCGGTCAGGCCCATGACCACGTTGAGCGGGCCGTCGATCTCGCGGACCAGGGTGCCGATGGTCTCCGCGTCGGCCGCCCCGGGGACGAAGGCGCAGTCGGCGCCGGCCTCCAGGTAGGAGTTGGCCCGCCGGACGGCCTCGTCGAGCGGGCCGCCGGCCAGGAGCACGTCGGTGCGGCCGACCAGGACGAACGGCTCGCCTGCGGCCGCGAGGGTCTCGCGTGCGGCGCGCACGCGGTCGGCGGAGAGCTTCTCGTCGTACAGGGGGCGGCCGCGGTCACCGGTGAAGTCCTCGATGTTGCCGCCGGCGGCTCCGGAGGCGAGCGTCAGCGCGACGGTTTCGGCCACGGTCTCGGGCGACTCGTCGTATCCGTCCTCCAGGTCCGCGCTCAGCGGTACGGCGAGCCGGCCCGCGATCTCCTGGACCCTGCGCAGCATGGTGTCGCGGTCGACGCGGTCCTCGGGCGGCTGTTCGGCGAAGAAGTCGTGGTCGGGCCGCCCCAGGGAGAACGCGACTCCCGCGCTGGTGGTCGCCACGGCCGGGAAGCCGGCCGCCTCCAGGATCCGGGCGCTGCCCACGTCCCACGCGTTGGGGAGCAGGAAACAGCCCTCCTGGTGGAGATCGACGAAGCGCTGCGCCTTGGCTCGACGGTCGGTGTCCACACGATCCTTCCCGGCCCGCCGCCCCTCGACGGGCACAGAGCGAAGGTACGCCGGAGGGCCCGCCGACGCATGGCGCCGACCGGTGCGCCGCTGTCTGTCGGACGGCGAGTGCGGCGGCGTCGGGGCTGGTCGCGCGGTTCCCCGCGCCCCCTCGGGGCGCGTCCACGCACCGCCCTCTAGGATGTGTCCGATGTTCAGCCCCCCGCAGCTCCGCTCGCGTCCGCCCCTCTGGCGGGTGTTGCTGCTGCTCGGGCTGCTCATCGGCCTGCTGGGCATGCACGGGCTGTCCCCCGGGGGTGGGCTCCACAGCCACGAGGCCATGAGCTCCGCGCACTCCGCGACCGTCAGCGTCAGCGTCGACCAGGTCTGTCATGACGGCTGCGGCTCCGGACACCTCCATCACGCGGACGCGACCTGTGCGTCGGGCGCCGTGAGCGGTGGGCCGGTGCTGCCCGCGCTCGCCCCCGACCCCGCCTTCACCGTCGTACGCGACGACGAGCCCGGCCCGGATGCGCTCGCGTCCCAGGACGGGGCCCGCGCTCCGCCCTCCCTCTCGGAACTCCAGCTCCTGCGGATCTAGAGACGGCGTGCTCCGACGCGTCCAGATCCCTTTCGCAGCACAGGAGTTCCAGCATGCGTACCACCCGACTGACGGCTGTGTCCGTGACCGTCCTGTTCACCCTCGCGGCCTGCGGGGGCGGCGGTGACAGCGGCAGCGACAGCGGTACCGCCGCCTCCCACAACGCCCAGGACGTCTCCTTCGCCCAGGGCATGATCCCGCACCACCGGCAGGCCGTGGAGATGGCGGAGCTCGCCGCCGGACGGGCCTCCTCCAGCGAGGTCAAGGACCTCGCCACGCGCGTCGAGAAGGCCCAGGGGCCGGAGATCACGACCATGACCGGCTGGCTGAAGTCCTGGGACGAGAAGGTCCCCGAGGCGATGTCCGGCATGGATCACTCCGCGCACTCCGGCATGGCCGGAATGATGGACGACGCCGACATGGGCAAGCTGGAGAAGGCCTCCGGCAAGGACTTCGACTCGATGTTCCTGACCATGATGGTCGAGCACCACGAGGGCGCCGTCGAGATGGCCACGACCGAGAAGGCCAAGGGCGAGTACAAGGACGCCACGGACATGGCCGGTGACATCATCACCGCGCAGAACGCCGAGATCAGCGAGATGAAGAAGCTCCTCGGCGAGAACTGACGAGTTGACGGGGCCACCTCGGTGTCGCCCTGACGCCCTGTTGCGGCGGCCACTCCGACGGGGTGGCCGCCGCAATGCGACGGCACCCACACGGCCTTCTACGCGCAGTGACGCACACCGCACGGATAACGCGTCCCGCTCCGGGCACCCGGAGAGGGATTCTCCGGATCCGCGAGGAGCGACAGTGGCGACAGGGCGACTCCCCGATCACGAACAGCGCATCCTGGACGAGGTGGAGCGTGCTCTGCGCCGCGACCGCCGTCTGGAGCGCCGGCTGCGCACCCACCGGCTGCGTCGGTGCCCCGACCTCTCCAGGGTCACCCACTACCGGCCGCACGTGCTGACCGTGGGACTGCTGCTGACGGTGTCGACCACGCTGCTGGTGCTGGGGATCGTCACCTCACGGCCCGCGGTCGTCTGGGCATTCGCGGCCGTGTGGCCGCTGACCCTGTTCGCGTCGTTCCGGCTCGTGTGCCGGTGGACGGAACGCTGACCCCAGCTTCCTCGAGCCTCCTCGCCGCGTCGTCAGTCCCGCCCCGGCTCGAAGGCCGACTCGATGGGCCGCTCGTCCACCAGGACCCGCCCCCTCGGCGGCCCGCTCAGCAGTGCCCGTACGGCGGTCAGCAGGTCCGGCGCGACATGCTCGGCCCGTGCCGTCTCCTCCGGCCGGGTCCGTTCGTCGGGTACGAGGATCCCGTGCGCGCCGACCCGGGTGGCGGCCTCGGCGTCCGCGGCGGTGCCGACGACCGCGCAGTCGCCCGGCGCGGTGCACACCCGGCCCGCCGCCCAGAGGATCAGGCCGGGTTCGGGCGGCCGGCAGTGGCAGCCCTCGTCGGGGCCATGGGGGCACACGCCCCAGATGTCGAAGGGGCCGAGGAGTTCGTCGACGCGGTGGTTGAGGGCGCGCACGTCGGCGTCGCTGAGCAGCCCGTCGCAGGGCCGTACGGCGACGAACCCGGTGCGGACGTCGTACAGCCGCAACAGGTCCAGCGCCTCACGGGCCCCGGGCGCCGGGCGCACCTGGTCCGGGTCGAGGGCGTCCTCGACGAGAAAGCTGTCGCGGTCGAACAGGACCGTACGCACGCGCGTCATGCGCGCCACCTCCTGGCTCTCGCGTGCACTCCTTCCCCAGTCGGGTAACCGCGTGCGGCGGGTCCATGCGGCGGCCGGTGATCTACCAGGTCAGGTCGAGGCGGTACGGGGAGCGGTGGATCATCGTCGGCCGCATGGCGACCGGCTCCCCGTCGGCGAGCCGCAGTCCCGGCAGCCGGCCGGTGAGTTCCTGGAGGGTGAGGCGGAGTTGTTCGCGGGCCAGTTGCGAGCCGGGGCAGCTGTGGGTGCCCAGGCCGAAGGCCAGATGGCGGCCGGGCGGGCGGGTGATGTCGAACGTGTCGGGAAGGGGATGCCGGTCGCCGTCCCGGTTGGCGCCGCCGAAGGCCACGAACACCGTCGCCCCGGCGGGCAGTTCGGTGCCGGCCAGGGTCACCGGGCGGGTGGTGACCCGGCGGAAGCCCTGGAGCGCGCTGTCGTAGCGGGCGGCCTCCTCGACGGCCGCCGGGATCCGCTCGGGCTCGGCGCACAGCAGCTCCCACTGGTCCCGGTGCCGCAGCAGGTGCAGGACGGTCGTGCCGATGAGGGCCGTCGTCGTCAGGTGCCCGGCGATCAGCAGGTTCTGGAGGTGGGCGACCAGTTCGTGCCGGTGGTCGAGGGTCAGCTCGCCCGGCTCGGTGAGGGACGTGACGAGTTCGGTGCACAGGTCCTCGCGCGGCTTCTCGTGCCGCTCGCGCACATACCGGTCCAGGAGGTGCTGCATCGCCACCACGTCCTCGGCAGCGGCGACCTGTTCGCTCTCCTCCAGCGGCCGGAACAGCAGTTCCTCGGCGCGGTGTCCGCCGTGCACGACGGCCGGGACGTCGGCGGGGTCGAGGCCGACGATCCGCCCGATCACCTCGCCGGGCAGCTTGCGGGCGTACGCCGACATCAGCTCCACCCGGCCGTCCCGCACGAACCCGTCGACGAGGGCGGCGGCCCGCTCCGCGGCGTAGGGAAGGACGGCGGCGACCCGCGCCGGGGAGAGCCCGCGCACGATCGGCGCGCGCAGCCGCTGGTGCGTGTCGCCGTCGGCGGTGACGACGACCGGGCGCCCGCCGAACCCGCCGCCGAGGACGGCGAACGCGGCGGGTGACGGCAGCACGTCGGGCAGCAGGGCGTTCGCCGAGGAGAACTCCTCGGGGCGGCGCAGCACTTCGCGTACGTCGGCGTCCCGGGCGACCAGCCAGGCGTCCAACTCGGCGACATGCGCCAGGCCTTCGGTGTGCCGCGCCCGTTCGTAGTGCGGGTACGGATCGCTCAGCAACGCGTCGAGCCTGCCGTGCCGTTCGCTGTCCACGTCACGCCCCCCTACGGCCTGCGGTGCGGTCGCGCTCATGGTGCCGTACGGAGGCGGAGGTGTACACACGGAGCACGCGGACCGGCTGCCGTACGACCGCGCGCCCACATCGTGCTGCGCCATGTATGTGAGCCCCCCATGAAATCCCCGCTGAGCAGGCCCGATTCCCTAAGATCGGCCTGTGGTCACCTTCCTTCTCGAACGCACGGCCCCGCTCTCCCAGGAGGAGGCCTGGCGCCGCCTCACGCAGTGGTCCCGCCACGGCGAGGTCGTCCCCCTGACGCGGGTCACCGTGGTGCCGCCCGGTCCGACGGCCGAGGGCACGCTCGTGGTCGCCCGTTCGGGAATCGGCCCGCTCTCCTTCGACGATCCCATGGAGGTCACGGTCTGGCGCCCGCCGGCGGAGGGCGTCTCGGGTCTGTGCCGGATGGAGAAGCGCGGCCGGGTGGTGAAGGGCTGGGCCGAACTGGAGGTGCACCCGGGCCCGGGCGGCCGGGCCCGGGTCATCTGGCGCGAGCAGCTGGGGGTTCCCCTGCTCCCCGGCTTCGTGCTGGGGACGGCGGCCCGGTCGGTGTTCGGACGGGCCCTGAACCGGCTGCTGCGCGGAACGTGACCTCGCCGGCCGTGCAACAGTGGGCGGCATGACGGCAGTTGACGGTACGACGGTACGGGCCGACGAGGTCGAGGCGCTCGCGGTGGACGGACTGCGGTGGCTGGTGGCCGCCGCACGGGAGACAGCTGACGGTGGGCTCTCCTGGACGCCGGACCCTTCCGATCCGACCCTCTACAGCGGCACCGCGGGTATCGTCCCCGTCCTCCTGGAGGCCTGGCGGCACTTCGAGGACGACGCCTACGCCGATCTGGCGCTGCGGGCGGGCCGGGACCTCGCGGCGGCCGTCGACGGCCAGGAGGATGACTCCCTGTACTTCGGCCGCGCCGGCCTGGCCCTGGTCCTGCACACCCTGCACACCGAGTTCGGCGACACCGCGTCCGGCGCGGCGGCCGACCACGCGATGGCGCTCGTCCGCTCCCGCTTCGACGGGGAGCGCTGGGGCGAGCTGTTCGAGCTGATGGGCGGCAACGGCGGGATCGGCCTGGCCGCCCTGGAGATCGGCGACCCGGAGTTCGCCGTCCTCGCGGTGGAGCCCTATCTGCGGGCGGTGGAGCGGACCGAGTGGGGCGTCACCTGGCCGCACCGCCCGGGCGCCGAGGCGCGGATGCACCACATGTCCCACGGCACCCTCGGCATCGCCTACGCCCTCACCCGGGTCGGGCACGCGACCGGCCGCGCCGACCTCGTCGAGACGGCGCTGGCCGGGGTCGCGGACGTGGTGGCCCGGGACGAGGGCGGCCCGGACGGCTTCCTGGTCCGGCACTCCACCCCGCAGCACCTCCCGGACCTGATCGAGCCGATCAGCTACGGCTGGTGCCACGGCCCCGCCGGAGACGCCCAGATCTTCCGGCTGCTGCGCGACACCCACGGCGACCCGGCCTGGGGCGCCCTCGCCGACCGCTGCTGGCACACCGTCACGCACTCCGGGATCCCGCGGCGGCTGCGCCCCGGGTTCTGGGACAACCACGGCCGCTGCTGCGGTACGGCGAGCGTCCTGGCCCTGGCCTCGGACCGGATCGCCGAGGGGCAGCAGGCGGACGACTTCGCGCGGGTCCTGGTCGCCGACCTCGCCGCCCGCGCGGTCCGGGACGGCGACGGCGCCCGCTGGTCCAACATCGAGCACCGGGCCACCCCGAGCGACCTGGAACCCCGCACCGACTGGGCGCAGGGCAACGCGGGCATCGTGCGTGAGCTGCTGCGCTTCGTCCGGCTGAGCCGGGGCGGTGAGCCGGGGTACGCGTTCGCGTGGCCGGACCAGCCGCCGGTGTCGGCTCAGGCCGCGGATCCGGTGTCGGCTCAGGCCACGGACCCGATCCGCCGGGCCGGCACCGACGTCACGTCGTGATGGATCGGGGTGTGCGCGCCGGTCAGGGAGACCCCGCTGCCGCCGCGCCTGTTCGCGACGATCTCGGCGGCGATCGACAGGGCCGTCTCCTCGGGCGTCCGGGCGCCGAGGTCAAGGCCGATGGGTGACCGCAGCCGCGCCAACTCCAGCTCCGTCACACCGACTTCGCGCAGGCGCTCGTTGCGGTCGAGGTGGGTGCGACGGGACCCCATGGCGCCGACGTAGGCGACCGGGAGTTTCAGGGCCAGCCGCAGCAGGGGTACGTCGAACCTGGCGTCGTGGGTGAGGACGCACAGGACGGTCCGGGCGTCGGTCTCGGTGCGCTCCAGGTAGGTGTGCGGCCACTCGACGACCACCTCGTCGGCCTCGGGGAAGCGCGCCTCGGTCGCGAAGACGGGGCGCGCGTCGCACACGGTCACCCGGTAGCCGAGGAACCTGCCGATCCGCACCAGCGCCGACGCGAAGTCGATCGCGCCGAAGACGATCATGCGGGGCGGCGGCACCGACGACTCGACCAGGACGGTGAGCGGGGCCCCGCAGCGCGAGCCCTGTTCGCCGATCTCCAGAGTGCCGGTGCGGCCCGCGTCCAGGAAGGCGCGGGCCTCGGCGGCGACCGTGCGGTCCAGTTCGGGGTGGGCGCCGAAACCGCCGTAGGAGCTCTCCGGCCGTACGACGAGGGCGCGGCCGACGAGTTCGGCCGGGCCGGAGACGATCCGGGCCGTCGCCGCGGCCTCCCCGCGCACGGCGGCTTCGAGCGCGGCCGTGACGACCGGGCGGACCGGGTCGCCCGCCCGGACCGGGGTGACGAGGATGTCGATGACGCCCCCGCAGGTCAGGCCGACCGCGAAGGCGTCCTCGTCGCTGTAGCCGAAGCGTTCGAGGACCGACTCCCCGTCCTCGAGGGCCTGTTGGCACAGCTCGTAGACCGCGCCCTCCACGCAGCCGCCGGAGACCGAGCCGATCGCCGTGCCGTCGGCGTCCACCGCGAGGGCGGCGCCGGGCTGGCGGGGCGCGCTGCCGCCGACGGCCACCACGGTGGCCACGGCGAAGTCACGTCCCTGCTCGACCCACCGGTACAGCTCGTCGGCGATGTCCAGCATGTCTCGGTCTCCTTAACAGCGGTTGCGTACAGAGGGATCGGAGGGTGCTAGTGCACGCCCAGCCAGCTCTCGATCGGGTTCAGGGCGTAGTAGACGAGGAAGATCACCGTCAGGCCCCACATGAAGGCGCCGATCTCCCGGGCCTTGCCCTGCGCGGCCTTGATGGCCACGTAGGAGATGACGCCCGCGGCGACACCCGCGGTGATCGAGTAGGTGAACGGCATGATCACGACGGTCAGGAAGACGGGGATCGCGGTGGCGCGGTCGGCCCAGTCGACGTGGCGGGCGTTCATCATCATCATGGCGCCGATCACCACGAGGGCGGCGGCCGCGACCTCGCCCGGCACGATGGCCGTGAGCGGGGTGAAGAAGAGACAGGCCGCGAAGAACAGACCGGTGACGACGGAGGACAGTCCGGTGCGGGCGCCCTCTCCGACCCCGGTGGCCGACTCGACGAAGACGGTCTGGCCCGAGGCACCGGCCACCCCGCCGATCGCGCCGCCCGCGCCGTCGATGAACAGCGCCTTGGACAGGCCCGGCATCCGGCCCTGTTCGTCGGCGAGCTTCGCCTCGGTGCCGACGCCGATGATGGTGGCCATCGCGTCGAAGAACCCGGCGAGCACCAGCGTGAACACGATCATGCCGACCGTCATCGCGCCGACCTGGCCCCAGCCGCCGAACTCGACCTTCCCGAAGATCGAGAAGTCGGGCATGGAGACCGCGCTGCCGTGCAGTTCCGGGGCGCCGCTGGCCCACTGCTTCGGGGCGATGGCACCGACGGCGTTGAGGACGACGGCGAGTACGGTCCCGCCCACGATGCCGATCAGGATCGCTCCGGGGACTCCGCGCGCCTGGAGCATGAAGATGGCGAGGAGGGTGACGGCGAACAACAGGACGGGCCAGCCCGCGAGTTCACCCGTCGGGCCGAGGGTGACCGGGGTCGCCTTGCCCTGGTGGACAAAGCCGGCCTTGTAGAAGCCGATCAGGGCGACGAACAGGCCGATGCCCATGGTGATGGCGTGCTTGAGGGCCAGCGGGATCGCGTTCATGATCATCTCGCGCAGGCCGGTGACGACCAGCAGCATGATGACCACGCCGTACAGCACGCACATGCCCATGGCCTGGGGCCAGGTCATCGCGGGTGCGACCTGCGAGGACAGCACGCCGGAGACGGACAGGCCGGCGGCGAGGGCGAGCGGCACCTTGCCGAAGAAGCCCATCAGCAGGGTGGTGAGGGCCGCCGCGAACGCGGTCGCGGTGATCAGCGCCTTCTGGCCGAGGGTGTCCCCCGCCACGTCCTCGCCGGACAGGATCAGGGGGTTGAGCAGGAGGATGTACGCCATCGCCATGAAGGTGGTGACGCCACCACGCACTTCACGGGCGACGGTGGATCCCCGCCGGGATATGTGGAAGTACCGGTCGAGCCAGGACCTGCCGGCCGGGACGCGGGTGCCTTCTCCCGCGTCGTCGGCGGTGGTCCTGGGTTGCAGGGACTGCTGGGTCATGGTGCCGTCTCCCAAGGTTCACAGGGACACCCGTGCAACCGCCTTTACGGACACGGGATTTGGGATGTGCACGACCCGGGGGACGGCCCAGGGCGGACAGTTGGGGGCCCGGGGGGCCGGGCCCCCCGGGGAACTCACCGGTTGATCAGGTGCCGGTCAGGTGCTCCGGCCGTACCGGTGTCCGGTTCAGCTCCAGCCCCGTCGCGTTGCGGATCGCCGCGAGGACGGCCGGGGTCGAGGACAGGGTGGGTGCCTCTCCGATGCCGCGCAGCCCGTACGGCGCGTGGTCGTCGGCGAGTTCGAGCACGTCGACGGGGATGGTCGGCGTGTCGAGGATCGTGGGGATCAGGTAGTCCGTGAAGGACGGGTTCCTGACCTTGGCGGTCACGGGGTCGACGATGATCTCCTCCATCACCGCCACGCCGAGGCCCTGGATCGTGCCGCCCTGGATCTGGCCCACGACGGACAGCGGGTTGAGCGCCTTGCCGACGTCCTGCGCGCAGGCCAGCTCGATCACCTTGACCAGCCCGAGCTCGGTGTCGACCTCGACGACCGCGCGGTGGGCGGCGAAGGAGTACTGGACGTGTCCGAAGCCCTGCCCGGTGCGCAGGTCGAAGGCCTCGGTGGGCCGGTGCCGCCACTCCGCCTCGACCTCGACGCTCTCGCCCTCCAGTACGTCGACCAGGTCCGCGAGGACCTCGCCGCCGTCGGTGACGACCTTGCCGCCCTCCAGGAGCAGCTCGGCGGTGGCCCAGGCCGGGTGGTAGGAGCCGAACTTGCGGCGCCCGATCTCCAGGACCTTCTCCCGGACCAGCTCGCAGGAGTTCTTCACGGCGCCGCCGGTGACGTACGTCTGCCGGGAGGCCGAGGTCGAACCCGCCGAGCCCACCTGGGTGTCCGCCGGGTGGATGGTCACCTGGGTGACGCCGAGCTCGGTGCGGGCGATCTGGGCGTGGACGGTGACACCGCCCTGCCCGACCTCCGCCATCGCGGTGTGCACGGTGGCGACGGGCTCACCGCCCACGACCTCCATGCGTACGCGCGCGGTCGAGTAGTCGTCGAAGCCCTCGGAGAAGCCGACGTTCTTGATGCCGACCGCGTAGCCCACGCCCCGCACCACGCCTTCGCCGTGGGTGGTGTTGGACAGGCCGCCGGGAAGCTGACGTACGTCCGAACCCTGGCTGGACTCCCACTGGCGCTCCGGGGGAAGCGGCATCGCCTTGACGCGGCGCAGGAGTTCGGCGACCGGGGCCGGGGAGTCGACGGGCTGGCCTGTCGGCATGATCGTGCCCTGCTCCATGGCGTTGAGCTGCCGGAACTCGACCCGGTCCATGCCCACCGCGTCGGCGAGCTTGTCCATCTGGGCCTCGTAGGCGAAGCAGGCCTGGACCGCGCCGAAGCCGCGCATCGCGCCGCAGGGCGGGTTGTTGGTGTAGAGGGCGATGGCCTCGATGTCCACGTCGTCCACCACGTAGGGGCCGATCGACAGCGAGGAGGCGTTGCCGACCACGGCCGGGGACGCGGAGGCGTAGGCGCCGCCGTCGAGCACGATCCGGCACTTCACGTGGGTCAACTTGCCGTCGCGGGTGGCCCCGTGCTCGTAGTACAGCTTGGCCGGGTGGCGGTGGACGTGGCCGAAGAAGGACTCGAAGCGGTTGTAGACGATCTTGACGGGCTTGCCCGTCCGCAGCGCCAGCAGACAGGCGTGGATCTGCATCGACAAATCCTCGCGGCCGCCGAAGGCCCCGCCGACGCCGGACAGCGTCATGCGGACCTTGCGCTCGGGCAGGCCGAGGACGGGCGCGATCTGCCGCAGGTCGGAGTGCAGCCACTGGGTGGCGATGTAGAGGTGGACCCCGCCGTCCTCGTCCGGCACGGCGAGCCCCGACTCGGGGCCGAGGAAGGCCTGGTCCTGCATGCCGAAGGTGTACTCGCCCTTGACGACGAAGTCGGCCCGCTCGGCGGCCTGTTCGGCGTCGCCCCGGATGATCGGCTGGCGGTGGACGATGTTGGGGTGCGGGACGTGCCCGATGTGGTGGTCGTCGCGGTTCTCGTGGACCAGGATCGCGTCGGGGGCGGTCGCGGAGGCCTCGTCGGTGATGACGGGCAGCTCGCGGTACTCGACCTTGATCTTCGCGGCGGCGCGGCGGGCGGTCTCCGGGTGGTCGGCCGCGACGATGGCGACGGGCTCGCCGTGGTGGCGGACCTTGCCGTGGGCGAGGACCGGGGTGTCCCGGATCTCCAGGCCGTAGTTCCGCACCTCGGTCGGCAGGTCGTCGTACGTCATGACGGCGTACACGCCCGGCAGGGCCAGCGCCTCGCTCGTGTCGATGGACACGATCTCGGCGTGCGCGACGGTCGAGCGCAGGATCTGTCCCCAGAGCATGTCCTCGTGCCACATGTCCGAGGAGTACGCGAACTCGCCGGTGACCTTGAGGGTGCCGTCCGGGCGGAGCGTGGACTCGCCGATGCCGCCCTTGGTCTGCGAACCCTGGGTGATCTTGGTGGGAGCGCCGTTGGCAGCCACGGTCAGACCTCCTGGGATTGCCGGGCGGCCGCGAGGCGGACCGCGTCCATGATCTTCTCGTAGCCCGTGCAACGGCACAGGTTGCCCGACAGCGCCTCGCGGATGTCCGCGTCGCTCGGGTTGGGGTTGCGCTCCAGCATCTCGTCGGCGGCGACCAGCAGCCCCGGCGTGCAGAAGCCGCACTGGACGGCGCCGGCGTCGATGAACGCCTGCTGGATCGGGGAGAGTTCGATGCCCTCACCGGTCTGGGAGTCCTGCCCCTGGCCGGCGTGCTGTCCGCAGGAGCGCTGCTTGGCGTAGTCCGCGAGCCCTTCCACGGTCACCACCTCACGCCCCTCGACCTGCCCGGCGGCGACGAGGCACGAGCACACCGGAACGCCGTCCAGCCGGACCGTGCACGACCCGCACTCACCCTGCTCACAGGCGTTCTTGGAACCCGGCAGCCCGAGCCGCTCCCGCAGCACGTACAGAAGGGACTCGCCCTCCCAGACGTCGTCGGCTTCCTGCGGACGGCCGTTGACAGTGAAGTTGACGCGCATTACGCAGCTCCCTCCGTGGCGCGGCGGGTACCGCGGTACGACTCCCAGGTCCAGGTCAGCGTGCGGCGGGCCATGATGCCGACCGCGTGGCGGCGGTAGCTCGCCGTGCCCCGGACGTCGTCGATCGGGTTGCAGGAGGCGGCGCACAGGTCCGCGAACCGCTTGGCGAGCGACGGGGTGATGATCTTGCCGTTGTCCCAGAACCCGCCCTCCTCCAGGGCCGCGTTCAGGAACTCCTCGGCGGCCTTGGCCCGCACGGGCGTGGGGGCGGCCGACCCGATCCCGGTCCGCACGGTGCGCGTCTCGGGGTGCAGGGCGAGCCCGAACGCGCACACCGCGATGACCATGGCGTTCCTGGTGCCCACCTTGCTGTACTGCTGGGGCCCGTCGGCCTTCTTCACATGAACGGCCCGGATGAGCTCGTCGGCGGCCAGCGCGTTGCGCTTCACGCCGGTGTAGAACTCGTCGATCGGGATGAGCCGCGATCCCCGTACGGACTCCACCTCGACCTGGGCGCCGGCCGCGAGCAGGGCGGGGTGGGCGTCACCGGCCGGGGAGGCGGTGCCGAGGTTGCCTCCGACGCCGCCGCGGTTGCGGATCTGCGGGGAGGCCACGGTGTGCGAGGCGAGGGCCAGGCCCGGGAGCTCGCCGCGCAGGTGCTCCATGATGTGCGTGTACGGCACGGAGGCGCCCAGCCGCACGGAGTCCTCCCCGACCTCCCATTCGGTCAGCTCGGTGACCCGGTTCAGGTCGAGCAGGTACTCGGGCCGCCGGTGGTCGAAGTTGATCTCGACCATCACGTCGGTGCCGCCCGCGATGGGCACAGCGGTGGGGTGCTCGGCCTTCGCGGCGAGCGCCTCCTCCCAGCTGGCGGGGCGAAGGAAGTCCATGACCGGCTCTCTTCTTCGTCTCGTGATCGTACGGATCGAGCCAGATCGTGTGCGGCGGGCCCGGCTCGTTCATGTGCTGTTTACGTGGAGTGGAGCCAGTACACAGCGCGGTACTCCGACCGGGTCAGTCACGGAAACCATGAAGGAGTTGGCTGGTCGGGGCCCTCATCTTGTAGATTCGTATGAACGGAGGTCCTCGGTAACCTCTGCGTTTTGCTGCGGAAACGTGCGGCACAGCCCGCGTGACCTGGGACACAGCCCCGGAGGCGGCAGAAGCCGCTCCCCGCTCCACCGGACCCCTCCCCCATCGTAGATTTCGAGACAAAGAACGGCGGCGACGAGAATGCGGCTGCGCGCACTGCTGGACACCGACGCGCTGGGCCTGCGGCTGCTCGGTGGCGAGGGCGAACTGGATCGCACCGTGCGCGGGGTGATGACCACCGACCTGCGCGACCCGAGCCGCTACCTCTCGGGTGGTGAGCTGGTCCTGACCGGCCTCGCCTGGCGCCGGGACGCCGCCGACTCGGAGCCTTTCGTACGACTCCTCGTACAGGCCGGGGTCGTCGCGCTGGCGGCCGGCGAGGCGGAGCTGGGCAACGTCCCGGAGGACCTGGTCGTGGCCTGCGCCCGGCACCGCCTCCCGCTCTTCGCCGTGCACGAGTCGGTGGCGTTCGCGACGATCACCGAGCATGTCGTACGGCAGGTGTCGGGTGAACGCGCGGGCGACCTGGCGGCCGTGGTGGACCGCCACCGCCGCATGATGACGTCCGGTCCCGCGGGCGGCGGCCCGGACGTGGTCCTCGACCTCCTCGGCTCCGACCTGGACCTGCGCGCCTGGGTCCTGTCCCCCACCGGCCGCCTGATCGCGGGCCCGAAGACGGCGGGCCCCGGCCTGCCCGCGGACACCTGCGCGAAGCTCGCGGCGGAACACCTGGCCGCGGTCCGCACCGGCCGCCGCGGCCCGCACCGGGTCACGCTCGGCTCGTCGGTGTACTCCCTCTTCCCGGTCCGCAGCTCGGGCCGCTCCCCGCAGGCCTCCAGGGACGTACGCGAGACGGTCCTGTCCGACTGGCTGCTGGCGGTGGAGGCGGACGCGGGCGACTGGCCCGAGGAGCGCCTGGACCTCCTCCAGGGCGTCACCCAGCTGATCGCGGTGGAGCGCGACCGCAGGGACGCGGCCCGCACGGTCCGCCGCCGGCTCGCCCAGGAGGTCCTGGAGCTGGTCCAGACGGGCGCCGCCCCGGCGGAGATCGCCGCCCGCCTCCGGGTGGCCGCCCCGGTCCTCCTGCCCGGTCTCGGAGCGGCCCCCCACTGGCAGGTGGTCGTGGCGCGGGTCGAGTGGCAGGACACCGACCTGGAGGGCGGCCCGGTGGCCCAGTCCCTGCTGGAGGAGATCCTGGTGGACCCCTCGGCCATGGGCCCCGAACCCTCGGACCGCATCGCGGTGGCCCACACCGGCGACGAGGCGATCGCCCTGGTCCCCCTGCCCGCGGTCTCCGCCGAGCACGACGGCACGGAGACCGGCATCCTGGCGGACGCCCTCCTGGACTCCGTCCGGGACCCGCTCTCCTCCGGCCTGGACGACGACGGCAGGGTCACCCTGGGCGTCAGCGCGGCGGTCCACTCGGCGGAGGGCCTGCGCGGCGCCCTGGAGGAGGCGCGGCACGCCCGCAGAGTGGCCGCGGCCCGCCCCGGCCGGGTCTGCGCGGCCGGCCACCAGGAACTGGCCTCCCACGTCCTCCTGCTGCCCTTCGTCCCCGACGACGTGCGCCGCGCCTTCACGGCCCGCCTCCTCGACCCGCTGCGCGACTACGACCGCCGCCACCGGGCCGAACTCATCCCGACCCTGGAGGCCTTCCTGGACTGCGACGGCTCCTGGACCCGCTGCGCGACCCGCCTCCACCTGCACGTCAACACGCTGCGCTACCGCGTCGGCCGGATCGAGCAGTTGACGAGCCGTGACCTCTCCCGCCTCGAGGACAAGCTGGATTTCTTCCTGGCACTGCGGATGAGCTGAGACCTGGGAGCCCCCGGACTCCCACGACTTTGTGAATTCCTTCACCCACCCCCTTGGCCGGGCCCGCGGATTCATGCTGAACTGCGCCCACCACTCATAGCTCGATGGCGCGCTCGGGGAGGGCAACGTGGCGCATACCGCCATGTCTGGTAACGGAACGACCGCCGGTGACGATCCACTCCAGACCGCGGTATGGCGGCTGCGCTCAAGGGCCTGCTGGGCCGACGCGGCCGCCCTGCTCCAGCCGGTCACCGCGCAGGCGGCCCTCCAACGGACAGCACTGCTGGTGGAACGCTGCCTGTACACCGAGCAGGGCTGGGCGGAGGCGGAAGACGCGTTGCGCACGGCCGAGGCCCTGGCCCACAGCGACGACGAGCGGGGCGCGGCCGCTTGTGAACGGGGTCACCTTGCCTACGCCGCGACGCTGCACGGGGTCCGTGACCGCGCGGACGAGGCGAGGGCGGCGCTGGGCCGGGCCGCCGCGCTGATCGCCCCGGGCGCGGAGGGACGGGCCCTCCTCGACTTCCGCCGGGGCCTCCTCGCGGAGAACCTCGCGCACTCCCCCCAGTCGGCCCGAGCGGCCTACCGCCGCGCCCACGCCGGCGCGACGGCCCAGTCGGACCCGCTCCTGCTGTCCTGCACGTGGCGCCACCTCGCCGGACTGGCCCTCCGCGACGGCGAGTTGGCCGAGGCCCGCCACGGCTTCGCCGAATCCCTGCGGATCCGAGAGGAACTGGGCTACCTGGTCGGCACGGCCCCCGCGTTGGCCTCCCTGGCAGACGCGGAGGTCGAACCAGAGGCAACCCGCCTCCGCGAGGAGGCCCGCCGGCTGTACCGGTTGCTGGGCGGCGTACCGACCTGGCTCTCCCACCAGTTGGCTCCGCCGGCTGCGACGGCGTGAGGGTGCGAGTGAGCGGGGGCGTCGCCTAAGAGGGTGCCGGGTTCGGTTGTCGGGCGGGTGCGGGTGCGTTGTGGCTTGTCGCGCAGTTCCCCGCGCCCCCGCTGCGCTGGGCTTGGGCCGGGCGCCTACTGGGGTGCCGGGTTCGGTTGTCGGGCGGGTGCGGGTGCGTCGTGGCTGGTCGCGCAGTTCCCCGCGCCCCTAGGGGGTTGCAGTTGGCCTGCGCCATGACGGGGCCGTCAGCCGCTGGCGCCCGCCCCCCACGGACCGTTAGCCGTCCGCGTCCGCCCCCACCGGCCGGCGGCCGCCGACGGCGTGAAGGGGACGGGGTGGGGGGTGTCCGCCCGCAGCGGCCGGCGTCCGGAACCGGGCGACTGCTCAAGGGACCGAGCCGCCGGACCGAGGACGGATACCCCCCACCCCGGCACCGACCCACCCACCGGACCGCACGCGCTACACCAGCCCCCACCGGACAGCAAGAGGCCGCCGCAGGCATCCAGGGGCGCGGGGAACTGCGCAAAAACGCCCGCCCCCACCCACCCCGCAGACAACCACCTCACCGCCCCCCGAAATGCCCCCCGACCAACCCCCGCACCCCATCCACGTCCCGAGCAATCAACGCATCCAGCAACGCGACATGCTCCGCCGCATCCGCAAGAAGATCCACCCGCCCCCGCGACGAACCCCCACCCACCAACGGCCACTGCGACCGCCGATGCAAGTCCTCCGCGATCTGCACCAACTGCTCGTTCCCCGACAGCCCCAACACCCCCCGGTGAAACGCCCGATCGGTCTCCGCATACGTCGCCCGGCACCCCGACGCCGCCGCCCGCACCGTCGCCTCCGCCAGCGGCCGCAGCTCCGCCCACCGCTCCACCGACACGGTCCGCGCCAACCGCACCATCACCGGCACCTCGATCAGCGCCCGCACCTCGGCCAGCTCCGCCAGCTCCCGGGCTCCCCGCTCCACCACCCGGAACCCCCGGTTGGGAACGACCTCGACGGCCCCCTCCAGCGCGAGCTGCTGCATGGCCTCCCGCACCGGCGTCGCGGACACCCCGAAACGCTCCCCCAGCGCGGGCGCCGAGTACACGTCCCCGGGGCGCAACTCCCCCGCCACCAGAGCCTTCCGCAGGGCGTCGAGGATCTGCCCCCGCACGGACGCCCGCTGCACGACCGGCCGCGGGATCGGCACCTCGCCGTGCGTGTGCTCACCCCGCACCCCGAAGGCGGCCTCGTCCCGGGACCGGGGTCCATCGGACGACGCCCGCGTCTGCGGCGGCACCCGAGCCTCCCCCACAGCCTGGTCCACGTCCCGCCCCACACCCTTCACGGGCCCTCCTCCGGACGTGTCAGTACTTGGGGTCATTACGACGGGTTGTTACTCACCCGTCAAGCACCTTAGGCGCAGAACGCCTCAGTTCAAATCCCTGATCGATTGGTAAGGTAAGCCTTACCTCTACACGGCAGCCCATCGGACGACCCCACCCCAGACGACCGCGAACGCGAACCGGAGGCCCCGCATGCCCACACCGCTGCCCGCCCCCCGCCAGGCCGTCGTTTCGGCCGTGACCGCCTCCTACGCCCGCCTGACCGAGGCCCTCCCGACCCTCACCGTGACCGAGCTGCCGCCCCACACCCCCCTCCCCGCCACCGACGGCTGGATCCGCGCCGCGGACCTCGCGGGGAGCCCCACCGCTCTGGACGCCTTCCTCGCCTGGGACGACGAGCAGGTTCTCAGGGACCACCGGCAGCAGGGCCGCCCGGACGTGATCGCCGGCTTCGGTCTGCACCGCTACGCCTGGCCGGCCGCCCTCCTCTTCACCGCGCCCTGGTTCCTGCACCGCAGGGTCCCCCGCTACCCCGTGACCCACGTCTCGTACGACCGCACCCGGGGCCCGATGGCCCTCGCGGTCCACCCGGGCGCCTTCGCCTGCCTGCCCGACGACCCCGCGGCCGCGCTCCCGGGCGCGCACACGGTCCCCGACGAGGAGTCCCTGCGCGCCGAACTGCGGGACGCGATCGCCGAGCACATGGCACCGCTGCTCACCGCCTTCGGCCCCCGCATGCGCCGTCGAGGCAGGGCCCTGTGGGGCATGGTGACCGACGAGATCGTCGAGGGGATCTGGTACGTCGCCGAACTCCTCGGCGAGAGCGAGAAGCGCCGGGCCGAGCGCGAGCTCGAACAGCTCCTGCCCGGTACCGCCAAGCCGTACGTCGGCTCCCCGGCCTTCCGGGTGCTCGCCGGCCCGGACGGCGCGGCCCTGCCCACCCGGGACCGGGTGAGCTGCTGCATGTACTACACGCTGGCCCCGGACGACACCTGCGTCACCTGCCCGCGCACCTGTGACACGGACCGGATCGCCAAGCTCACCGTGGCCGCCGCGAGTTGAGGCCCCCTCAGGGAGACCCCCGGCGCGGACCCCGCCGACCCGTCCCGTAAGATCAACGCCGACTGAGACGCCCGTTCGGTTACAGGCAATTCACAACTTCCTCACTCGACGCAGGAACTTTCCGTGGAACCACCCGTACGGGTAGTCTTATTCGAACTCAACTCCCGCCCCTCAAGCGGCAGTTCGAGCAAAACGCTGCCCTGGGCAATTCCCTTGCACTTCCTTGGCGGCCTCTTGCCCCGAAACCCCCTGAGGGCCGGTGGGAGTGGGCCACTATGGCGGGCGTTACGCCCTATCCCAATGCAAGGGACCCCAGATGAGACTGACCGACATATCGCTGAACTGGCTGCTTCCGGGCGCCGTACTGCTCCTGGGCATGCTGGCGGCGGTGGCGGTGCTCGCGCGGAGCAAGCGGTCCGGCGGGGAGCACGCGAAAGACGACTCGTGGGAGCGGAGCGAGGAGCGCCGTAGGCGCAAGGAGGCCATATATGGCACCGCCTCCTATGTCCTTCTGTTCTGCTGTGCGGCGGTCGCCGCGGCTCTCTCCTTCAAGGGCCTGGTCGGCTTCGGCGAGCAGAACCTGGGCCTGACCAACGGCTGGCAGTACCTGGTGCCGTTCGGACTGGACGGCGCGGCGATGTTCTGCTCCGTGCTCGCCGTGCGCGAGGCCAGTCACGGTGACGCGGCCCTCGGCTCCCGGATACTGGTGTGGACGTTCGCGGGCGCGGCGGCCTGGTTCAACTGGGTGCACGCACCGCGCGGCTTCGGCCACGACGGCGCCCCCCAGTTCTTCTCCGGCATGTCCCTCTCGGCGGCCGTGCTGTTCGACCGCGCGCTGAAGCAGACCCGCCGCGCCGCGCTCCGCGAGCAGGGCCTGGTGCCCCGGCCGCTGCCACAGATCCGCGTGGTGCGCTGGCTGAGGGCGCCCCGCGAGACGTACAAGGCCTGGTCGCTGATGCTCCTCGAGAACGTCCGCAGCCTCGACGAGGCGGTCGACGAGGTCCGCGAGGACCAGCGCCAGAAGGAAGCGGCCCGCATACGGCGCCGGGACCAGCAGCGCGTCGAGCGGGCGCAGCTCAAGGCCATCAGCCGCGGCCACCGCGGGTTCGTCGGCCGGGGTCGTCAGCTGGAGCAGCCGCCGCAGGCCGCGGCTCTGGAGCGCGCCACCGCGGAGCCTGCCATATCGACGCCGGAGCCCCAGCCGCTGCCCGTACGGCAGCGTCCTTCGCTCCAGCCCGTTCGCCATGGGGCTGACTCCTCCGTCGACCTCACCGCGGAGGACGACACAATGGCGCTGCCGCGTCTCGACTCGCTGGAGCGCAAGCTCAAGGATCTTGAGCAGCAGTTCGGCTAGACAGCAGGCCGGCTGAACAGCCGAGGCATCATGGGAAGGGGGCGTGACCGACGCGGTCACGCCCCCTTCCCGTTCCCGTCTTTCACGCCGCTCCGGCGTCCAGTTCGAACCAGACGGCCTTGCCCACCCCGTGAGCCCGTACGCCCCAGGCGTCCGCGAGGGACTGCACCAGGACCAGGCCCCGGCCGTGCGTACCCTCGCCCGCTTCGGGTACGCGCATCCTGGGACGGTGGGCGACGAAGTCCCGTACCTCCACCCGCAGGGCCCGCGGCCCCACGGTGGCCGTGACGACCGCGTCGCGATCGGTGTGGACGAGTGCGTTGGTGACGAGTTCGCTGGTGAGCAGTTCGGCTATCTCCGATCGTCCGGGCCTGCCCCACTGCCGTAACAGCTCGCGCAGGGCCCTGCGTGTCTCCGGTACGGCCCCCAGGTCGGCCCGCTCCAGTCTCCGCCGGAGCTGTGGCGACCGCGCCTGCTCCGGGGTGCCGTCGGTCTTCTCCTCCATGGTCTGTGCCGAGAAGGCCCCTGCTGCCGTGGGACCGCCTCCTCGTGCCTGCCTCTTCATGACCCCCGCCCGCGTGCCGATGTCGGTTCCCCTCCTGCTCGAACACGTTCACGGGGATCCATGCCCGATAGTTCAGGCGGCAGTCATGTCGAATCATCAACGACCAGGTGTTCGGCCACGGTTACGGAGGCGGCCCGCGGAGCTGCGGATTCCCGGACAACGGCTTCCCGACCGCCGTCCACGACGATCGGCCCCGCCCGATCCGCGCCCCGACGGTGGGGCCTGCGCGCCGCCCGGCGGTCGGCGCCGGTGCCACTGGTTCCACCGTGTGGCATGTGCCCGGCGGGCCGATACCGGCGCTCCGGCCCGCAGAGCCGCGCGGCACGCCCTTTCCACCCCCGGTCACGCGGCAAAGCCCCTGCTCGGAGCGTCGGCCGAGGGACGTCGCACACGGACCCGGGGAACGCGCGGGTCGCCGGTACGGCCCGGAACCACGAGTGCGCCCTCAGCACTCACGGGTCGGGGGACTGTCGTACGACATCTCGCACACCCCCCGTGACGGCGTACGCCTCCGCCGCCGGTACCCGAGGATCGGGGCCCGGCGAGCGGAGGTGCGCCGGTTCATCCGGCCCGGCGACGACGGCCGGCCCCGCGCTGTCGCACGGCTTTCGGCCCACGCGGCCCCGGGACACCGGGACCACCGGGCCTGGGCCGATCCGCCCATGCCCCGCTGCTGTCCCCGGCGTAGCCGACGAAGAGCTGTGACAGCCGGGAAACTGGCCGGAATGTGCTGTCACTTGCCCCCGATGCCCTTGGTGCCGATGTGGAAGATCTTGTGGCTGCCGCGGGTCATGTCGACGACCAGCGTGCTGGTCTGACCGGCGCTCCAGGTGAGGGTGACGACGGCCTCGGTGTACTCCGCGGTTCCGTTGTCGGTGACCTTCCAGGAGAGCGGGACGTTCTGGGCGCGCAGGACACCGTCGGCGTGCTCCTTCTCCTCCCAGGCGTCCAGTTGCTTCCGGAAGGCGGGCGTGAGGTAGTGGGCGCGCAGGGCGTCCCGGAGTTCACCGCTGCCCTCGTCGGTCACCGCGTCGATGTAGGTGCCGTAGAAGTCGGCGATGCGGGTGATGTTGTCGGACGGCTTCCCGCTGACGCTGCGCGGCGCCCCGGCGGAGGCCTGGGCGGTGGCGCCGAGGCCGAGGGCCAGGGCGAGGCCCACCGCCAGGCTGGTGCGGCGGGTCGTCTTGCTGCTGGTCATGTCTGTTCCCCGTTTTCCGGTGCTGAGCTGAGAGCTGTGCTGTGGTCCGGTGCGGGGCCGCCCGCCCGACCCCCGTGCGGGAGGGCGGCCCCGCCGGTCAGTGGAGCTTGTCGACCGCGGTGACGGTCGTCTTCTTGAAGGCCTTCACCGGGGCGTCGGCGAGGCGGCCCATCTGGCCCCAGTCGACGACGGTCACGGTCCGGCCGTCCCGTCCGACCGACATGAGGTTGACGTCGAGCGCGCCGAAGGAGGTCTCGCTCTGCACGCCGTACACATGGGCGCCCTCCTCGACGGACAGCTTCCCGTAGTCCTTGCCGCCGGCCTTCGTCCCCGGGTCGGCCTGCTCGATCCGGGTCGCGCAGGTCTTGAAGTCCCGGTTCAGCCGGGAGACGAGGCTCTTGGCCGAGGCGGTGTCGCGCAGGACGACGGTGACCTGGCGGGCGCCGGTCTCCAGCTCGGTGCGGAAGTCCCGGTTCCAGGCGGCGGAGTGGGCCGGTACGGCCGTCTTCGCGCAGACGCCGAGCCCCTGCTCGCCCGCCCCGCGGGTGACCTTGCCGGCCGTCCACGGGGAACTCGGGTGCGGCGGGAGGTCGGCGGCCGCGAGGAAGCCGGGCGCCTTGGGCGCGGCCTCCGCCGGGGTGGCGAGCGTCGCGCCGAGGGCGAGACCGGTGACGGCGAGAGCGGCGAGAGCGCCGACTCGGGTGCGCATGAACATGGGTGTCCCCCGTGATGAGTGCGTGATGGAATGACGCCCGCCGCCGGTGGTCGGTCCGGCCCTGGTCGGTGCGACACCAAGAGCATCGGCTGTCACAGGAGGTCAGCGCAACGACTGACGGCCTTTTCGGTGTGGTGGAACCATCCCAGCCCGTCTGACGTGCAGGTATATGGTGAGCCTGGGATACCGGATCAGGGGGGAATCGTTGTCCGCACCGCAGCCACAGGACGAGGTCCAGGAGTTCGCGGCCCTGCTGCGGCGACTGAAGGAGCGGACGGACCGCAGTTACGGTCAGCTGGCCCGACGCCTGAACATGAACACCTCGACCCTGCACCGCTACTGCGCGGGCGACGCGGTACCCGTCGACTTCGCACCGGTGGAACGCTTCGCCGCGCTGTGCGGGGCCTCGGCCGAGGAGCGGATGGATCTGCACCGGCTGTGGCTGTCGGCGGTGGCGGCGAGGCAGCGGCCGCGGGCGAGCGAGGCCACAGCGGTAGCGGTAGCGGTGGCGGAGTTCGAGACGGGTGAGGGCGCCGATCCAGCGGCCCCGGCCCCCAGCGCGAGTACGCCTGCCGACGCGGCGGAGCCGGCCGTCGGTGACACGGCGGGCGAGGACACGGACGGCGGCCTGCTCTCGGGTCCCGGTGTTCCCCCGCCCCGTCCCTGGTACCGCCGGCGGCGCGTCGGCGTCACCGCGGCCGCCGCCATGGCGCTGCTCGCCACGCTGGGCAGTCTGTCGGCGCTGCCCTCGGGACGTTCCGGGTCGGACACGGTCGCCCAGGCGCCGGACCCGTCCTCCCGGACCTCGGCGTCGAGCACACCCGACCGCTCCCCGTCCAAGTCACCGAGTCCCTCCACCACGTCCGGCTCCCCGACCCCCAAGGGCAACGGCAGGAGCCCTTCCGCGTCGGCGCCGGGCGGGAGTACGGCCGCCAAGGGCACCGGCAAGGCCGGGAAGCAGGGCACCGCGACCGGCACCCCGCTCACCTGGACCGCCAACTCCCACGTCTGGTTCGCGGGCTGCGGCCACGACTACGTCATCGACAAGCCCCCGGCCGAGGTCCCGCCGCCTCCGGTCTCGCAGGACGCGGCACCGTGGGCGGCGACCCAGGGCGCGATCCACGGCCGGCAAACGATGGTGCAGATCTCGGTGCAGGGCCGCAGCTCCACGGCGGTCGTCCTGGAGGACCTCCGCGTCCGGGTCGTCTCCCGCGGGGCCCCGGCCCAGGGCAACTCGTACGCCATGGACCAGGGGTGCGGCGGCGCGCTCACCCCGCGCTACTTCTCCGTCGACCTCGACAAGGACCGCCCGATCGCCCGGTCGATGTCCGGCGACGACGGCGAGAACGTCATCCCGGCCGTCAAGATGCCCTACCGGGTCTCCGCGACCGACCCGGAGATCCTGCTGGTGACCGCGGAGACCGTCACCTGCGACTGCGCTTGGTACCTCGAACTGGACTGGTCCTCCCAGGGCCGCACCGGCACCGTCCGCGTCGACGACCGGGGCAAGCCGTTCCGCACGACAGGCATCAAGGGCCTGCCCCGCTACTGGTACGGCACGAACACCGCCGGCCAACGGGCCTGGGTGGACTACGACAGCTAGGGCCGGGGCACGTTGCGGAGGTTGGAGCGGGCCATCTGGAGCATGCGGCCCACTCCGCCGTCCAGGACGATCTTCGAGGCGGACAGGGCGAAGCCGGTGACCATCTCGGCGCTGATCTTCGGCGGGATGGACAGCGCGTTGGGGTCGGTGACGATGTCGACGAGGGCCGGACCCTTGTGCTTGAACGCCGCCTTCAGTGCCCCGGCGAGATCCTTGGGCTTCTCGACGCGCTCGCCGTAGGCACCGCAGGCGCGGGCCACGGCGGCGAAGTCGGGGTTCTTGTTGGTGGTGCCGTAGGAGGGCAGCCCCGCGACCAGCATCTCCAACTCGACCATGCCGAGCGAGGAGTTGTTGAAGAGGACGACCTTCACGGGGAGGTCGTACTGCACGAGGGTCAGGAAGTCGCCCATCAGCATGGAGAACCCGCCGTCGCCGGACATCGACACGACCTGCCGCCCGCGGTCGGTGAACTGCGCCCCGATCGCCATCGGCAGCGCGTTCGCCATCGACCCGTGGGAGAACGAACCGATCACGCGGCGGCGGCCGTTGGGCGTGATGTACCGCGCTGCCCACACATTGCACATACCGGTGTCGACGGTGAACACCGCGTCGTCGGAGGCGAGTTCGTCGAGCACCGAGGCCACGTACTCGGGATGGATCGGGACGTGCTTCTCGACCTTGCGCGTGTACGCCTTCACGACCCCTTCGAGCGCGTCGGCGTGCTTCTTGAGCATCTTGTCGAGGAAGCGCCGGTTGGTCTTCTCCTTCACCCGGGGCGTCAGGCACCGCAGGGTCTCCTTCACGTCGCCCCACACCGCGAGGTCCAACTTGGAGCGGCGGCCGAGGTGTTCGGGCCGTACGTCGACCTGCGCGATCTGGACGTCGTCGGGGAGGAAGGCGTTGTACGGGAAGTCGGTGCCGAGCAGGATCAGCAGGTCGCACTCGTGGGTGGCCTCGTACGCGGCGCCGTAGCCGAGGAGGCCGCTCATGCCGACGTCGAAGGGGTTGTCGTACTGGATCCACTCCTTGCCCCGCAGCGCGTGTCCCACCGGCGACTTGACCTTCTCCGCGAACTCCATGACCTCGGCGTGCGCGCCCGCGGTGCCGCTGCCGCAGAAGAGGGTGATCTTCTGGGCCTTGTCGATCATCTCGACGAGCTTGTCGATCTCGGCGTCGCCGGGGCGGACGGAGGGCCGCGAGGTGACGAGGGCGGTCTCGGCGGGCTTCTCGGGGGCGGGCTGGTCGGCGATGTCGCCGGGCAGGGAGACGACGCTGACGCCGGAGCGGCCGACGGCGTTCTGGATGGCGGTCTGGAGCAGCCGTGGCATCTGCTGGGGGCTGGAGATCAGCTCGCTGTAGTGGCTGCACTCCTGGAAGAGGCGGTCGGGGTGGGTCTCCTGGAAGTAGCCGAGGCCGATCTCGCTGGAGGGGATGTGCGAGGCGAGGGCGAGGACCGGGGCCATGGAGCGGTGGGCGTCGTAGAGGCCGTTGATGAGGTGCAGGTTGCCTGGCCCGCAGGAGCCGGCGCAGGCGGCGAGATTGCCGGTGATCTGCGCCTCGGCGCCCGCGGCGAAGGCGGCGGTCTCCTCGTGCCGTACGTGCACCCAGTCGATGGCCGCGTTGCGCCGTACGGCGTCCACGACCGGGTTGAGGCTGTCGCCGACGACGCCGTAGAGGCGCTTCACTCCGGCCTTGACGAGGATGTCCACGAACTGCTCGGCGACGTTCTGTTTGGCCATGGATCCATGCACCCCTTCGGTCTCCTTGGGTCCATCAATCCACACTGGCCGCGATCACGCCTCCCAAACCGCCGCGGCCGTACGGTCGTCGGCGTATCCCTTGACCCGGACTTGGGAGTCGGCGAGGAACGCGGCGAGGCCGGGCGGGGGTCCCGACCACCGTCCCGTGAGGTACTCGCACAGTTCGGGTTCGCCGCGCAGGGGTTCGGCGAGTCCGCCGGTGCACATCAGGAGGGTGTCACCCGGGCGGGCGACGGAGGCACGGAAGCGGAAGGGCGCGCGGGGCGGTTCCGGGGCGGGTTCGTAGGGGCTCGGGGGTGTGGGGATGCCGAGGTCCATGGTGAGGCGGTCGCCGTCGGGGGTCTCGGCGGGCAGCGAGCCGAAGCCGACGACGGGTTCGCCGGTGACGTCGGTGACCAGGGGTTCGATGTCGTGCCACTCGCCGTCGCGGAGCCGGAAGAGGCCGCCGTCGCCGACGCCGAAGAACACCCGGACCCGGCAGTCGGGGTCGGCGGGCAGCAGCAGACAGCGCAGGGTGGCCGCGTACTCCTCCGGGTCGATGCCCTGCTCTGCGGCGCTGGCCCGCAGCTTGCCGAGGCTGCGGTCGGTGAGGCGGTGCAGGCCGGACTTCAGGTCACCGCGTCTGGCGGCGCCGATGTCCTGGGCGAGCCGGGCGTGGCTGCGTCCCACGGCCCGTGCGATCCACTGACAGGCCTCGGCGGCGGCTCGGTGGGCACCGGGGGTGGCGCGGGCGCCGGTGGCCATGGCGACGAGGACCAGCGCCTGCTCGCCGGTCCCGAAACGGGCGGTGAGCAGCGAGTCCCTCCGCGGCTCCCCCCGGAACCGCGCGGAGTCCCCCCGCACGGACACCGCCCGCAACGTGCACGCCCCGTACCTGGCCCCGTCCAGCACGGTGTCCGCCACGAGATCGTCGAGCTCATCGGGGTCCGCGGGCGGGAGCGCGGTGGGCTCGGCGTCGTAGGTAGGAGGCCCGGACCCGACAAATCCGACGGGGGCGGGAGGGAGCGTGGGGAGATCCACTCGGGTGGCTGTGCGGAGGGGGTGGGGGTCGGGTGCGGCTGCGGGGCCGGGGGCTGAGGTCGGGTCGGGCGCGCTGTCGGGGGCGGCCGTGGGACGGGGAACGGATGCGGGGGTGGGGCCAGGCGCCGGATGGAAACTGGGGCCGCGGGTGGAGTCCGGCCGGTGGTCGGGGACGGCCGGGGGGCGGGGATCGGCCGCTGAGGTGGGGGCCGGTGCCGGGAGCGGGCCTGGTTCGGGATCGCGGTTGGCTTCGGTTTCGCCGGGCTGTGGGGAGGCGGACGCGCCAGGGTTCGCTTGGCGGTGCTGGGCGGGCGTCGGGTTGGGCTGGGTGGAGCCCGGGCCGGTGCGGGCGGTGGTGCCAGGGGGCTCCGGGGTGGGGGCGGTGGCCTCGGCGTCCTGGGATGCGGCGCCCACCTCGAAGCCCGGGGTCGGGGCGTCGGCCTTGGGAACCGGGGCGGCCCACCAGTCCCCTTCGACGTGGTGGGTGCTGCGTTCGTCGCGTCGGCCGGATGGGCTTCCGGGGCCGTGAGGGCCGGCCTGCACGGAGGTCTCTCGCGTGCCGCCCGCGGCCCCCTCGCGCAGCTCCGCACCGGCGCTCGGATCGACGTCGCCGAAGTCACCGGGGTTGCTGCGACCGATCCGGTCGTCACCCGGTGCGGCACCGCCCTCGTCCCGCGAACCCTCCCCGCCGGAACCGCCACCGGAGACGCCGTCGCCCTGGTCCTCGGATGCAAAGCGGCCGCCCCCCTGTGCGGAAGCGCCCACCCCACCCCAGCCCCCGTCCCCCGGTGGCGGAGGCGGTGTCGCCGGGCGTGGTGGGGCTGCGGGGGGTGGGGGTGCTGTCGTGGGTGGGCTGGGGGCGTCGGGGGGACGGCGGGACGCCGGGACGTTCGTGACGGGGGGTGTCTCCGTGGACGTGCGGGGGCCGGAGAGCGATGGGGGCGGGTCCGACGGGGCGCGCTCGTCGAAGCCGGGGGGTGTGGGGCCGGGTGGGAAGGCCACCGGGCCCTGCACGGGGTCGGACGGCGACTCCGAGGCGGCACGCTCGACGCCGGTGCCGGGCGGCACGTCCGTCGGCTCAGGAACCCGCCGCTCAGGAAAGCGCCGCTCAGAAACCCGCCGCTCAGGACCCCGCGGCGCCGGGACACCGGCAGTGGCCCGGCGGCTCGCCCCGCCGTCACCCCCGCCCTCGTCCTCCACCGCCCCCGCCGCCGAGGCGAAGCGGTCGTCCAGGGTGTCCGGGGCCGGTGTGGGACCCGTGTCGCCCGTGGAGTCGTACAGCTGCCCCCACCAGTCGTCCTCGTGACCCGTGGGCCTACCCCCCTGCTGGCTCATGCCCCCAATTGTCCACCGCGGGAGCCGTATGAAAACGGGGCATCCGCAAAAATGGGGCACGACCGAGTGCCTCGAACGGCGTGTCGAGTGAGCCGTCGAACACGTGTGGCGAAAGAGACGGCCGGAGAGGTGACCTCGCTGACCTGCGCTTCCCCACCCCCTCCTGCACCCTGGACGAATGGGAGTGTGGGACCTCCTGTTGGTCGGCCTGGTCATGCTGTTCGGCCTGGTCGGCGTTCTGGTGCCCGGAGTGCCGGGGTCGTGGCTGGTGTGGGCCGCGGTCCTGTGGTGGGCGCTGAAGGATCCGCAGCCGGTCGCCTGGTTCGTGCTCGTGTCGGCCACCGTCGCCCTGTTCCTGTCCCAGGTGGTCCGCTGGGCGCTGCCACCCCGCCGACTGCGGGAGAGCGGAGCGACCCCGCGCATGGCGGTGTACGCCGGTCTCGGCGCGTTCCTCGGGTTCTTCCTGATCCCCGTGCTCGGCGCGATCCCCGGTTTCATGGCCGGCATCTACGTCTCGGAACGCCTCCGCCTCGGCCGGCACGGCGAGGCGCGGGCCGCCCTGCGGCAGGCGATGCGCTCGGGCGGCTCCAGCGTGCTGGCGGAGCTGTTCACCTGTCTGCTCATCATGGGCGCGTGGCTGGGGACGGTGCTGTGGGGCTGACGTAGGACCGTGGTCCTGGGCCGGGATTCCGATGTGCGGTGGGGGCGCGCGTGTTTGGGTGTCTGCCATGACCGCATTCAGCGAGGCCGAGCGCGCGTATCTGACGTCACAGCGGCTGGGACGGCTGGCCACCGTCGATCCGCACGGGCAGCCGCAGGCGAACCCGGTCGGCTTCTTCCCGCAGGACGACGGCACCATCCTGATCGGCGGCCACGCGCTGGGCCGGACCAAGAAGTGGCGCAACCTCCAGAAGAACCCGAAGGTCGCGCTGGTCGTCGACGACATCGTCAGCCTGAAGCCGTGGACGGTGCGCGGCATCGACATCCGCGGGGAAGCCGAACTCCTCACCGGCCCGCACGAGTTGGGCCCGCACTTCAGCGAGGAGCTGATCCGCATCCATCCGCGCCGCATCCACAGCTGGGGGCTGGAGGAGTCCTAGAGCGAGCCCTCCAGGGTGAGCAGGGTCGTCTTGCGCTCCAGGCCGCCCGCGTATCCGGTCAGGGAGCCGTTCGCGCCGATCACGCGGTGGCACGGGCGGAGGATCAGCAGCGGGTTGGCGCCGATCGCGCCGCCCACGGCCCGGACGGCGACCCGGGAGGCACCGACGCGGGCGGCGATCTCGCCGTACGTCGTGGTCGCCCCGTACGGCACGTCGTCGAGGGCGTCCCAGACCCGGGTGCGGAACTCGGTGCCCTCGGGACGCAACTCCAGCTGGAACTCCTTGAGTTCACCGGCGAAGTAGGCGGCGAGCTGCTCGCGGGCCGCCCGGAAGGGGCCGGGGTCGTGCCGCCAACTCTCCTGGACGGTACGGCCGTTCTTCTGCCCGGGCACGGAGAGCGAGGTCAGTGCGCCGGTCTCGTCGGCGGTCAGGAGCAGCTCACCGACGGGGCTGTCGAGGCGGGTCCAGCGGGTGGTCATGATGACTCCAACTCTCCTGCTGCGCGCAGGTGTTGCCAGGCGTAGGAGCGCCAGGGGCGCCAGGTGTCGGGGGTGTCGGGGCCGGGTGGGGCGACGTCGGGGTCGCCGAGCGCGCGTCTGCGGATGACGGCGACGGTACGGGCGTCCAGGCCGGGCAGGGCGAGCAGCGCGTGCTGCGCCTCGTCGCGGTCGGCGCCCGGGTCCAGTCGTACGGCACCGTCGGCGAGGGCGGTGGCGAGCGCGCGCAGGGGACCGGCCGTCTCCGTGAGGGCGGCGGGCTCGGGGAAGAGGTGGGTGAGGCTGCCGCAGGGCGCGTCCAGGGTCTTGCCGTGGCGCTGGACGAGCCGTTCGGCTTCGTCACGGCCCACCAGGGCTCGTACGGCGAGCTCCTCGGGGTCGGCGGCGCCGGGCGAGCGGAGTCCCGGGCGGGCGGCGACCAGCGGGGCGAGCCGGGTGTCCGCGCCGAGGCGTTCGTCGACGGCGTAGGGATCGGCGTCGAGGTCGAACAGGCGCCGCAGCCGTCCGACGGCGGTGGTCAGGTCGCGGGGGTCGGTCAGGTGCAGGTGGGCGTCGAGCCAGCCGCCGGGGTGGGCGCCGGAGGTGGTCCGGAGCGTGCCGGGGCGTTCGAGGACGGCGACGATTCCGGTGCCGTGCGGGAGGCGGAGGGTACGGCGGTAGGTGCGCCGGCCCGGTGTTCCGGTGACCTCCTCGACGCCGGGGACGGCCTCGCTCGCCAGCAGGTCGAAGACGGCGGCGGACCGGTAGGGGCCGCGGTGGGCGAGCCGTAGCGGAATGCCCGCCGTGGGGGTGGCCGCGCGGCGGGCGGTCCGGGCGGCGGCCCGCAGGTCGGTGGGTGTGGTGGCGTAGATCTCCCGGACCGTGTCGTTGAACTGGCGCACGCTGGCGAAGCCCGACGCGAAGGCGATCTCCGTGACCGGCAGACCGGTGGTCTGGAGCAGCACGCGGGCGGTGTGGGCGCGCTGGGCGCGGGCGAGGGCGACGGGGCCGGCGCCCAGCTCCGCGGTGAGCTGGCGCTGGACCTGCCGTGCGCTGTAGCCGAGGCGGTCGGCGAGCCCGGCGACGCCCTCCCGGTCGACGACCCCGTCGCCGATCAGGCGCATCGCCCGGCCCACGACGTCGGCGCGGACGTTCCAGTCGGCGGAACCGGGCACGGCGTCCGGACGGCACCGCCGGCAGGCCCGGAACCCGGAGCCCTGCGCGGCGGCGGCCGTCGGGTAGAAGCGGACGTTGTGACGCTTCGGGGTCACCGCGGGGCAGCTCGGCCGGCAGTAGATCCCGGTCGTCTGGACAGCGAAGAAGAACTCCCCGTCGAACCGGGCGTCCCGACTGCGGACGGCTTCGTACCTGGTGTCTTCGTCCATCACGCGTTCCAGTGTCCGCCGTGCGCGGGGGTGCCGCTGGCGGAAATCGGACAGCGCGGTGCGGGGAGGTGGGGGGGACGGGTACGTGGCCGGGTGCGGGTGCGTCGTGGCTGGTCGCGCAGTTCCCCGCGCCCCCAGGCAGGTGGGTGCGGCCAGGCAGGACCCGGCCGCACCCGAACGACTACGCCCAGCGCCCCCGCTTCGCCTCCATCGCCGCCTTCCCCTGCGCCCCCCGCTTCTTCCACTCCTTCCGGATCTCCGAACGGAGCCTCGCGTCGGTCTTCGCCACGATCCGCTGGTTCTCGCGGATCAGCTTCCGGTAGCTCTCCAGCCGCCGTTCCGCCAGCTCGCCGGAGGCGATCGCGGCCAGGACCGCGCACCCCGGCTCGCTCTCGTGGGCGCAGTCGTGGAACCGGCACCGCTCGGCCAGTTCCTCGATCTCCGAGAACACCTGTCCGACCCCGACCTCGGCGTCCCACAGCCCCACGCCCCTGAGGCCGGGTGTGTCGATCAGCACGCCCCCGCCCGGCAGGGCGAGCAGGTTGCGGGTGGTGGTCGTGTGACGGCCCTTCCCGTCGACGTCCCGCGTGGTGTGCACCTGCATCACGTCCTCGCCCACGAGCACGTTGGCCAGCGTGGACTTCCCCGCGCCGGACTGCCCGAGCAGCACGGTCGTGCCGCCGGAGACGACCGCGACGAGGACGTCGAGCCCTTCCCCGTCCAGCGCGCTGACGGTCAGCACCGGCACCCCGGGAGCCGTCGTCTCCACGTCCTGCACGAGATGCGAGAGCGTGACCGCGTCCGGCACCAGGTCGGCCTTGGTGAGCACGACGACGGGCTGCGCCCCGGACTCCCAGGCCAGGGCCAGGAAGCGTTCGATACGGCCGAGGTCGAGTTCGACGGCGAGCGACACGGCGACGATCGCGTGGTCGACGTTGGCCGCGAGGATCTGCCCCTCGGACCGCTTGGAGGAGGTGGAGCGTACGAAGGCGGTACGGCGCGGCAGATACGTCCGTACGTAGCGTGGGTTGCCCCCGGGCTCGACGACGGCCCAGTCGCCGGTGCACAGGACCCGCATCGGGTCGTGCGGGGTGACGAAGGCCGTGTCGGCCCGGAGCATGCCGTCGGCGGTGACGATGTCGCACTGCCCGCGGTCGACCCGGACCACGCGGCCGGGGATGAGCCCCTCGGGCTCGTAGGGGGCGAACGCGTCCGCCCATGCCTCGTCCCAGCCGTAGGGAGCGAGAGCGGTGAAAACGGAGGTGGAAGTCAAGGGAGACCCTTCACAAGGGTGGCCCGGCACGGGGAATCGAGGTCAGCCGACGGCCACGGAGGTGGACTTGATGATCTGGATGCGGGCAGCGCTCATCGCAAAGACAGCCATCGGTCGACACCTCCTCTCGTCCCAGCTCGTGGGGCACGACAGCCGTGCGCCGTCGTGCGAAGCGGTCCTCACCTTAGGGGGCCGGTGTCGCGCCCGCCACCGGTTTTCCCTCACCCCCCGCACTCACTCGAACAGCCCGGTGCGCTGGTCGTACGGCGGCGGCGGTTGTGGCATGGAAGGCATCGGAAGGCATCGCCCACTTCCAGGAGACCTCGTGATGACCCAGCGTCCGCCCCGCCCCGTCCGTGTGCTCGCCTCCGCCCTGGCGGCGGGTGCCCTGTTGACGACAGCCGCCTGTTCGGACGGTGACGACAGCGGGGCGGAGAGCGCGGACACCACCCGGATCTCCTCCTCCCCGCTCGCCCAGGAGTCGCCGGCCGCGCTCACCCCGGCCGGGGCGCGGGCCGCCCTGGTGACGGAGGCGGATCTGGAGGGCGACTGGGACCAGGTGAAGAACGCGTCCACCTGGCACGACAGCCTGCTGGTCGGCAAGGTCGACGTGGCCGACTTCCTCTCCGCGAAGGCGAACGCGGCCGACTGCCAGAAGCTCCTCGACGCGCTCTACGACGACGACCTCCTGGGCAAGCCGTCGGGCGCGTCCGCGCTGACCGGCTTCGAGGAGGGCGACTCCCGGCTGCTGTACCAGGTCGCCGCCTACGACAAGGCGGCCCTGAACACCTCCCTGAACTGGCTGAAGAGCCTGCCGGTCAAGTGCGACCAGTTCACGGCCACGGACAGTTCGGGCGGGAAGCGCACGGTCCAGGTGACCGAGAGCTCGCTGCCCAAGGAGGGGGACGCCCGGCAGGGGCTGCAGGTCACCGTCCAGGGCACCTCGGGCGGCGCGCCCACCACCCTCACCCTCGACGTCGCCGTCGTGCGGGTCGGCACGGACGCGATCACCATCACCAACGGCGGCTTCGACGGCGCCGACAGCGACAGCACCAAGACCGCCGTCGAGCTGGGCACGGAGCGCCTGAAGGACGTACAGGCGGGCCGGACGCCGTCCGCGGACCCGGGCGAGATCGACTGATCGGGGCGGGAGTCGGGGGGCTGGGAGCGGGCCCCTGAAGATGTCGGGTCGGACGAGGAGCCGCTACGCCAAGCACGGCATACACAACCCCGGGGAGCTCGTCACACTCCCCGAGGATGTGGGCGGCAGGCGTGCGCGAGGCCGGACCGGCCTGAGCTAGTTGGCCGCGTCCACCTCGCTCTCCGGCACTTCCGCCAACTCCACGTCGTGCACGAGGGGTCCGTCCCCCACGACCACCTGGCGCGCTCGGGACACGTACGGCGTGGCCGTCGCCGCCAGCAGGTACTCCCCCGCCGCCGGCGCCGCCACGACGTACGACCCGTCCGCCAGCGACGTCACCCGCTCCAGCTGACGCCCGCCCTTCGTCAGGAGCGTCACCGCCGCGCCCTCCACCGGCTCGCCCTCCTGTGTGCGGACGAAGCCGTGGATCACCGAAGCGGGCTCACCCGGCGACGGGACCTCGTCCTCGTCCTCCTTCGGTTCCACCGCCAGATGCGGCAGCCGCTTCTCCAGCCCGGCCGGAAGCCACCAGTTGGCCTTGCCCAGCAGGTGCATCGCCGCCGGGACCAGCGCCGTACGGAGGATGAACGCGTCCAGGGCCACCGCAGCCGCGAGGCCGAGGCCGAGCATGGCGCCGTCGAGGGTGCCGCTGAGGATGAAGGCGCTGAAGACGCAGATCATGATCAGGGCGGCGGAGTTGATGACCCGGCTCGTCTCGGCGAGGCCCACGCGCACGGCCCGTGCGTTGTCCTTCGTGTGGACCCACTCCTCGTGGATCCGGCTCACCAGGAACACCTGGTAGTCCATCGACAGGCCGAACAACAAGGACAGCATGATGACCGGCAGGAACGACGTGATCGGCCCTTCCTTGCCGCCGAGCAGATCCAGGCCCCAGCCCCACTGGAAGATCGCCACCAGCACACCGAAGGACGCGGCCGCCGCGATGAGGTTCATCAGCGCGGCTGTCAGCGGAACCACCAGGGAGCGGAAGGCCACCAGCAGCAACAGGAAACCGAGGGCGACGATCGCCGCGATGAAGTACGGCAGCCGTTCACCGGTCACCGTCGCGAAGTCCTTGTAGACCGCCGTGACGCCACCCACGTGAGCCGTGACCCCGGACTGGGGGATCACCTCGTCGCGCAGGCGGTCGATCAGCTGGTCCGTCCTCTCGGACTGCGGTGACGTCGTGGGCACCACCCGGATCACCGAGACGCCGTGCACGGGCGGGAGGGCGGCGACCTGGGCCACACCCTCGGTCTTCCCGATGGCCGACACCAGCGTCGCGGGTGCCGAGCCGTCCACGACCACCTGCAACGGCCCGTTGAAGCCGGGGCCGAATCCCTCGGAGAGCAGGTCGTACGCCTGCCGCGTCGTCGTCGACTCCGACTGGTTGCCCTGGTCCGAGGTGCCGAGCCGGATCGACAGGACGGGGACGGCGATGGCCGCCATGACGACGAACGCGATCACCGCGACCGCGCGCGGGCGCCGCTGCACGTACGACGACCAGCGTGCCGCGAGACCGCTCGCCTCCTCCGGCTCGGGGCCGGACGTGGCGAGCCGGCGCCGCTCGCGGCGGCTGAGCACCCGCATGCCGAACATCCCCAGCAGGGCGGGCAGCAGGGTGACGGCGGCCAGGATGCTGAGCACCACGGTCAAGGAGGCCGCGATGACCACCCCGTCCAGGAACCGCATGTTCATCACCAGCATGCCGCCGAGCGCGATGCACACCGTCGCACCCGCGAACAGCACCGCGCGACCGGAGGTGTTCAGGGCCGTGATCGCCGCGTCCTCGGGCTTCACCCCGCGCAGGATGCCGCGCCGGTGCCGGGTGACGATGAACAGGGCGTAGTCGATACCGACGCCCAGGCCGATCAGCGAGCCGACCAGCGGGGCGATCTCGGGCACGTTCGTGACGTGGCTGAGCAGTGTCGTCACCATGGTGGCGGTGCCGACCGCGGCGACGGCCACCACGATCGGCAGCAGCATCGCGAAGAGCGAACCGAAGGCGAGGAAGAGGACCACCCCCGCCGCCACGATGCCGACCAGTTCGGACAGCCCGGCGGGGGGTCGCTGGACGGTGGCGATGGCCTGGCCGCCCAGCTCCACCCGGAGACCGGCCCGTTCGGCGTTCTGGGCCGTGTCGATGACGTTCTCGACCAGCTCCTTGGGGATGGCGTCGGCCTGATGGGCGAACGTCACCTGGGCGTACGCGGTCCGCCCGTCCCGGCTGATCTGCGGGGCGCCACCCTTCGCGTACGGGCTCGCGACCTCCCCGACGCCCTTCATCCTGCCGATCTCGTCGAGCGCGGGCTGGATCCGGGACCGTACGGACTCGTCCCGTACCGATCCCGCGTCCACCTTCCACACCACCGTGTCGGTGTCTCCGGAGCTCCGCGGGAAGGCCTTCACCATCAGGTCGTTCGCGTGCTGGGAGTCCGTGTCCGGGAGGGAGAAGACATTGGTGTAGGTCGTCCCGGCGGCCGTACCCGCCGCGCCCAGTCCGAGCAGCGCGCCCACCCACAGCAGCAGGACCACCAGCCTGTGCCGATAGCACCATCGTGCCAATGCCACCACGTTCGTACTCCTCAAAGTTCTGTAGCCAAGAGCCGGTCGGTCCCCCAGGTCCTGGGCAACAGAATTGGCGGCCGCACGCACACGTGGGAACGTCGTGCCGACGACTCTCAAGAAACTCCAAGGCAGGAAAAGGGCCTGCTACCAGCGGCCGCGCGGATACTGGAGCCATGACCAAGGCTCCTGGCACCGTGCTGGTCGTGGAGGACGAGGAGAGCATCGCGGACGTCCTCGCCATCGCCCTGCGGTACCACCGTTTCGAGGTGATGACGGCGGGCACCGTCCGCGAGGCGCTCGCACTCGCCGAGCGCACCCGGCCCGACGTGGCGCTGCTCGACGTGATGCTCCCGGACGGCGACGGCCGCGCCCTGGGAAAGCGACTGCGCGCCGACCGGTCCGACCTGGCGCTCGTCTTCCTCACGGCACGCGACTCGCCCGCGGAGATCGTGGGCGCCCTCGGCTTCGGCGATGACTACATCACCAAGCCGTTCAACATCGACGAGGTGGTCGCCCGGACCACGGCCGTCCTGCGCCGGACGCGTCCGGCCGATGTGCTGCCGCAGCGTCCGCCGCTGACGTACGGCGACCTGGAGCTGGACGAGACGACGTACTCGGTGCACCGCGCCGGCCGCACGGTGGAGCTGACGCCCACCGAGTACGCGCTGCTGAGGTTCCTGGTGCGCAACCGCGGCCGCATCGTGTCGAAGGAGCAGCTTCTGCGCCACGTCTGGCGGTACGAGCACGCGCCGGCCGAGTCGACCGTCGTCGAGACGTACATCAGCTATCTGCGCCGCAAGCTCGACACGCTCGGGTCGCCGGTGATCACGACCCGGCGGGGCGTGGGATACGGGCTGGCATGAGCGGCGGCCGCGCTCGCTTCGTCGCCCGTTTCCGCGCTCGCCTCCGCTGCCGTCGCGGCTCCCTGTGCGGCAAGCTCACGGTGATGAACGTGGTCATGCTCGCGCTGGGCATCGGGCTCGCGACCACTGTGAGCGTGCTGGGCATGCGGATGTACCTGCTCGACAGTGTCGACACGGAGCTGATGTCGATGCGCGGCTCGATGGGCGAGGCACGGATCGGCATGGAGCAGGTCGACTCGCCGGGCGCCCTGGTCGCCGTCCGGGACAGGAACTCGCCCCCCTCGTCGGCCGCGGACGCCGACTCCCTCGTGCGGCAGGCGATCTTCGCGGCCCTGGACGAGAACGGGAAGCCGCTGGCCGTCGGCGGTTTCGCGCCCACCGCCCGGCAGCGCGCGCTCGCCGCCGCCGTCGGCGACCCGGCCGCACTGGTCAAGGACGACGAACCGCACGACGTCAGGGTGGCGGGCTCCCCCTACCGGGTCACGGCGGCCCGGCTCGACGACGGTACGACCGTGCTGCTCGCCACGTCGACCGGGACGCTGCACGACGTCCTCACCAAGACCGTCGGACTCGGCCTCGTCTTCGGCCCGCTGCTGCTGGCTCTGCTCGGCGGCCTGACGATGGTCGGGGTGAGCCGCCGGTTGCGGCCGCTGGAGTACATGGTGGAGACCTCGTCGGCGATCGCCGAGGGCGACCTGACGCGGCGCGTGCCTTCCAGCAGCCACCCGGCGCAGGAGGTCGAACAGCTCCGGCTCGCCCTCAACTCCATGCTCCAGCAGGTCGAGTCGGCGTACCGGACGCGCGAGCGCAGCGCCACCCAGCTGCGCCGTTTCGTCGCCGACGCCTCGCACGAGCTGCGCACACCGCTGTCCGCGATCCGGGGCTACCTCCAGCTGTTCGACAAGGGGATGCTGCGCGAACCGGCCGAGCGGACGCGGGCCTGGGACCGGATGAGCGGGGAGGCCGACCGCATGGGCCGCCTCGTCGACGAGCTGCTCACCCTCGCCCGCCTCGACCAGAGCCCCGAACTCCGCTTCCGCAACGTCGACCTGACCCGCCTGGTCCGCGACGCCGCCGAGGACCTGCGCGCCCAGCAGCCCGACCGCCCGGTGACCGTCGACGCGGACGGCACCCTCCTCGTGCACGCCGACGAGTCGGGGCTGCGCCAGGTGCTGGGCAACCTCATCGGCAACGTCCGCACCCACACCCCCGCCGACGTCCCGGTCCGGCTGACCGTGGAACGCGCCGACGGTGCCGTACGCCTGTCCGTCGCGGACGAGGGCCCGGGCCTCACCGAGGAGGACGCCTCCCGCGTCTTCGACCGCTTCTTCCGCGCCGGAGGCGGCGGGGGCAGCGGTTTGGGGATGGCGATCGTGCAGGGGGTCGTACGAGCCCACGGTGGCGAAGTGGAGGTGCACACGACCCCGTGCAAGGGCTTGAAGGCGACGGTCACACTCCCCCACGCAGGGGCGCGGGGCTGAGGGGCCGCTGATCCCGGGGTACTTCCGGGGCACAGCGGTATGTGACATAGTACTGACGTGAGCAAGCGACTGACCTGCGATGTCGTGGTCGTCGGAGCCGGGATGGTGGGTGCGGCCTGTGCTCTGTACGCCGCCCGGGCGGGGCTCGACGTGATCGTCGTCGACCGCGGTCCGGTGGCCGGGGGGACGACCGGCGCCGGTGAGGGCAATCTCCTGGTGTCCGACAAGGAACCGGGTCCCGAGCTCCAACTCGCGCTACTGGCCAGCGAGTTGTGGACCGAGCTGGCCGCGGAGGTCGGCGGGGCCGTCGAGTACGAGCGCAAGGGTGGCGTGGTCGTCGCCGCCACCCCCGACGGTCTCGGAGCACTGGAGAAGCTCGCGATCGGGCAGCGGTCCGCCGGAGTCGAGGCCGTGCCGGTGGGCGCGGACCAACTCCGCGACCTGGAGCCCCACTTGGCATCCGGCCTCGCGGGCGGTGTGCTGTACCCCCAGGACGCCCAGGTCATGCCGACGCTGGCCGCCGCTCATCTCGTACGGGCGTCGGGTGCCCGTCTGCTCACCGGCGCGACCGTGACCGAGGTGCGGCGCGACGCGGGCGGTGCCGTGCGCGGGGTGCGGACCGGCCGGGGTGAGATCCACGCCCCGTACGTCGTCAACGCCGCCGGGACCTGGGGAGCGGAGCTGGCCTCGCTGGCGGGAGTTCGCCTCCCCGTGCTCCCCCGGCGCGGCTTCGTCCTCGTCACCGAGCCGCTCCCCCGCCTGGTCCGCCACAAGGTGTACGCCGCCGACTACGTGGCCGACGTGGCCAGCGACTCCGCGGCCCTGCAGACCTCGCCGGTGGTCGAGGGGACGGCGGCCGGACCGGTTCTCATCGGGGCCACCCGGGAACGGGTCGGCTTCGACCGGTCGTTGTCGCTGCCCGCACTGCGGGCGCTGGCCGCCGGTGCGACCCGGCTGTTCCCCTTCCTCGAGCGGGTGCGCGCGATGCGGACCTACCTGGGTTTCCGGCCCTACATGCCGGACCACCTGCCGGCGATCGGGCCCGACCCCCGGGTACCGGGGCTGTTCCACGCCTGCGGGCACGAGGGCGCGGGCATCGGACTGTCCACGGGGACAGGGCACTTGATCGCCCAGGTACTCACCGGCCGGACACCCGACCTCGATCTCACGCCCTTTCGTCCCGACCGGTTCTCCGACACCGTGGAGGCCTCGTGAACCCGCTCAGGCTCGTGCGCGCCGAACCCGGACCCGCCTTCACCGTCACGCTCGACGGGCGGGAGATCGAGGCCCTGCCCGGACAGACGGTCGCCGCCGCGCTGTGGACGGCGGGCGTCACCTCCTGGCGCGGCACCCGGGGCGAGGCCCGCCCGCGCGGGCTCTTCTGCGGTATCGGCGTCTGCTTCGACTGCTTGGTGACCGTCAACGACCGCCCGAACCAACGGGCTTGTCTGCTGCCCCTGCACCCGGGCGACGCGATCCGCACCCAGGAGGGGACGGGCCACGATGAGTGAACCGACCCTCGCGGTGATCGGCGCGGGCCCGGCGGGACTCGCCGCCGGCCTCGCGGCAGCCGCGCGCGGCATCCACGTCACCCTGATCGACTCGGCCACGGAGGCGGGCGGGCAGTTCTACCGGCAGCCCGCGCCCGGCCTGGGTGCCCGTCGCCCGCAGGCACTGCACCACCAGTGGCGCACCTGGGAGCGCCTGCGGGACGGGCTGCGAAGCCACGTACAGGCGGGCCGCGTACGGCACTTGACGGATCATCACGTGTGGTTCGTCGAACGCCGGGGCGCCGCCGACTTCACCGTGCACGCCCTGCTCGGTCCCGAAGAGGAGGAGCCGGCCGAGGTACGCGCCGACGCCGTCCTCCTCGCCACCGGCGGCTACGAGAAGGTGCTGCCCTTCCCCGGCTGGACCCTGCCCGGTGTCGTCACGGCGGGCGGGGCCCAGGCCATGCTCAAGGGCGGGCTCGTGCTGCCCGGCCGTACCGTCGTCGTCGCGGGAACCGGACCACTGCTGCTGCCCGTCGCCGCCGGACTCGCCATCGCGGGCGCGACGGTTGCCGCCCTGGTGGACTCGGCCGATCCCGGAGCGTTTCCACGACGGTCCCGGGCGCTGGCGGCCCAGCCCGGCAAGGTCGCCGAAGCGGCCCGGTACGCGGGGCGGTTGGCCCGGCACCGGGTCCGCGGCCTCCTCCACCACACCGTCGTGGAGGCGCACGGCACCGAGCGGCTGGAGGCGGTCACGGTCGCGGCGCTCGACCGGGGCGGGCGGGTGCGCCCGGACACCCGGCGGCGCCTGGTCTGCGACACCCTCGCCGTGGGCCACGGCATGCTGCCGCACACCGATCTCGCCGACGCGCTGGGCTGCCGGGTCGACGGGAGTGACGTGTACGTCGACGAGGAGCAGCGCACCGATGTGCCGGGCGTGTGGGCGGCGGGCGAGACCACCGGGATCGGCGGCTCCGCCCTCGCGCTCGCCGAGGGGCACATCGCCGGGCGCTCGATCGCGGCGCGGCTCGCCGGACAAGAACCGGATCCGAGCGGGTGGGCGGCCGCCGCGCGGGCCCGGGAGAAGCTGCGCGCGTTCTTCGCCGCCGTCGACGCCGTGTACGCGCCGCCCGCGCACTGGGCCGAGCAGGTCACCGACGAGACCGTGGTGTGCCGTTGCGAGGAGGTGCCGGCCGGGTCGGTGCGGGCGGCGGTCCGCGAGCTGGGGGCCGGTGACCTGCGGACCGTGAAGCTGCTGACGCGGGCCGGGATGGGCTGGTGCCAGGGCCGGATGTGCGGCCCCGGGGTCGCCGGAGTCGCCGGGTGCGCGGAGACCGCGGGACGCAGACCCTTCGCGCGGCCGGTGCCGCTGGGGGTGCTGGCGCGGGCCGGGGAGCACGGAGATCTGCCGGAAGAACGGGATCAGTGAAATGTCACACCCTACGGAGAGGGAAACCGCATGACCACCGACCTTCGCCCCTGGCGCGGTGTCCTCGTCGCCACCGCGCTCCCCCTGAACGACGACCTGTCCGTCGACTACGGCAAGTACGCCGAACACTGCGCCTGGCTGGTGGAGAACGGCTGCGACGGTGTCGTACCGAACGGCTCGCTCGGCGAGTACCAGGTGCTCACCCCCGAGGAGCGCGCCAAGGTCGTCGAGACGGCCGTGGCCGCCATCGGCGGTGAGCGGGTGATGCCGGGCGTGGCCGCGTACGGCTCGGCGGAGTCGCGTCGCTGGGCCGAGCAGGCGCGCGACGCCGGCTGCGCGTCGGTGATGCTGCTGCCGCCCAACGCCTACCGCGCCGACGAGCGGGCCGTGCTCGCCCACTACGCCGAGGTCGCGAAGGCCGGGCTGCCGGTCGTCGCGTACAACAACCCCATCGACACCAAGGTCGACCTCGTGCCGGAACTGCTCGCCACGCTGCACGGGGAGGGGTTCATCCAGGGGGTGAAGGAGTTCTCGGGAGACGTCCGCCGGGCCTACCGGCTCGCCGAACTCGCCCCGGAACTCGATCTGTTGATCGGTGCGGACGACGTCCTGCTGGAGCTCGCGATCGCGGGCGCCAAGGGCTGGGTGGCCGGCTACCCCAACGCCCTGCCGAAGTCCTCGGTCGAGCTGTACCGGGCCGCGACCCGGGGCGACCTCGACACCGCCCTGCCGCTCTACCGCCAACTGCATCCGCTGCTGCGGTGGGACTCCAAGGTCGAGTTCGTGCAGGCGATCAAGCTGTCCATGGACATCGCGGGCCGGCACGGCGGTGCCTGCCGCCCGCCACGGGTGCCGCTGCTCCCCGAGCAGGAGGCCGCAGTCCGGGCGGCCACCGAGAAGGCCCTCGCGGCCGGACTGGCGTGAGGGAGGACGGGACATGCGCAGCAGACTCGTCCTGCACGCCGTCGACTCGCACACCGAGGGCATGCCCACCCGGGTGATCACCGGCGGGATCGGGACCATCCCCGGCGCGACCATGAACGAGCGGCGGCTGTACTTCCGTGAGCACCGCGACGACATCAAGCAGCTGCTGATGAACGAGCCGCGCGGGCACTCCGCGATGAGCGGCGCGATCCTCCAGCCGCCGACCCGCCCGGACTGCGACTGGGGGGTGGTCTACATCGAGGTCTCCGGCTACCTGCCGATGTGCGGCCACGGCACGATCGGGGTGGCGACCGTTCTGGTGGAGACGGGCATGGTGGAGGTGGTGGAGCCGGTCACCACGATCCGTCTCGACACCCCGGCCGGCCTGGTCGTCGCCGAGGTCGCGGTGGAGGACGGCAGGGCGACGGCGGTCACCCTCCAGAACGTGCCGTCCTTCTCCGTCGGCCTGGACCGCAAGGCCACCCTGGCCGACGGGCGGACGGTGACGTACGACCTGGCGTACGGCGGCAACTTCTACGCCATCCTGCCGCTGGAGCAGTTCGGGCTGCCCTTCGAACGTGCCCGCAAGGACGACATCCTGGCGGCGGGACTGGCGCTCATGGAGGCGATCAACGCCGAGGAGGAACCGGTGCACCCGGAGGACCCCTCGATCCGCGGCTGCCACCACGTCCATCTGATCGCCCCCGGCGCCACCGCCCGGCACTCACGGCACGCCATGGCCATCCACCCCGGCTGGTTCGACCGCTCCCCCTGCGGCACCGGCACCAGCGCGCGCATGGCCCAGCTGCACGCGCGCGGCGAACTCCCGCTGCACACCGAGTTCGTGAACGAGTCCTTCATCGGGACGCGGTTCACCGGCCGGCTGCTCGGCACCACCGAGGTCGCGGGGCGCCCGGCGGTCCTGCCCAGCTTCACCGGCCGGGCCTGGATCACCGGCACGGCCCAGTACCTGCTCGATCCGACGGATCCGTTCCCGGCCGGGTTCGTGCTCTGAGCCCGCGACAATGAGCCGTATCACGTGACATTGCACGTCACTCCCTCATCGCCCCATCCCCATCGCAGCATCCCCTAGGAGACGAGCTCATGGCAGCCCAGCGCACCGGCGCTCCCGACCTGCCCGTACTGGGCGGCAAGAAGAGCAGCTACCGGGAGCGGGTCGCGGACGCCCTGCGGGCCGCGCTGATCGCGGGCGAACTGCTGCCGGGCCAGGTGTACTCGGCGCCCGCGCTCGCCACCCGCTTCGGCGTCTCGGCGACGCCCGTCCGCGAGGCCATGCTGGACCTCGCCAAGGAGGGCCTGGTCGACACCGTCCCCAACAAGGGTTTCCGGGTCACGGCGGTCTCCGAGCAGCAGCTCGACGAGTACACCCACATCCGCTCGCTCATCGAGATCCCCACGGTGGTGGAGCTGGCCACGACCGCCGACCCGGTCTCCCTGGAGGCGCTGCGGCCGGCCGCCCGGGAGATCGTGCAGGCGGCGGTGGCGGGGGACCTCATCGCCTACGTCGAGGCCGACACCCGGTTCCACCTCGGCCTGCTCGCCCTCGCGGGCAACGCGCATCTGGTGGAGGTGGTCCGGGATCTCCGCAAGCGGTCCCGTCTGTACGGGCTCACTCCGCTGGTCAAGTCGGGGCGGCTGCTGGCCTCGGCGGAGGAACACCTGGAGCTGCTGGACGCGTTGGTCGCCCGCGACGAGGACGGGGTGCGGTCGGTGATGACGCGGCACATCGGGCATGTACGGGGGTTGTGGGCGGCGCCGTAAGGGGGCCTGGGTGCGGTCGTCGGGCGGGTGCGGGTTCGCCCCTGAGTGAGTGCGGTCGAGGTATGCCTAGCTGTACCCACCTTGTTTGGGGGCGCGGGGAACTGCGCGACCAGCCCCCACCGGCCCGCGGCCGACGTACAACCCCCGCCGTCACGACTTGACGCAGGCGTGGCCGTTCAGAGAGAAGTCGTACGCAGGCGCGTTCGTGCCCTGCCAGGACGCGAGGAAGCCCAGCGAGAGGGAACCACCCGCGGGGACCGACCTGTTGTAGTCGGTCGCGGTAGCGGTCACCTTCGCCCCGCTCTGGCTGTGGTTCGCGTCCCACATCTGCGTCACCTTCTGGCCGTCCTTGAAGGACCAGGTGACCCGCCAGTCGCTGAGGGCCTCGGTGGTGGTGACGGTCACGGCGGCCTGGAAGCCGTCGGGCCACTGGTTCACCAGGGCGTACTCGACCTCGCAGGACGGCGCCGCGCTCTCGCTGGGCTCCGCCCCCTCCGCGCCGCCGGACGTGGTGCCCTGGGGTTCCGGGTCGGACTTCTTCGTGCTGGAGGAGGTGGAGGGGCCGGGCGTCGAGCTCGGCGAGGGCTCGACCGAACCGGGCGCCCGCGAGGTCGCGGCGGGGATCGAGGAGGTGGGGTTGGCCACCGGCTGGCCGTCGGCGGGGGTGCCGGTGCCGGGCCGGGCGGTGTCGTGCTCCATGTCGCCGCCCGGCATCATCGAGACGGCGAGGGCGAGCAGGGAGACCAGGACGGCCGCGACCAGCAGTCCGTTGCGGAGGACCTTCGCCTTGTGCGCGCCGGGGTTGGGGGGCCCGCTCTCCAGCGCCTCCGGGCGACCGGCGCCCAGGCGCACCTCGGCGGCCCGGCGACGGCGTTCCAGATAGGCGAGGCCGCCCCAGCCGATGACCCCGCCGGCGAGGGCCGCGGGCAGTCCGCCGCCGTGCAGCCGCAGACAGGCGGCGGCCTCCGCGCACTGCTGGCAGCGCGCGAGGTGACGGGAGAGGTCCTCGGGGGTCTCGCCGGAGGTGGAACGGGTGACGGCGTCCAGCAGCCGGGCATAGCTGCGGCACTGCGCGTCCATCGGCGAGTCGAGGTGGTTGCGGTGACTGCGGTCCCGGAACAGGCCTCGCACCTGGGCGAGTTCGTCGCCGACGGTGGCCGGGTCGAGGCCGAGTCGCCGGGCCACGGCGGGCAGCGGGAGCGCCTCCACCTCGGCCAGCCACAGCAGTTCGGCGTCCGCCGCCTGGAGGTCGCGCAGTCCGCGCAGGGCGATCGGGCGCTGGAGCGGCGGGCCGGTGTAGCGGGCGGCCTTGTCGGAGTTGAGCCACAGCCGCAGGTCGGGGTCGAGGCGATGGCCGAGGCCCTGGGTCTCCCAGTCCGCCGCGGTGGTGCGAACGGCGGTGAGCAGCAGGGGTATTCGGGGCAGCCGGGCCGGGCGGCGGCCGGCGCCGCGGACGGCGGCCTCCGCGTCACGGGCCTCGCGCATCCCGAGGGAGAATGCCTCCGTGGCCAGATCGGTGGCGGCGGTGGAGCCGGCCGTGCACAGATCGGCGTACGACAGCACGGCATCCCAGCACTCGGAGAACAGCGCGGCCTCGGCGGCGTCCTGGGGGGTCGGCAGGTCGGGCATGGGTCTCCTGCATCAAAAGCGAGGTCAACTCGCCATACTGGCAAAGGAGTTGGGGGGAACCTCGCGGCAGGACAGGAGCCTTTCACGTCTCCCACACAACTGACAAGCAGGCTATTCAAATCGGTTACCGAGGGTTCGGTCCAGTCCCTCCGGCACACCACCGCACCAAGGTGCACCCACTGATACGGACCGGAAGCCGGAACGTATCAATCCCGCCACACAAGAACCAGCCGTCACAGGGGACCAGATCGACGGACCGGTCCCGCACGCACAGGGACCCGGCGCCCCTGAGGGGGTTCCGGGTCCCTGTGTTCCGTACGCGACGGCGGTCAGACCTCCGCGGGCTCCGGAGCCTCCGGCAGGCTGTCCATGAAGGAGCTCACGGAGAACACCGCGCGGCCGGGGCCGGGCGGGCCGTATCCGGGCGGGGAGGACAGGCCGAAGTCGTCCATCGTCTGCCGGTAGGCCTGGAGGAGCCGGATGTGGTACTCCAGCGGCGCGCCCGCCGGGTTGGCCTTGCCGAGCGGGGTCGTCGGCTCCGGGCACCACGTGGTGAAGCGGGGCGTGATGCCGTTCGACATGAAGAAGCGCAGGCCCTCGGTGGTGGACGCGATCGCCTCGTCGACCGTCTTGAAGCCGAACGGCTCGGCCATCTCCACGCCCGCCACGAAGTTGGGGATCACGTTGCGCGCCCCGAAGACGTCGGCCGAGTCCAGGATCCGCTTGTGCCACTCGTCGCGGCCGACGTACCGCTCCTTGCCCGGGCAGTACATCTTGAAGAGGTACTCGTCCCACACCTCGTAGTTGGGGTGGTAGATCTGCACGCCGTAGTCCTTGAAGCGCTGCACGTCGTCCTTCGGCAGCGCTTGAGCGACGACCTTGCCGATCCAGCGGTTCGGGAAGTGCTCCTCGATGGCCTTGGCGTACATGCCGTAGAAGTCGGCCTCGTCACGGCCCTGGAGCTTGGAGGTGATGGCGCCGCCGGTGAGGGTGTAGGCGGTCGACGCCTTCGCGGTGTCGTAGCGGTCGATGATCTCCAGGGCTTCCAGGACCTCGTCGACGTCCTTCACACCGGTGTAGGGCCGCCCGGCCGCCTTGTGCTGGCGCCAGTTGTGGTTGATGTCGCAGTACTGGCACTCCTCCTTGGCGCCGAAGTACTGGCAGACCCGGAAGACGGTCAGGTAGATCAGGTAGCCCCACTGGATCGTCGGGGCGACCTCCATGACGGACTTCCCGCTGGAGAGCTTGTGCCGGTAGTACTCCGGCATCGGCGGCACACCCACGTCGGCGATCCGCTTGCCGTCGAGGTAGAGCCCGAGCAGGCCCTCCTCGTCGGCGGCCACCCGGTACGGCGAGGCCGGGTTGACCCGCACCGACACCACGGTCCGCCTGAGGTCGTACGGCCCGCCGGTGAGGATGATCTCCTCCGGGGGCCGGCGCAGCGCGGCCTCGCCGAGCTCCGGCAGGGTGCCGTGGTCGAAGGAGAAGATGAAGTACGACTTCGGCTTCACCTCGCCGGACTCGTTGTCGCTGAGGGCGGACGGGTCGAAGGCCACGCCACCCCGCAACAGGTCCTCCTTGAAGACGGCTTCCCGCGGAACCTGCGGGAACCGCTCCATCAGATCCTCGACCAGCGCGGTACGGCTGCCCATCCCGTGTTCTCCTCCCGGATCGGACGTACGACTCCTCACGTTATGCCTTCGGCGAGACGGGGGCGGAACGGGGGGCCTGCACGGGGTGCGGTTCGTAGCGTTTCGTCACCTTTTGACCACCTGAGCGCATTCTGTGACGCACGGCACCCCACCGGCATCCGCACACGACCCGAATCGGAGCTCGCAAGGCACCCACCGCCCCTGCCGTCCTCAGGCCATCCGCCCCAGCTCCCCCTCCGCCACCGGATGGGCCACCCGCTCCCCCGCGGCCACCCTTACCGCCTCCGCTACGACGGCCTCGCCCAGCCGCGCCAGTTCGTTGCCCTGCGAGCCCGCGAGGTGCGGGGTGATGAAGGCGTTGGGGAGGCTCAGCAGCGGTGAGTCGGTGGGCAGGGGCTCCGGGTCGGTGACGTCGAGGATCGCCGAGAGGCGGCCGGTGCGCAGTTCCGCGAGGAGGGCGTCGTGGTCCACCAGGGACCCGCGCGCGGTGTTGATCAGGACGGCCCCGTCGGGCATCAGGGCCAGCTCCCGGCGGCCCAGCAGATGGTGGGTCTCCGGGGTCTCCGGCGCGTGCACGCTGACGATCTCGGAGTCCCGGAGCAGGTCGTCCAGCGGCAGCAGCGGCACGCCGAGGGCGGCGGCGCCCGCCTCGTCGACGTAGGGGTCGCTCAGGGCCGGCCGCAGGTCGAAGGGGCGCAGGAGTCCGAGCACCTTGCGCCCGATCCGGGACGCCCCGATCACCCCGACCCGCCGTCCGTGGTTGCCGATGCCCGGCACGATCCCCCAGCCGGGGAACGGCCGTCCGGCCCTCAGCTGCTCCCGGCGCACGAAGACGTCCTTCCCGGCGAGCAGGATCATCGCGAGCGTGTACTCGGCGACGGGCAGCGCGTTGGCCTCGGCGGCCGAGGAGACGGCGATGCCGCGCCGCCAGAGCTCGGGCGTGGCGAAGCCCTTGACCGAGCCGGCCGAGTGCAGGACGGCCCTCAGTTTCGGCGCCGCCTCGAGGACGGCCGCGTCCAGGCGGGGGCAGCCCCAGCCGGTCACGAGGATCTCGGTGCGGGCCAGGACGTCGGCGTACGCCGGGTCGCTGAGGTCCTCGGCCACCAGCTCGGGATCGATGTCCACGGTCTCCCGCAGCCGCGCCAGCACCTCGGGCGGGAAGAGGAGCGGCACGTTCTCGGCGGTCATGGCGAACAGCGCCTGGGGACGCTCGGACGACGGCGTCTCGGGTCGCTCGGACAAGGTGGTGGTCCTCCAGACCTGCCGAAAGGGTGCAGAGAAAGCTTGTAGAAAACGCTCTCTACGGTAGGCCTCGACAAATGAGAGGGTCAACGCATACACACTCTCGGGAGGAACGACGGACATGTCGGAGACGATCACCAACTGGGCGGGGAACATCACCTACTCCGCCAAGGAGCTGCACCGGCCCCACTCGCTCGACGCGGTCCGCGCCCTGGTCGCGTCGAGCGCCCGGGTGCGGGTGCTGGGCAGCGGGCACTCCTTCAACGAGATCGCCGAGCCGGGCCCCGAGGGCGTCCTGCTCTCGATCGCCGACCTGCCGCCGGTGCTCGAGGTGGACAGCACGGCCCGTACCGTACGGGTCTCGGGCGGCGTCCGCTACGCCGAGCTCGCCCGCGCGGTGCACGCGCACGGCCTCGCGCTGCCCAACATGGCGTCGCTGCCGCACATCTCGGTGGCCGGCTCGGTGGCGACCGGCACCCACGGCTCGGGCGTCGGGAACGGCCCGCTGTCCTCGGCCGTGCGCGAGGTGGAACTGGTCATGGCGGACGGCTCCACGCTGACCCTCGGCCGCGGCGACGAGCGCTTCGGCGGTGCGGTCACCTCCCTCGGTGCCCTCGGTGTCGTCACCGCGCTCACCCTGGACCTGGTGCCGGCCTTCGACGTCGAGCAGTACGTCTTCACCGAACTCCCCCTCGCCGGGCTGGACTCGGCGGCCTTCGGGGCGGTGATGTCGACGGCGTACAGCGTCAGCCTGTTCACCGACTGGCGGGCGCCCGGTTTCCGGCAGGTGTGGGTCAAGCGGCGCACGGACCAGCCGCTCGCGGACTTCCCGTGGGCCGCGCCCGCCACGGAGAAGATGCACCCGGTGCCGGGGATGCCCGCGGTCAACTGCACCGAGCAGTCGGGGGTGCGGGGGCCCTGGCACGACCGACTGCCGCACTTCCGCGCCGAGTTCACGCCGAGCAGCGGGGCGGAGCTCCAGTCGGAGTACCTGCTGCCGCGCGAGCACGCCCTCGACGCGCTGCACGCGGTCGACGGCATCCGGGAGACGGTCGCCGGGGTGCTCCAGATCTGCGAGGTGCGGACCGTGGCCGCCGACGAGCAGTGGCTGAGCCCCTCCTACGGACGGGACACGGTGGCCCTGCACTTCACGTGGATCGAGGACACCGCGGCCGTGCTCCCGGTGGTGCGCCGACTGGAGGAGGTTCTGGACCCGTTCGACGCCCGGCCGCACTGGGGGAAGGTCTTCACCACGCCGGCGGACGCGCTGCGCGGGCGCTACCCGCGGCTCGGTGATTTCCGCGAGCTGGCGCGCGAGCTGGACCCCGGGGCAAAATTCGCCAACGCCTTCGTCCGGGCCGTACTCGCCGACTGACTTTGTAAAACCCCTTTCCTAACCCCTTGTACAAAGTCCCCCGCAGACCATAGCCTTGCGCCGCGCCGGTGCCACTGTCGTCCCGGCCCGAGCTGAAGGGATGGGGGTCGGCCCTGGTGAAGCGCACTTCACGTGACATCCGCACCGCGAACCGCTACGAGGTGCTGCGCCAGATCATCGCCGAGTCGCCCACCTCCCGGCAGGAGCTGGCGGCGGCCACCGGGCTGAGCCTGGCCACCGTCGCCACGCTCGTGGGCGAGCTGCTCGACCTGCGCATGATCACGGAGGTCGGGTTCGAGGAGTCGGCCGGCGGGCGTCCCAGGGGGCTCGTGGCCGTCAACGCGTCGGGGGGCGCGTTGATCGGCGTGGACATCGCGGAGACGTACGTCCATGTCGAGCTGTTCGACCTCGCGCTGAACGTCCTGGCCCGCGCCGAGGAGGACGTCCGCCCCGGCGAGAGCCTGCCCGAGCAGGTGGTCGCGCATGTCGCCGCCGCCGTCGGCTCGGTGGTCGCGCAGGCCGGCATCGAGGGCGCCCGCGTGCTCGGTGTCGGCGTCAGCGTGCCGGGCCAGGTGGACCGCGCGACCGGCATCTCCGAGTACGCGCCCAACTGGGACTGGCACGACGTGCCGCTCCTCGACCTGCTCTCCGAGTACATCGCCTACCCGCTGTACCTGGACAACCCGCTGCGCGCCTCCGCGGTGGCCGAGCTGTGGTTCGGGGCTGCGCGCGGCAGCGTCAACGCCGTGGTGGTCAACCTCGGTACCGGCGTCGGCGCCGGACTGATCCTGGGCGGGGCGCTGCACCGCGGTGTCTCCAACAGCGCGGGCGAGTGGGGCCACAACACGATCGTCCTGGACGGACGCCTGTGCCGGTGCGGCAACCACGGCTGCGTGGAGTCGTACGTGGGCGCCCCCGGGATCATGCTGAACCTGCGGGAGCTGAGCCCGGACAGCGAACTGCTGCACCCGGGCGACCAGACGGCCACCGTCGCGGCACTCGCCCGGGGGATGCTCACCCAGGACCCGGTGGCGGTCGAGGTGGTCCGGCACACCGCCCGTTACCTCGGCGCCTCCATCGCGCACCTGGTCAACCTGTTCAACCCCGAGGTGGTCGTGCTCGCCAGCTGGGTCGCGGCCGCGCTCGGCGAGCCCCTGGTCGCGGAGGTGCGCGAGGCCGTCGCCCGGCACGCGCTGCCCCGGCCGATGGCCGCCACCGAGATCGTCCTCTCCCCGATCCCCACGGACCCGGTGTGCCTGGGCGCGGCGACGTTCGCACTCGAAGGGGCGCTCCAGTCGGTCGGGCAGAGGTCCGCAACAAAGCGCACCACCCCTGTGCCGAGCAAGGCTCACAACGCTCGCCAGTAGCCGTACACAGCACCGCCTTCATGACGACGGAAGGGATGCACGTGACTCACCCCCACCGCAGGAGATCGGCCCTGCTGACAGCCGCAGCCGCGCTGGCCGTCGCCGGTCCCCTGATATCCGCCCCGCCCGCTTCGGCCGCCACCCCCACGGTGGCCGAGGTGTCCCCGCACGCCGCCCAGACCATCGACAACATCGGTGCCTCGGGCGCCTGGTGGGTCAACGACCTGAAGAACTTCGACCCGAAGGTCCAGGCCCGGGTGGCGAAGCTGCTGTTCTCCAAGGACGGCCTGGCCCTCAGCAGTTACCGCTACAACATCGGCGGTGGCGGCACCGGTGTGACCTACGCGCCGCGCGCTCCCGAGGACTTCCTGACCGACGACGGGTCGTACGACTGGAGCAAGGACAAGGCGGGCCGCACGTTCCTGTACGCGGCCGCCAGGTACGGGGTCAAGGACCTGATCGCCTTCGTCAACAGCGCGCCGGCGCAGTGGAAGACCAACGGCCTGAGCTGCGGCGGCTATCTGAAGGCGGAGAACACCCAGGACTACGCGAAGTACGTCGCCGACGTCACCGCCCACTTCGCGAAGCAGGGCGTGAAGTTCGACTACATCAGCCCCTTCAACGAGCCGACCAACAGCTTCGGTGACTGCGGCCAGGAGGGCATGCTGGTCCCGGTCGACCAACGCGACGACATCGTGCGGGCGTTGGGCGCCGAGCAGCAGGCCCGGCACCAGCGGACCGGGATCATCGCGGACGAGTCCAGCTCCACGGTGAACTTCAACACCGAGGTCCCGCAGTGGATCTCGCAGCCGGGCACCGCCCAGTACGTCGACAAGCTCGCCCACCACACGTACAACAACCCGGGCGACGACCAGCGCGCGAAGATCTACGAGACGTCCAGGTCGGTCGGCAAGCAGTCCTGGTCCACGGAGATCTGCTGCTTCGGCAACGGCGGCACGGGCTGGGCGCAGGAGTACGACCCCACGATCGACGGCGGTCTGAACCTGTCCCGGATCATCTACAAGGACTTCGCGACCGCGCACGACTCGGCGTTCCAGTGGTGGGTGGCCCTGTCGGAGATGATCGGCAGCGATCCGCTGGCCCGCAACAGCGAGGGCTGGAACGACGGTCTGATCTACTACGACCCGGACTACGCCACCAACGGCAACCAGACCCTGTACTTCACCAAGCGCTACTACGCGCTGGGCCAGTACAGCAAGTTCGTCCGGCCCGGCTCGGTCGCCCACAACGTGACCGGGGTGCCGGCCGGCGTCGAGGTGTCCACCTACGACGACCACGGCAAGTGGGTGGTGGTGGTCAACAACCACAACACCACCGACACCGCACTCCAGTTGCACTTCAACGGCAAGGCGCCGGTGCGCGCGAGCAAGGCCGTGCGGACCTCGGCGACCGAGAGCTGGGCGAACGTCGCCAAGCCCGCGGTCAAGGGCGGCACGGCGTCGGCGACCCTGCCGGCCCGGTCCATCACGACGTACGTCCTCGACCAGAAGGGCCACGGCACGTCGGCGGTCACCGGCGCGCTCCAGGGCAGGCAGTCCGGCAAGTGCCTGACCGCGGACCCCTCGGGGGCGGCGATCAGCAGCTGCACCGGCGGCGCCGAGCAGGTGTGGTCGTACGACGCGAAGGGCCGCCTGAAGGGCGTGAACGGCTATCTGACAGCGGGGAGTTCGGGGCTCGTGACAAGCCCCGAGCCCACCCCTGACGGCAGCCGGCGATGGCTGCTGAACTCCAACGGCCAGGTCGTCAGCGAGGCGTCCGGCCAGTGCCTGGACGTCGGCGGACAAGCCACCGCCGACGGCAGCAAGGTCGGCCTGTGGACCTGCAACGGCGGGGCCAACCAGGCCTGGTCCAGGCAGTAACACATCCCATCCGCAAAGGGGTTGCGGGCCGCTGGTGCGGCGGCCCGTGACCCCCGAGCGTCCGGTATCCCGAACGCTTACAACGCTTCGTACAGACTTCGTCCAACCCCTTGCCGAAGCCTTAGCCGAAGGTTAACGTCCCCGCACCGCTACAGCATTTGAGCCACCTGGCACTGAGCCGCAGAGCCAAGGCGCAGAGCCGCAAGCCGTATTCGAGACAAGGACGTCAGCATGTCGGCATCGAGCAACATCAACTGGAACCGTCGAAACGTTCTGCAGGCCGCGATGGGTCTGGCCGCCGCCGGCGGACTGGCCGCGTGCGGCGGCAACAACGGCCGTGGAGGCGGCTCGGGTTCGGGCACCGCCCTGACCCAGTACTTCCACGCCTACGGCGAGGCGGGCACCGAGCAGGCCATCAAGCGGTACGCGGCGGCGTACAAGAAGGCCGACGTCAGCACCAACTGGATCACCGGCAACAACTTCGAGTCCGCCCTCTTCGCGGCCCTGCTCACCAAGAAGGCGCCCGACGTCTTCGAGTTCCACCCGCAGCTCCAGCTCGTCAAGAGCGGCCAGGTGGCCGACCTGACCGACCTGATCGACCCGGTCAAGGACGACTTCAACCCGAACGACATCAAGTCCCACACGGTCGACGGGAAGATCTACGGGATACGCATGATCGACGACCCGCAGTTCTTCTACTACCGCAAGTCGATGTTCGAGAAGGCCAAGGTCGAGGTGCCCACCACCCTCGACGAGCTGATCGAGGCCGCCGCCAAGCTCACCACCGGCAAGGTCAAGGGCGCGTTCCTCGGCAACGACTTCACCGCGATCCAGAACGTCATCATCTGGTCCGCCGGCGCCGACACGATCAACGAGAAGAACGAGATCGCCTACCACACGGACGGCGTCGTCGAGGGCCTCAAGAAGCTGCGCCAGCTGTTCACCAGCGGCAACGTGCTCCTGGACGCCCCGACCGACTTCTGGGACCCGTCCTCGCTGAACCAGGGCCTGTGCGCCATGCAGTGGGGCGGCATGTGGTCCATGCCGGCCATGCAGCAGGCGCTCGGCGACGACCTCGGCATCTTCCCGTTCCCGAAGATCGGGTCCGCGGGCAAGCAGTCCGTCTACAACGGCGGCTGGTCGATCTTCGTCAACGCCAAGGGCAAGAACGTCGAGGCCGCCAAGGAATACGTCAAGTGGCTGTGGATCGACCAGAAGCAGTACCAGGAGGACTGGGCGACCTCGTACGGCTTCCACATCCCGCCGCGCACCTCCATCGCCGAGTCCGCCACCAAGCTGAAGTCGGGCCTGCCGGCCGAGGGCGTGAAGCTCTTCACCGACTACGGCCACTTCGACAACATCGCCTACGACCAGACGATGCAGACCGCGTTCGCCGAGGTGATCTCGTCCTCCGTCCGTAAGAACGGCAACCCGGAGGCGGCGCTCGACACCTGCGACAAGAAGGTCAACGTCGAGCTCAAGAAGCTGTTCGGTTAGGCCGCCGGGAAGTACACGTCATGTCGACCACCACCACGCGCGGGGTCGCCCAGCCCGCCCCGGCCAAGGCCTCCCCGGCCCGGCCGCGGCGGGGCCTGCGGGGCAACGCGACCGTCAACTTCTGGCTCTTCACCGGGCCGTTCCTCATCGGCCTGGTGATCTTCGTCTTCGTGCCGATCTTCTGGAGCATCTGGCTCAGCTTCTTCGACGCGCGGTACACCGTGACGCCGAGCAAGTTCGTCGGCTTCGACAACTACACGCAGATCCTGACCAACAGCGAGTTCCCGGACTCCCTGCTGACGTTCACCGTGTTCGCCGCGTTCATCGTGCCGACCACCTGGGCGCTCTCGCTGGGGCTCGCGCTGCTGGTCAACCGGCTGCGGTTCATGCGGGCGTTCTTCCGCTCGGTGTTCTTCCTGCCGACCGCCGTGTCCTACGTGGCCGCCGCGCTGATCTGGAAGATGTCCATCTTCAGCGGTGTCCGCTTCGGCCTCATGAACACCGTCCTCGGCTGGTTCGGCGTGGACAACATCGCCTACCTGGCCAACCCCAGCCCGCCCTGGTACTGGCTGGTCATCGTGACCCTGCGGCTGTGGATCCAGGCCGGGTTCTACATGATCCTGTTCCTGGCCGCGCTCCAGAACATCCCGGCCGAGCTGTACGAGGCCGCCGCCATCGACGGCGCCAAGCCGGGCTGGCAGACCTTCCGGTACATCACGCTGCCGCAGCTGCGCGCCACCTCGACCGCCGTGATCCTGCTGCTGCTCATCGCGGCCTACCAGGCGTTCGACGAGTTCTTCAACATCATCGGGCAGAAGGCGACCTGGGCCCAGACCCCGCTCATGGAGCTCTACAAGACCGCCCTCGGCACCAGCCAGGACTACGGCGCGGGCAGCGCCGGCGCGGTCATCCTGTCGCTGCTGATCTGCCTCGTCACCCTGATCCAGGGCAAGTTCATGGGCTTCGGAAGGGGGGAGGACTCCAAGTGACCACCACCACTCCTCCGGCCGGCAAGCAGCGCGACAAGGGCCGGGGCGTCTTCGGCAACACGGGGCTGTACATCGCCGTGGGCGTCGCCGCCGTGCTGTTCCTGATCCCGTTCTACCTGATCTTCCGCAACGCCCTGTCCACGGACCTGGAGATCACCGGCGAGAACTGGAAGGTGCTGCCCTCCTTCCAGTGGGGCAACATCTCCGAGCTGTTCAACGACCCCACGGTCGAGTTCGGCCGCTCCATGGTGAACTCGCTGGTCGTCGCCGTCTCGACCACCGCGGGCACCCTCCTGGTCTGCTCGCTGGCCGGCTACGGCCTGGCCCGCATCCCCTACAGGCACGCCAACAAGGTCTTCTACGCCGTCCTCGCCACCCTGATGGTCCCGACGGCCGTGACCTTCGTCCCGAGCTTCGTCCTGGTCTCCTCCCTGGGCTGGGTGGACACGTATCGTGGCCTGATCATCCCGGGTCTGTTCAGCGGTTTCACCTGCTTCTTGTTCCGGCAGTACTTCCTGGGATTCCCGAAGGAGCTGGAGGAGGCGGCACGCGTGGACGGGCTCGGCTACTGGGGCGCGTACTGGCGGATCGTCGTACCCAACTCGCTGAACTTCTTCGCGGCCATCGCCACGATCACGTTCATCAGCGCCTGGAACTCCTTCCTGTGGCCCCTGGTCATCGGCCAGGACCCGAGCTCCTGGACGGTCCAGATCGCGCTCTCCTCCTTCATGACCAACCAGACCGTCAACTTCCACCTGATCTTCATGGCCACGGCCATTTCCATCCTGCCCCTGGTGTTCGTGTTCCTCTTCCTCCAGCGCTGGCTGGTCCAGGGGATCGCGCAGACCGGCATCAAGGGCTGAGGCCCCTCTCTCAAGACCTGGAGACCGATGTCTTTCCGCACGACCCCGGCCGTCGACTACGTCGAGGACGTCTCACCCGGCAGCGGGGCCCTCCCGCCCCGCGCCTGGTACGCCTCCTCCGACGCGAAGACCCTGTCCCTCGACGGCACCTGGCGCTTCCGCCTGTCGGCGACCGCCGACGCCGAGGACGAATCCTTCGCCGAGGAGGGATACGACGCCGCCGGCTGGGCCGAGGTCGCGGTCCCCGGGCACTGGGTCCTCCAGGGCGACGGCGCCTTCGGGCTGCCGATCTACACCAACCACCTCTACCCGTTCCCGGTGGACCCGCCGCACGTGCCGACGGAGAACCCGACCGGCGACCACCTGCGCGTCTTCGACCTGCCGGAGGACTGGCCCTCGGACGGGGGCGCCGTCGTCCGGTTCGACGGCGTGGAGTCGTGCGCCCGGGTCTGGCTCAACGGCACGGACATCGGCGAGTTCAAGGGCTCCCGGCTCGCGCACGAGTTCGCCGTGGGCCATCTGCTGAAGCCGAAGGGCAACGTCCTCGCGGTCCGGGTGCACCAGTGGTCGGCCGGGTCCTACCTGGAGGACCAGGACCAGTGGTGGCTGCCGGGCATCTTCCGTGAGGTGACCCTGCTGCACCGCCCGGCGGGCAGCGCCCTGGACTTCTTCGTGCACGCCTCCTACGACCACGTCACGGGCGAGGGCACCCTGCGCGTCGACTCCGACGTCGACGGGCGGGTGCTGGTGCCCGCCCTCGACATCGATGTCGCGACCGGTGAGTCCATCACGGCCCTGGTGGCGCCGTGGAGCGCCGAGAGCCCCCGGCTCTACGACGGCGAGCTGGTCACGGAGGGCGAGCGGATCCCGCTCAGGATCGGCTTCCGTACGGTCGTGCTCGAGGACGGCCTGATCAAGGTCAACGGCAAGGCGGTCCTGTTCAAGGGCGTCAACCGGCACGAGTGGCACCCGGAGAAGGGCCGTACGCTCGACCTCGCGACCATGCGCGAGGACGTGCTGCTGATGAAGCGGCACAACATCAACGCCGTGCGCACCTCGCACTACCCGCCGCACCCGGCCTTCCTGGACCTGTGCGACGAGTACGGCCTGTGGGTCATCGACGAGTGCGACCTGGAGACCCACGGCTTCACCGAGCAGGAGTGGCGGGACAATCCCGTCGACGACGACCGCTGGACCCCGGCCCTCCTGGACCGCGCGGCCCGCATGGTCGAGCGGGACAAGAACCACCCCTCGATCGTGTTCTGGTCGCTGGGCAACGAGGCCGGCACCGGCCGCGGCCTGACCGCGATGGCCGAGTGGATCCACGAACGGGACCCTGAAAGGCTCGTCCACTACGAGGGCGACTGGAACAGCCGGGACACCGACGTCTACTCCCGCATGTACGCCGACCACGCCGAGGTCGAGCAGATCGGCAGGAAGCTGGACGGCGGCACCCTCGGGCGCCGCGAGCTGCCGTTCATCCAGTGCGAGTACGGCCACGCCATGGGCAACGGACCCGGCGGCATCGCCGACTACCAGGAGCTCTTCGAGAAGTACGAGCGGCTCCAGGGCGGCTTCATCTGGGAGTGGATCGACCACGGTGTCAGGCACCCGGAGCTGGGCTACGCCTACGGCGGCGACTTCGGCGAGGAGCTGCACGACGGCAACTTCGTCTGCGACGGCCTGATCTTCCCGGACCGCACGCCCTCCCCCGGCCTCCTGGAGTACAAGAAGGTCATCGAGCCGGTGTCCTTCGAGGGCACCGACGGCACGGTCCGGGTGACGAACAAGTACGACTTCGCCGACCTGTCCGGCCTCGCCTTCGAGTGGTCGTACCAGGTGGACGGCGAGACGGTCGAGGCGGGCACGCTGGCGGTGCCCGCGCTGGCACCCGGGGAGTCGGCCGAGGTGAAGCTGCCCGAGCCGCCCGCGCACGCCTCCGGGGAGGCGCAGTGGACCGTACGGGCGCTCCTCGCGGCCGACACCGCCTGGGCGCCGAAGGACCACGTCATCGCGTGGGGACAGTTCCCCGCTTCCTCGGGGGTACGGCCCTCCGTCGCACCCTCCGCCCGGCCGGAGCGCGGTGAGCGGCTGATCACGCTCGGCCCGGCCGCCTTCGACGCCCGTACCGGCGCGCTGCGGACGATCGGCGGGGTCGCCGTCGAGAACCCGCGGCTGGACGTGTGGCGGGCGACGACCGACAACGACGACGGCACCGAGTGGAAGTCCGGGCTGCGCTACAGCACGCTGTGGCGGACCCTGGGCCTGCACCGGATGCGGCACCGCCTGGTCGGGGTGGAGCTGGAGTCCCAGGCACTGGTCGTCCGCACCCGGGTGGCGCCCGCCGCCCGCGAGGTGGGCCTGGCCGCCGAGTACCGGTGGACCTCGGACGGCTCGCGGTTGAAGCTGACCGTGTCCGTGACGCCCGAGGGCGAGTGGAAGGTGCCGCTGCCCCGGCTCGGCGTACGGCTCGGGCTGTCCGCGGCCGACGAGGTGCGCTGGTTCGGCGGCGGTCCCGGCGAGGCGTACCCGGACACCCGGGCGGCCTCCATGGTCGGCCGCTGGAGCGCGAGCGTGGACGAGCTCCAGACGCCGTACCTGCGCCCGCAGGAGAACGGCGCCCGCGCCGACGTGCGCTGGGTGGAGCTGGGCGGCCTCAGGATCGAGGGCGACCCGGAGTTCTCCTTCACGGCCCGGCGCTGGACGACCGAGCAGCTGGACGCGGCGACGCACCTGACGGACCTCACGGCCGGCGAGACGGTGTGGGTCAACCTGGACCACCGCCACCACGGCATCGGTACCGCGTCCTGCGGTCCGGGTGTGCTGCCGCAGTACCACCTGCTCGCCGAGCCGGCGGAGTTCTCGTTCGTCTTCTCGGAGATCTCGGGGTGACCTCCGGGTGATCGATTAGTCCAATTCAAGGATCGATTAATCCATTGCCCGATTGATCGACATTCTGGGACGGTCATGGTGTACCCGCGGCCGGTCGGCCCTCCAAGCCGGCCGGCCGCAACTCTTGTTCCCAGCAACGGAGTTCACAGCATGCCCGGAAGCATCGAGGTCCGCGGCCTGTCCCGCACCTTCCACACCACCGTCCGCCGCCCCGGCCTCGCCGGCACCCTGCGCTCCCTGGTCAACCCCGAGCGGGTCGCCAAGCACGCGGTCTCGGACATCACCTTCGACGTGGCGCCCGGCGAACTCCTCGCCCTGCTGGGCCCGAACGGCGCGGGCAAGTCCACCACCATCAAGATGCTCACCGGCATCCTCACGCCCACCTCGGGCGAGGCCCGGGTGGCGGGCGTGGTGCCGTACCAGGAACGGGAACGCAACGCCCGTAACATCGGCGCGGTCTTCGGCCAGCGCACCCAGCTGTGGTGGGACCTGCCGGTGCGGGAGTCGTTCTCGATCCTCCGGGACATCTACGAGGTGCCGAAGGCCGAACACGCCGCGCGCCTCGCGGAGTTCGACGCCATCCTGGAGCTGTCCACGTTCTGGGACACCCGGGTCCGCCATCTCTCGCTCGGCCAGCGGGTGCGCTGCGACCTGGCGGCCGCGCTGCTGCACGACCCGCCGGTGGTCTTCCTCGACGAGCCGACCATCGGCATGGACGTGGTGGTCAAGGAGCAGGTGCGGGAGTTCCTGCGCCACCAGGTCGAGGAGCGGGGCCGTACGGTCCTGCTGACCACCCACGACATGACCGAGGTGGAGCGGCTCGCCGAGCGGGTCGTCCTGATCAACCACGGCCGACTGGTCCTCGACGGCAGCCTCGACGAGATCCGCCGCAAGTTCGGCTCGACCTGGCAGGTCAGGGCGACGCTCGCGGACGCGCACACGGAGGTCTCGCCGCTGCCCGGGATCGCCGTACTGAAGAAGGACGGACCGCAGGTGGTCTTCGGGCCCGAGGGGCCGGACTCCCCCACCGTGCACCAGGCGCTGAAGGCGGTCATCGAGCGGTACGAGGTGACGGGTGTCGCCATCGACGAGGCCGACCTGGAAGACGTGATGCGGGCGGCGTACGTGCACGTGGAGGCGGTCTGAGGTGGCCGTTCTGCATGCCTGGCGCGCCGCGCGCGTCACCCCGCTCGGTGAGCTGCACGCGCCGCCCCGGATGACCGCCGTGCTGGTCCGCCTGGTCGTCCAGGTGATCCTGGTGGCGTCCCTGTGGCACGGCCTGTACTCCCACGCCGGCACCACCGCGGGCCTCTCCGAGGGCCAGGCGGTCACCTACGCCGTCCTCGCCGTACTGGCCTCCCGGCTGCGGGAGTTGGACCAGTACGCGGGCCGCGACACCGTGCTCCAGCACATGCACTTCGGCACGATCGTCTACTGGTACCTGCGCCCGCTGCCGCCGCAGCGCTACCACGCCCTGCGGGCGCTGGGCGAGCAGGTGTACGGCTTCGCGTGGGCGCTCGGCGGCTATCTGGTCTGTCTCGCAGCGGGGGTGGTGGACCCGCCCAAGTCGGCCGCTGTGGCCGGGGTGTTCGCGCTGAGCCTCCTCCTCGGCCAGGTGGTCCTGTACAACGTCATGCTGCTGCTGGACCAGTTGTGCTTCTGGACGGTCCGCAACAACGCGGCGATGCTGATCCTGATCTTCGCGCAGAACCTGCTGTCCGGTGTGTACGCGCCGCTGTGGTTCTTCCCGGACTGGTTCATCACGCTGAGCGGATTCCTGCCGTTCCAGGCCACGTTGAGCGTGCCGCTGTCGATCTACATCGGCCGCATCCCACTGTCGGACGCCGGCGCGCAGCTGGCGATCCAGGCCGGGTGGGCCGTTGCACTCACCCTGTTCACCCGTTTCCTGTGGCGGCGTGCCGCCCGCCGTGTCATGTCCCAGGGAGGCTGAGGCTGATGAACGCAGTGCGAATCGCGTGGCGCGTCACGCGTCTCAACTTCCGTGCGCAGCTGGAGTACCGGACCGAGTTCCTGCTGATGATCGCGATCGGCGCGATCTGGCAGGTGTCGGTGATCGTGTTCGCCACGGTGCTGCTGACCCGGTTCACCGGGATGGGCGGGTGGGACAGTTCGGAGGTCCTGCTGATCCCGGCGACACGGATGCTCGCCCACGGCCTGTTCGTCCTGTTCCTGGGCCGGGTGCACGGCTCCGGCCGGCAGATCCAGGAGGGCAGGATCGACATCTACCTGACCCGCCCGATGCCGGTGCACCGCCAGCTCCAGCTGGAGTTCTTCCCGACGAACGCGATCGGCGACCTCACCGTGGCGGTGGGCCTGATGGTCGGCGCCCTGAGCCGCAGCCAGCTGGACTGGACGCCGGGCCGGGTCTCCTACCTCATCGCGGCGATCATCGGCGGCATGTTCCTGGAGGCGGCCCTGTTCACGGCGGTCACCTGCGCGGCCCTGCGCTTCCCGGCGGCCGACTACTGGAGCCGCTGGCTGGAGGAACTCCTCGGCACCTTCGGCAGCTACCCCCTGAACGTCCTCCCGAAAGCAGTGGGCGGCCTCCTCACCTACGGCCTCCCCCTCGCCTTCGTGGCCTACTTCCCCGCAGCAGTCCTGACGGGCCACGCCCACGACACGGGCGCCCCGTACTGGCTGGCGGCCCTGTCACCGCTGGTGGGGGTGGCGGCGTATCTGGGATCCCGGGTGCTGTGGCGGTGGAGCCTTCGGCATTATGCGGGGATCAACGGATGACCCTCACCATCGGCTGCGGCAACGGCACATCCATCGGCCTTAGGAGGGGAGCGATGTCCTTGCCGAGGTGAGGAACCCCTTCGGATGATCCGTGGCCGTGGCCGTGGTCGAGCTGGAAGGAAAGCTGATGTCAGGCACTCTTGGGGCCACGAGTCCACCCGGAGCCGCGGAGGTGGACCGACTGCTGAAGCGCAACTACGTCCTTCTGGTTCAGGGCTTTCTGCTCCGTCTCGTCATCTTCGGGGCGCTGAGTGCGACACCGGTGGTGCTGTCCGGGACGGGGACCTGGGACTCGCCCGTGCTCGCCGTGCTGACCGTGGCGGGGGTCCTGGGGGTTTGTCCTGATGGCCTACAGGTTTCCCTTTGCGCTTCTGTCACTCGGCAGGTGCAGGCGGGTGTTGAGGGAGTACCCCCTCGATTTCCGCTCGGGTATGTCCAAGAAGAGTGAGAGCCGGACGAAGTACGGCACGGTCTTCACGGTGCGGGTCAAGGCTGACGAGCGCGGAAGGTCGCCGCTCATGCGGGCTGTGGACGTCCTGGAGCGGCACCGCTGGCCGGAGGGTGCTGAAGACGGCGTGTGGTTCGCGGGGGACCTGCCTTTCGGAGGAGTGGTCGTCGTACCCGGCAGCGACACGCTGCTGGTGGTGCGGCCTGAGGACTGGGACAAGTTCGCCGAGGAACGCCGGCAGGCCGGACCCGACCGAATCGACCGGGCTGGACGAACCCGTCTCGCCAAGCGGGTGAGGTAGTAGGGCGCCGGGGTCGGCGGCCCGGCGTGATTTCTGGGCCCTCGACCTTACGCGCCGCCCGCCGGGGGCTACCGCTTGGTGCCGAGTGTGCGCAGTGTGGTGAGTATCAGGGCCCTCGTGACGGTGACGATCTCGCTCACGCGGACCTGTTCCTGGGGGCCGTGGGCGTGGCGGACGTCGCCGGGGCCGTACTGCAGGGTGGGGATGCCCGCTGCGGAGTACAGGCGCAGGTCGCTGCCGTAGGGGGCGCCTCGCTCGGCTGGGCGTGGGCCGCCCGTGACGGTGGCGTGTGCGTCGGCTACCCGGGTCGCGAGCGGGTGGCCGGCCGGGAGGCGTCCGCTGGCGAACTGTCCGCCGGGCCACGTCACCGTGGCGGGGTGGGAGCGCAGCCAGGGGTCGGCCGCGCAGGCTTCGGCCACGCACGCCTCCAGTTCGGCGCGTGCCCGCGCCGGGTCCTCGCCCAGCCGGACGCCCAGTCTTCCTTCGGCCACGAGCAGGTCGGGCACGCTGCTGGCCCAGTCTCCGGAGTGGACGGTGCCGACGGACAGCGGGTACGGGATGGGGTAGTCGGACATGAGCGGGTCGGCGTCGGCGTTGCGGCGGCTTTCCAGGCGGGCGAGCGCGCGGTGGATGGGCAGGTAGGCGTCGATCGCGCTCACTCCCACGTACCGGGTGCTGCCGTGCGTGGCCCGGCCGGGCACCTGGATGCGGAAGGTCAGGGCGCCGGCGTTCGCGGTCATGAGCGCGCCGCTGGTCGGCTCGGTGATGATGCAGGCGTCACCGGTGTGGCCGCGCTGGAGGGTGCCGAAGGCGCCGAGGCCGCCGTCCTCCTCGCTGACGACGAAGTGCGCGGACACCTGGCCGCGCAGCCTGGTGCCCGCCGCCCGTATCGCGGCCAGGGCGGCGAGTATCGCCACCACCCCCGCCTTCATGTCGCACGCCCCCCGTGCGTGCACCACGTCCCCGGTGACCCGGGGACGGAACGGGTCGCCCTCCCATCGCGACAGGTCCCCGTGCGGGACGACGTCGACGTGCCCCTGGAGGACCAGGGTCGGCCCGTCACCCTGCGGCCGCGTACCGCCCACCAGGCCCCACGCGTCCGTGCGCGGGGCCTCGCTGCCGGGGAAGTCCGGGTGGGCCCGTAGCTCGGGCAGGTCCATGGACCACAGGTCGACCTCGAGGTCCATCCGCTCCAGGTGCCGGGCCAGGACGTGCTGGAGTTCGGACTCCGCGGCGGTCCCCGTCACGCTCGGAACGGCGAGGAGCTCCAGCAGCAACCGGGCGATGGCCGCCTCGTCCACCGCGGCCAGTGCCGTGGCTTCCACACCGCTCAGGCTTGCTGTCATCCCACCCCTGCTCCCACGTGACATCAGGACAAGCCGGAGACTATGTTCGAGGAATCGGCGCAAGCAATCGCCATTTGCTGCTATCCCCTGTTGATTTCTTGCAATGTCAGCGGGCCCACGGCGGATTCTTGCGCCACGGCCACGGCCACCGCTACCACCACCACCGCCACCGCCACGGGCTCCGACGTCTGGAGTGAGGTCATGGACGCCATCGACGAAGCGATCATCCGCTGCGTGCTGCACGACGCACGTGCCACGTACGCCGAGATCGGCAAGGCGGCCGGACTGTCCGCGTCCGCCGCCAAACGGCGTCTCGACCGCCTGGTGGCCACCGGCGCGATCCGCGGTTTCACCGCCCTCGTCGACCCTCAGGCGCTGGCCTGGCACACCGAGGCCTTCGTCGAGGTCTACTGCACCGGCAACCCCACCCCCGCCGAACTGCGCCGAGCCCTGGAGAACATCCCCGAGGTCGTCGAGGCCTGCACCGTCTCCGGCGCCGCCGACGCCGTCGTCCACATGCTCGCCAGGGACATCACCCACCTCGAACAGGCCATCCAACGCGTGCGTGCCACCACTCCGGTCGAACGGACCGAGAGCGCCATCGTGCTGTCCCGGCTGTTGAACCGGCCCCGCGTGTGACCGCCCCGCCCGCTCAGGCCCGGCGGATCGGGGTGACCAGGGCTGCCGCCGCGACCAGTACGCAGCAGGCGCCCGCCGCCAGGCCCACCGGGGCCGTGCCCTGGTGTTCCGCCGCCCAGGTGAGGGTGGCCGCGCCGAGCGGGGCGGCCGCGTAGTGGAGGGTCCAGAACGCCGAGGTGACGCGGCCCAGGAGGGGTTCGGGGGTGATCTCCTGGCGCAGGGACATGGAGCAGGTGCCCGCCATGCCGCCGCCGGCGAGAAAGAGGGCGCTCAGGAGGGCGACGACGGGGATGTCGTCGGCGCGGGCGATGCCGGCGAAGGCGAGGCCGCACAGCGCGACGGAGCCGGTCCAGACCGCGCCGAAGCCCAACCAGCGGCGGAGCCGGGCCACCAGCAGCGCTCCCGTGATGGTGCCGAGGGCGCCCACGGCCAGGACGGTGCCGACCGTGCCGTCGTCGTGGCCGAGGTCGTGCTTGAGGTGGTAGATCACCAGGTCGTTGAGGCCGAGGGTGAGGAAGCTGAAAACGAACAGCAGCACGGTGAGCGAGCGCAGCACCGGCTGCCGGCGCAGGAAGGCCGCTCCGGTGCGCACATCCCGCCACAGCCCGGTGCGTTCGGACGGTACGGCGGGGCGGGGCCGGAAACGCACGAAGGCCGTGCAGAGCGCCGACACCCCGAAGCTGGCCGCGTCCACACCGACCGCGGTGGCGGGGCCCGTCCAGGCCGCCACGACGCCCGCGCACACCGGGCCCAGCACTCCGGCCGCGGCGGCGGTGGCGTTCAACCGACCGTTGGCCTCGGTGAGTTGACCGGTGCCGACGAGGCTCCGGACGACCGTGACGTACCCGACGGCGAACAGCATCCCGACGGCCTCGCACACCGGCAGGACCGCGTAGAGCAGCCACACCTTCGGCCCGAGGAGCCACACCACCGGGATCACCCCGTACAGCACCATCCGCACGAGGTCGCAGCCGATGAGCAGCCGTCGCCGGTCGACCCGGTCCACCACGACCCCCGCGAACACGGCCGCTGCGACAGAGGCCGCACCGCCCACCGCCGTCAGCAACCCCATGCGGGCGACGGACCCGGTCGCCTCAAGGACCAGCAGGGGCAGGGCGATCAGGGCGAAGGAGTCACCGAGGACGGAGAGGGTCTGGGCGGCCCAGAAGACGGCGAAGTCGCGCTGCCGCCAAAGGGGCCGCGTCCCCGGAAGCGTACGGCTGTCCGGACCGTCGTCCCGCTGTGCTTCGTACGTCACGCCCCTCCCCCGGTCGTCCGCCGATCACCCTACGGTCGCGGGCAGACACCTCGCTGCGAATATTCAGGCCGCTCGGACGCCCTCAGAACCGGTGGCGGTGTCCTCGGCCAGTTCCGCCGCCGGCCCTTCCTCGGTGTCGGTCAGCCGGCGGATGCCCGGGATCGGCGAGGGCAGCAGCCACAGCACCGAGAGGACTCCGCCCACGGCGACCACGACCAGGGTCGTCCTGAGGCCGACGGTCGTGGCGAGTGCTCCTCCTGCGATCGCGCCGAGGGGGCGCACGCCGTAGTTGAGGGTGCTGTAGGCGCCCACGACCCGGCTGCGCAGGGCGTCCGGAGTGACCGCGGCCTGAAGGGAGTTGAGGGGCACGTCGAACCACATCACCCCGAGACCCACCAGGAACTGGGCCGCGCCCAGGAGCACGACACCGGCCCACGCCGGTCCGCCCGCGACCGCGGCCAGGGCGAAGGGCGCCGGGAACAGTACGGCTCCGACCGCGACGCACCGCCCCACCCCGACCCGGCGGGACAGCCACGGCGCGGTGAGCGCTCCGAGGAGGGACCCGGTCGCTCCGACGCCGAGCGTCAACCCGATGGCTCCCGGGGAGAGATGGAGCTCCCGGTCGGCGAAGAGCACGACCATGCCGGTGCCGGCGAGGAAGGTGAAGAAGTTGATGGTGGTCGTGCACGCCAGCCCCGCGCGCAGCACAGGGTGGCGCAGGACGAAGAGGAGACCCTCACGGGCGTCCCGCAGCAGCGCGGGCACGGCGGCCCCGGAACGGGCGGCGGGCGCGGGCTCGTCGACCCGGGCTCCTCCCAGCAGCAGGGCGGACACCAGGAAGGACAGCGCGTCGACTACGACGGCGACCGATGCGCCCAGTGCCTGCACCAGGCCGCCGCCGACCGCGGGCCCGGCCACGAAGGAAGCCGAACGGGCCGCGCTGAACCTGCTGTTGGCGTCGACGTACGACGAACGCGGCACGATCCGCGTGAACAGCGGCTGCCAGGCACACCCGGCCACCACCCCCGCGAGCCCGCCGAGCAGCACCACCGCGTACAGCTGTCCCAGCGTGACGCTCCCGCAGAGGTAGGTGACGGGCAGCGACAACAGCACGCCCGCCCGCAGGAGATCCATGACCACCAGCAGCCGGCGCTTCCGGGCCCGCCCGTCGACCCAGGCGCCCAGCACCACCGCGAGCAGGTTCGGCGTCCACGCGAGCGCGGTCAGCACGGCCACCTGACCGGCCGAGGCGTCCAGGACGGTGACGGCGACGAGCGGTACCGCCACCTCGGAGACCCGGTCGCCGAACTGCGACACGGCACTGCTGACCCAGTAGCGGACGAAACGCCCGTCCCGCCAGAGGGAGTTCACGCGTCGCCGGCTTCCGTCGCCTCGGGAAGCATGTACCGCAGCAGCCGTACTCCCCGGCTGTCCTCGGGCCGCTCATCCCGCATGACGTAGGGAGCGAGGACGGCCTCGACGGCGTCCTCGATGGCGGCGAGTTCCTCGGCGGTGACCACGACACGGGTGTTGGCGAGGCCGGAAAGCCGCCGCCAGGCCGGTTCGAGGGCGGGTTCGGTCTCGGTGGCCCAGCGTTCGGGCAGCTCGGCGGCCCGGGCGAACATCTCCCAGGACAGTGCCCGCGCGGCGGAGGTGCCGTCCTCGTCGTCGGGCACCTCGAACCGGAACCCCCGCGCCACCGCCTCCCACCGCCTCTCCCGCCGGTCCGTGCCGCCCTCGACCGCGTCCCGCACCAGCCCGAACCCCGCCAGGTGCCGCAGATGCCAGCTGGTCACGGAGGGCGTGGCACCCACGTGCGGCGACAACTGGGAGGCGGTGGCGGGCCCGTGGCGCTGGAGCCGCTCCAGGATCGCGAGCCGTACGGGGTGCGCGAGCGCCCGCATGGCCTTCGGGTCGGTGATCTCTATGTCGCCGAGACGGTTGCCGGAATCCATGACGTGAGAGTGTCCTCTCAGAAAGTATGAGAGTCAACTCTCATAAATAGCAGTGGGGTTGATGGCCGATCAGGGGGCCAGCGCCAGCCACCCAAGCGAAAATCACTAGCCTTGAGCCTAGGGACCCTAGGTAACCTGCTCCCATGAGTCCCCGTGCAGGTCTGACCCCCGACCGTCTCACCGAGGCCGCGGCCGAGCTCGCCGACGAGATCGGGTTCGAGAACGTCACCCTGGCGGCCCTGGCCAAACGCTTCGGGGTGAAGGATGCGAGTCTGTACTCGCACGTCAGGAGTCTTCAGGACCTGCGTACCCGGGTCGCCCTGCTCGCCGGCGGCGAGATGATCGACCGGATCGCGGTCGCGGTGGTGGGGCGGGCCGGGAAAGACGCTCTGGCCGCCTTCGCCGGTGCCTACCGGGAGTACGCCCTGGAGCGGCCCGGGCGGTACGCGGCCACCCAGATCCGTATCGACCAGTCGCTGATCGCGGACACCCCCGCCATGCGGCGCACCGCCGAGATCACCTACGGCATGCTCCGCGCGTACGGCCTCGCCGAACCCGATCTCACCGACGCCGTACGCCTGTTGCGCGCCACCTTCCACGGTTACTGCGCCCTGGAGTCCACCGGCGGCTTCGGCGCGCCCCGCGAGGTGGGGAGGTCCTGGGACAAGGCGGTCGACGCCCTGCACATCGCACTGGAGAACTGGCCCCAGGAGGAGAAGAACGATGACTGACCCGCACTACGACGTCACCGGCGACGGACCCGTCCTGCTGATCATCCCCGGTGGCGCGGGGCACCCGATGGGGCTCGACGCGATGACGGACGTGCTCTCCGCGCACTTCACCGTCGTCACCTACGACCCCCTCGGTCTGGCCCACGGCCGTCTCGGTGAACCCATCGCGGACCAGCGGGTCCAGGACTGGAGCGACGGTGCGCGGTGGGTGCTCGACGCGACGCTGCCGGAGGGCGAGTCGGCGTACGTCCTCGGTACCAGTGCCGGTGCCGTCGTCGCGCTGGACCTGCTCGCCCGGCACCCGGAGCGGCTGCGGCACGTCGTCGCGCACGAGCCGCCGTGTGTGGGGGTGTTGCCGGACGGGGCACGGCAGCAGGCCCGGTTCGCCGAGGTCTGTGACGTCTACCGCGCCAAGGGGCTTGTGGCGGCGGGCGCCCTGATGACCGCCGTACTGGAGGAGCGGGAGGCGGGCGAACTCCCCGAAGGTCAACCCCTGCCCCGGGAGGAGGAGTTGCTCAGCCCTATGGCGCTCTCCCTCGCGCATGTCCTGCGGCCCTTCACGTCGTACATCCCCGAGGCGGGGCCCTCAAAGGTACGCCTCACCGTCGGCGCGGGCACCGACTCCCGCGAGCAACTCCTGTATCGAACGGCCGGGTTCCTCGCCAAGGAGCGGCAGGCCGAGCTGGTCGAGTTCTCGGGCGGTCACCTCGGCATCCTCCAGCATCCGGTGGAGTTCGCCGGACGGCTCACGCGGACGCTGCTCGGGGACGGCCTGCGGTCATGAGAGGTCGCCGAGTGCGTCGGCGTAGTACGTGGACTCCTCGAGGTGCAGGGCGAGTTCGCGGAAGGTCCAGCCCTCGCCGGGGGAACGGTCCAGCTGGTCCTCCGTGAGCGCGTCCAGGCGGTTCGCCCAGATGCGGGCCAGCCGGGTGAGACGGCTGCGGGCCTCCTCCAGGTCCTCCTGGGTGAAGGGGGCGAGGTCGGCCTCGGTGGTCGTCGCGGACGCGTGCCAGTGGTCGGGCTGCGGGACCTCGCCCACCAGCCGTGCCTCCAACTCGGCGAGGTGGTCGACCAGATGGTCGGCGACGCGGCGGATCGCCTTGTGGGGGGTGTACGCGCGGTCGTCGACGTGGGCGGGTGTGCCGTCCCAGGTGGTCCAGGTCGCGGCCAGGGCGAGAACGTGCTCGACCATGCCGGTCACGGCCCGGGCGGGTGCCTCCGGTGGGTTCGTGGTCATGCCGGAACGGTAGGGGCGGATTGCTTCGGTGCGGGCCGAAGTGTGCGGGGAGGGGAAGCGAGCCGGGCGCCGGGGCAGAAGGGGCCGGCCGGAGGGATTGCTCTGCCGGGGGCGAAGGGGCGGTGGAAGGTTGCCGCCCGCCGGGAGGCGAGACCGGCGAAGGGCTGCCGCGCCGGGGACAAATGACCGACGGGGGGTTACCGCCCGCCGGGAGGCGAGACCGGCCCCGGGGGGGGGACCGACCGCCGGGCAAATGGCCGACGGGGGGTTACCGTCCGCCGCAGGCACATCACCGGCGAAAGGGTTGCCGCCCGCACGAGCGCACGGACCGGCCGAAAGACTGCCACCCGCCGGGGCCAAGACCGACGGCAACCTTCGCGGTGTCCACGGCGACCTGGTGACATGACTTCCGCAAGACGCACACCGCGCGACGGCGACGCCCCTGTGGGCACCAGCAGCGGCACCTCCGGTGAGGCCACGCTCGGCACCCCCGGCGAGGTCCCTTTCCGCGCCCCCGGCGAGATCCCCCTCGGCGCCCCCGGAGCGATCCCGCGCCACCGCCGAGTCCGCACGGCCCGCAAGCCGCTCATCGGTGGTCTCGTCGCCACGGCCGCGCTGGTCGGTGCCTGGTACGCCACCGCCGGTGCGGCCACCGCTCCCGCGCTCGCCCCCACCACCACGGCCGTGACCCTGTCCGCCAAGTTCCCCTACCTGTCCGCCGGTTACAACAACACGCGCGAGTGGACCCGGACGGCGACCGCGGTCGCGCCGAACGGCACCCTGCGGGTGGCCTGGCCCGCCTCGGACGGTGTGCACGTCACCCCGCTGACGTCGGCCGGAAAGCGTTCCGGCGCGGACACCGTCGTCAAGGGCGCCAAGGAGGTCGGCGGCCTGGTCGCGCACAACGACGGCTTCGCGCTGCTCACCCGGGTCGCCGACACCAACAAGTGGAAGGAGACGGCGGCCGCGATCGTCCGGTACACGGGTGCCAGGAGGACCTGGACGACCAAGCTCACCGGCGCCGCCTCGCACGACACCTCCCCCACCCTCGACGGCCAGCTCACCTGGAACGGCACGAAGTACGGCGCCTACTTCGTGGTGCACGGCGCGGGCGGCTTCGCGGACGGGCACTTCGGCGACAAGCTGACGTACGTCAGCGCCAAGGGCGGGAAGCTGGGCGGAGGTTGGGGCTGGGGGTGCAGCCACGACGAGGGGATCGCCCTGCACGCCGAGACCACCGGGAACTTCACCTCCCTCTGCTTCGACGACTGGCGTTCGGGCCTGTTCGTGTCGACGGGCATCGGCGCCCCTGACGTGGCCCCGGTCGTGCAGCGCGAGCAGTGCTGGGCGGGGTACTGCGGCGGCACGTTCCCCGGCCGCACCGGTGACCTGGTGAAGTCCGCCACCGGCCGCTACGCGACCGCGTTCGCGTCGCGGGGTGCCGCGTCCGCGAAGAAGAACCCGGACGACTCGAGCGGCCGCGGCTGGACGGTCAAGCCGAGTACCAGCACCCACCAGGTGGCCGTGGCCTTCCTGAAGAACCGCAACTCCGGCCCCGGCAAGGCGGTCTACCTCACCAACGCACCCGGCACCGAGCACATCAACGTGCACGTGGCGCCGTACGGCAAGGACCGCCTCCTCGTGTCCTGGGAGTCCCTGAAGAACCCCAAGTGCACGAGCGGCACCTGCACCGGCACCTTCACGGGCACCCACCTGCGTCTCATCGACTGGAACGGCAAGGTCCAGGGCGCGGACAAGGTGGTCCCGACGCGGATCACGGGTGACATAGCCGTCCAGAAGGACGGGACGCTGACCTGGGCCTACGTCCCGGTGGCGCCGACGTACACGAAGCCGCTGACGGGCGCGTCCCCGACCTCGACGAGCCTGCGGATCGCCCGCCTCAAGCCCTGAGGACATCCACTCCGGAACTGTCGAGGCGGACCCGCGTCTCGGGGCCCTCGGTCCACACCACCGCCAACTCGCCCTCCCCTACGACCCGTACGGTCACCGTCTCCGCCAACGGCACTGCGTCGGCGTCCGCGGTGAGGCGGGACAGCGCGGCGAACAGGGTGTTGCCGTCTCCCGTCTCGCCGCCGAGGTCGGTGTCCAGGCCCACGGCCGGGAGGAGTTCGGTCAGGAGTCCGTCTCGTGGGGTCCAGCCCGTCACCCGTACCGGGGTGCCGGGGGCGGCGCCGGTCACCAGGAAGGCGCGTACCTCGACGGCTCCCCGTGCGAGCACCACGCTGGAGACCCGGGCGCCGCCGGCCGTCGTGTGGCGGGAGGCCGCCCATCCCTCGCCGACGCCCAGGGGCTCGATCTCGGTGCGGCTCGGGTCGCCGTCCAGGATGAGGCTGTTGTCGTACGACGGTGAGGGTTCCGTCACCGTGGAGTAGGCGAGGCGGGTGTAGTACGGGTCGTAGCGGACGTCCTCGCTGCCGTGGTTGTGGAGGCGGACCACGCCGTCCGAACGGGTGGATTGCAGAAGCCAGTTGGGGGCGGCGATCGGGGTGAGCGCGTCGGAGCTCTCGGCCGGGCCGGGTTCCTCCACCGCCGTCCACACCTCGTGGTCGGCCGGGAGGAGCAGGCCGAGGAAGCCCTTGCTCGCCCAGTACGGGGACGCGGGGCCCGAATAGCCCTGCAGGACGGCCGGGTCGGGGCCGTGCCAGCCGAGGGAGAGCAGGCCGTTGGAGTCCACCGCGCCCCGGTCCAGGAAGTACTTCAGGGCGCCGGAGGCCAGTCGTCGCGTCTGGCCCGGGGGCAGCGGGGTGTGGCCCGTCAGGGCGCCCAGCCACAGGGGGGCCGTGGTCGCGAAGCGGTACGTCAGGGAGCGGCCCTGGTGCATCGGGGCGCCGTCGGCGCCGAACAGGCGGGCGTAGTCCTCGAGATGGCGGGAGAGGCGGCCGCCGTACAGGTCCAGCAGCCGGTCGTCCCGCGTGAGCCAGGCGTGCAGCACCGGGTAGAGGTGCATGGCCCAGCCGTTGTAGTAGTCGAACTTGCGGCCGTCGCCGTCGGTGTACCAGCCGTCGCCGACGTACCACTGCTCGATCCGCGTGAGACCCCGGTCGATCGCCTTGCGGCACGCCTCGGGCTCGTAGCCGACCGACTCCAGGAAGCCGGCGACGGTGACCGGGAACAACTCCCAGTTGCAGGGCCAGGCCTCGGCGGTCAGCGCGTCGCCGAGCCAGGCCGCGGCGCGCTGCCGTACGGCGTCGTCCAGCCGGTCCCACAGCAGCGGCTTGGTGATCCGCAGCGCGAAGGCGATCGACGCCGCCTCGACCAGCGGCTGGGTGCGGTCCTCGATGCGCGGCCACACCCCGCTGACACCGGCCGCGAGGCCCTCGGCGTACCGCTGGAGCGTGGTCTCGTCCGGGCGGAAGGCCGCCAGCAGGAGCGTACGGGCGTAGCCCTCCAGGCCGTCGGAGAGGCGGCCCGTCCAGCTCTGGCGGTCGCCGGGGAAGTGGTAGAGGGCGCGGTCCTCGGTGGCGTACGGCTCCACCGCCGCGAGCAGGGCGTCGGCGGCGGCCTCCCAGTGGGCGCGCGTGTAGCCGGTGTGCGGACTGAGGGTGCGGTCCTCGGGAGGCAGGTGCATCGGTTCTCTCTTCTTCGACTTGCAGACTCGCGACTTGCAGACTCGCGGCTCGCGGCTCGCGGCTCGCGGCTCGGCTTGCGGCTTGCGACTCGGCTTGCGGCCCGCGGCTCGCAACGCAGACCTGGGGCGCCCCGGTTCCGGTCGGGACGCCCCAGGCGTCTATCCCACCCTCACAGCCCCTTTGGGCACCAGTCCCTGCGCGAGCAGTTCGTCGCGGACCAGGCCCGCGTACACGGTGGCGCCGTGCACGGAGGTGTGGGTGTTGTCCCTTTTCTCGTTGTAGAGGTAGATCGCCTTGGAACCCTCCACGCCCAAGGACTCCACCAGCGTCTTCGTCTTCGCCGTCAGGTCGACCAGCGGGACGTCCTCGGCCGCGGCCACCGAGCGGATCACCGCGGGATGGTCCACGCCGAGGCCGTTGACCAGCAGGGCCGTCCCGTTGTTCAGTGTGCCGTCCGAGTTGAACCAGCGTCGCACGATGGGCGTCACGAGGACAGGGTTCCCGCCTTTCTCCCTCACACCCGCGACCAGTGTCTCCAGGTTCGCCCGGTACGTCGCCTCGTCCGTGGTCTTGTCGTTGTGGGCGAGCTGGATCAGGACGAGGTCGCCGCGGCGGATCAGCGGCTGGACCGTGGCCCACAGACGCGGCTCGGACAGATACGTCACCGTGCTCTCGCCGGAGTCGGCGTAGTTGGCCACGGACACGCCCTTGCGGAGGTACTGGGGCAGCTGCTGGCCCCAGCCGGAGTACGGGTCGCCGGGCTGGTCGCAGACCGTGGAGTCGCCGACGAGGAAGATCTGTCGGGCGTGCCGGGCGGGGGTGACGCGGATGTCGGCGAGAGCGGGGGCGGTGCCGCCGAGCGTCAGGTCGAGGCCGGGGGTGCCGTCGGGTCCCGTCGGCTCGCCCTCCGGCGTACGGACGTTCACGGTGAAGCTGCGGGCGGTCCGCTCGCCGGCGGCTACGGCGGTCTCCGGCAGCAGGGAACGCCGGGTCTCGCCGGTGATCGCCGTGTTCGACGCCGCGTCGCCGCCGAGGAGGACCTTCACGTCGTACGTTCCGGGCGGGACGTCGAAGTGGCAGGCGCTCCCCGTGCAGTTCTCGATACCGAGGGCACGTCCGGTGTGCGCCTGCGCCGGAGTGGCGGCGAGGCCTGCGGCCAGCGTGACCGCTGCCAGCACGGCGAGATTGAAACGTCTCATTCGTGGCTCCCATGATGGACGACAAGGCCTGGCGGCTGGACCGTACCCGCTCCCGCAAGCGCTTTCTAGACCCTGAACCGATTTCACAAGATTGCCAACCTCCAGCAAGCGAAAGCCCTTTCGCGAAATCGATTCAACTGTCACTCTGCGAGACACCCGCACCTCCCCCACATGTCTCGAAGGAGGCACCCCCACATGTCCGAGCCCACCGTGAACAGACCGGTCGGACGCCGTACCTTCGTCCTCGGCACCGCGGCCGCCGCCGGCACCGCCGCCCTCGCCGGGCCGCTCGCCCCGTCCGCGTCCGCCGCGGGCTTCGGCTACACCGACGACGGCTCGAACTGCGTCGTCGACACCGGAGCGAACCTCGTCTTCAAGGTCAGCAAGTCCAACGGCGACCTGACCTCCCTGGTCTACAAGGGCACCGAATACCAGGGCTACGGCGGCAAGAACTCGCACATCGAGTCCGGCCTCGGCGCCTCGACCGTCACGATCAAGCAGTCCGGCTCGACGATCCTGATCTCGGTCGCGTACGGCACGCTGCGGCACTACTACGCGGCCCGCAGCGGCGAGAACAACGTCTACCTGTGGACCAACCGGGCCGACACCTCGGTCGCCTCCACCCGCTTCATCCTGCGCGTCAAGGCGGGCCTGTTCCTCAACGACGAGCCCGATTCCTACACTTACGCGCCCACCACCATCGAGGCCTCGGACGTGTTCGCCAAGTCCGACGGCCAGACCCGCTCCAAGCACTACTCGAAGCTGCGGGTCATCGACTACAACTACATCGGCTGGAGCGCGAACGGCGTCGGCCTGTGGATCGTCCGCTCCAACCACGAGAAGGCGTCCGGCGGCCCCTTCTACCGCTCCCTGCTGCGCCACCAGAGCGCGGACGGCGGCGGCCTCTACGAGATCCTGCACTACGCCCAGAACCAGACCGAGGACGAGCGCTTCGGCCTCCAGGGCCCGTACGTCATCGCCCTCACGGACGGCGGCGCGCCCTCCTCGTCCCTCTTCCCGGGCACGCTCACCACCTCCTGGGCGGACTCGCTCGGCATCTCCGGTTACGTCGCCGCGGGCGGTCGCGGCAAGGTCGCGGGCGTCGGCATCACCGGGCGGAACACGGCGTACCCGTACACCGTCGGCCTCGCCAACTCGGCCGCGCAGTACTGGGGTTCGGCCCGCTCCTCGGACGGTTACTTCTCGATCGGCGGGGTCCTTCCGGGGACATACACCCTGACCGTCTACAAGAGCGAACTCGCCGTCTACACCACCTCGGTGACGGTCACCGCCGGCGGCACGACCACCCTGAACTCGATCGCCGTCCCGTCCTCGAACGACCCGAGCAACGCGAGCGCGATCTGGCGGATCAACGACTGGACGGGCACGCCGAGCGGGTTCAAGAACGCCGACCTGATGACGTACGCCCATCCGTCCGACGTCCGTGCCGCCGCCTGGACCGGCAACGTGGTGATCGGCAGCGGCACCGAGACCTCCGCCTTCCCCTGCTACCTGTGGAAGGACGTCAACAGCGGTCTGCTGGTGTACTTCAAGCTGACCGCCGCCCAGGCCGCCGCCGCGCACACCCTGCGGATCGGGGTGACGACGGCCTACGCCAACGGTCGGCCGCAGGTCGTCGTCAACGACACCTGGACCTCCGCCATCCCCTCCCCGCCCACCCAGCCGAGCACCCGGTCCCTGACCAACGGGTCCTACCGGGGCAACAACTACACGTTCACCTACAGCGTGCCGGCCAGTGCCTGGCGTACGGACACCAGCCAGTACAACACGCTGAAGATCAACATCGTGAGCGGTTCGGGGTCGACGGCCTATCTCAGCGCGGGCACGTCGATCGACGCGATCGACCTGCTCTCCTGATCCGACGTCAGGTCCCGCGCGTCCACTGCTGGTTGCTCGCTCCGTTGCACGTGTACGTGATGATCACGGCGGAGTTGGCGGTGGACGCGCCGTTCACGTCCAGGCACTCACCGCTGGCGCGGGCCTTGATGTTCACGTACGAGCCCGAGGTGACCACGGACCACTGCTGGGTGGTGGCACTCGACGAGCAGTTCTCCTGGGTCACGTCGGTGGCGTTCTCCTGGAGGCACAGTGAGCTGCCGCGGCCGACCAGCTGGTAGTAGCCGGTGCCGAGGTTCTTGAACCACCACTTCTGGTTGCCGCCGCCGTTGCACGTGTACTGGCTGATCGCGACGCCCTGCCACAGCGACTGGTTGGCCACGTCCGCGCACTTGCCGCTGTGCCGGGCGACGAGCGTGTTGTACGTGGCGCTGGTGCCGCCGATCGTCCCGGCGGCCGCGTCGATGGTGACCTCGGGGTACCAGGACATGGACATCGTGGTGGAGGTCGGGAAGGTGAGCGGCAGCCACACGTACCGGGAGTCGTTGACGGTGCCGCCGAAGGAGTTGCCCCAGCGGTCGCCCAGGTAGAGGTACGAGGTGCCCGAGGTCCCCTGCACCGGAAGGACGTACGCGGTCTGCGAGTTGTACGTCGTGGAGTCGCCGACGTTGGCCATCGAGGTCCAGGGCCCGGCGAGGGAGGTGGCCGTGGCGTACTGCTGCTGGTTGGCGCTCCAGCCGGTCGCGCCCGAGGTCAGCATGAAGTAGACGTTGCCGCGCTTGAACAGGGCCGGGGCCTCGCGGTGGCCGCCCGGCCAGGGGTTGGCGACCAGGGAGGCGATGCCGGTGTAGTCGGCGGTCAGCTTGTAGATGTGCAGGTCGTAGTTCTCGTTGGCGGCCGAGACCATGTAGCCGGTGCCGTCGGTGTCGACGAACGTCGTGATGTCACGGGACATGTTGTCGCCGAGCGGGCGGAAGCTGCCCTGGTAGGTGTAGTTGCCGTCGACCGTGGACGACACGGCGACGGCGGCGCGGGCCTCGCTGTAGTCGGTGCCGTTCTCCTTGTGCATCCACATCACGAACTTGCCGGTGGTCGCGTTGTAGACCACCTTGGGCCGCTCGATGTAGGCGGTGCCCAGCTCGGAGGCGGACGACTGGGTCAGGACGTGGTTCCGGAACTCCCAGTTCTTCAGGTCGGTGGAGCGGTAGGCGTCCACGTACCGGAAGGTGTTGTCGGCGTTGCGGTCCTCGCCGAACCAGTAGTAGTACGAGCCGACCTTGATGACCCCGCCGCCGTGCGCGTGCAGGGCGTTCCCCGAAGTGTCCGTGAACTGGACGCCGTTGGGGATCGTCAGCGGGGCGGCCTGGGCCGGTCCCGCGGTCATGAGGGCGCCGGCCAGGGCCAGACAGAGGGCGAGCAGTACGGCGTGAGCACGTCTCATGACGCAACCTCCGTGTCCGTGGCGGTGTCCGCCACCGGTATGCCGAAGTTCGGGGTGCCGTCCGCGTGCCAGCCGAGCTTCTGGACACGGGTGTGGCGGTTGGGGTCGTTCAGCGGGTCGCCGACGATCTCCTTGTACTGGCGGGCGTGGTAGACGAGGACGTCACTGCGGCCGTCCTCGGCGACGGTGAAGCAGTTGTGGCCGGGGCCGTACTGCCTGGTGGTGTCGTTGCTGGTGAACACGGGGGTCGGCGACTTGGACCAGCTCGCCGGCTTCATGAGGTCGGCGTCCGCGTCTGCCGTCAGCAGGCCCATGCAGTAGTGCCAGTCGGTGGCGCTGGCCGAGTAGGACATGAAGACGCGGCCGTGGCGGGCGATGACCGAGGGGCCTTCGTTGACCTTGTAGCCGACGCACTCCCAGTCGTACTCCGGGGTCGACAGCCTGATCTGAGGGCCCGTCAGGGTCCAGGGGTTCGCCATCCTCGACAGGAAGAGGCCGGTGTTGTTGTCCAGGCCGGGTTCGTGCTGGGCCCAGGCGAGGTAGCGGGTGCCACGGTGGGTGAAGGTGGTCGCGTCCAGGGAGAAGGTCTCCCAGGCGGTCCTGACCTGACCCTTCTCCTCCCAGGTCCCCTTGAAGGGATTGGGGTTGGCGTTCTCCAGGACCCAGATGCGGATGTCCCAGACGCTCTCGGCGGGCGCGGAGGCGAAGTAGATGTACCACTTGCCGCCGATGCGGTGGATCTCCGGTGCCCAGATGTGGGCGCCCATGACACCGGTGGGGTGCTTGGTCCAGATGACGGACTCGGCGGCTGTCGCGAGCCCGTTCAGCGTGCGTGAGCGGCGCAGGATGATGCGGTCGTACTCGGGGGCGGTGGCCGTGAAGTAGTAGAAGCCGTCGGAGTGGCGGTGGATGTACGGGTCCGCGCGGTTGCGGACGAGCGGGTTCACGAAGGGAGCGGCCTTCTGCGGGCGGGGAACGGCCTCGGCGGCTGTGGGGGTCGCGGCCAGGGCGCCCGCGGCCAGGGCACCCTTCAGCAGCAGTCGTCGGTCGGGGGCGTCGGGGGCGCGGCTCATACGGACTGCCTCTCGGGTGGGGGTGTCCTGAGAGCGATGTTCGGTATTGAGAACATCTGTTGTTTATTGCGAACAGCCGAAAGGTACGGCTGGGGAACGGGTAGGTCAACGGGTCGGACGCGACAAAAGAAGGCGCTTTCTGCACTGGGGATCCTGTGCCGCGATTTCTGTTATCGGTCCGGCGCCCGCGCGTCTCCGAACATGTGCGCAGCCAAACCCAGAAGACAGCAGCAGCCGTGGGCGCCCTCGTGGCCCTCCTGGCCTCGGCCTCCCCGGCCCGGGCCGCCGGCCCCCGGGACGTCACCGCCGACGTGCTCGCCGGCCGGAACGTCACGCTGACCGGCGACACCGTCGTCACCGTGCCAGCCGGGACGACGACGTACGACGGGGTGTTCAGCGGCCGGGGCACCCTCACCGTGCGTGGCACCGGCACCCTGGTCCTCACCCGGGACAGCGACTTCACCCTGCCCGCGTCCCGGCAGCGGGTGCGGATCCTGGGCGGCAACCACCCGTACGTCACCACCACCGCCGCCGATCCGCCCGCGGTCACGGTCGAACGCGGGGCGACCCTCCAGTACGGCAACGGCGGCACGACCGGCCTGATCGGCCACTTCCCGTACGGCACCCCGGCGTTCCGGCTGAACCAGGACAACATCCGGGTCGACGGCACCCTGCGGCTGTCCCTCAAGAGCGCCTACAACCTGGGCACGGTCAGCGGCTCCGGCCTGATCACCCAGCCGCGCTTCCTGTGGGGCACCTGGGACCTGACGTCCGGTCCGTTCTCCGGGGTGATCGACAACGGTACGCAGGCCAACGCGGGCCGGCCCGAGTACGCGACCTCGCTGCCGAACGTCCGCAAGGTGCTCAACCAGGGCACCTGGACCGTGGACACCCCGCTGGGCGAGACCGTCACCCAGCGGATGGACTTCTACCAGCGCGAGTACGGCAGCGACATCAACGTCCAGTCCCGGCCGGGCGGCAAGGTGATCCTGACGGGCCAGTACAGCTGGTCGGACCGGGGCGGCGACACGAACCCGTCCCTCAGCGACCCCGCCCTGAACTGGACGCCCGCCACCAAGAACGTCAACAAGCGCGGCACCAACATCAAGGGCGCGAACGTCCAGTGGGGCGACGGCACCACCGCCAGGATCTTCATGCCGGGCACCGCGAAGACGGTCTACATCAACCTCCTCGCGGCCCGCTCCCGCTCCCTGCTGACCTTCGACTACGACGGCCCGGTGACGCTGGGCGCGCCGATCGGCGGCGGCCGCTTCCACGACACCCTGTCCGCGCCCGGCGCCGGTGACGTGGTGATCAAGGGGACGAAGGGCAACGACGTCACCTTCGCCGCCGTCCAGTACTACGACGGCTCCACGACCGTCCAGAAGAACGCCGTGCTCCGCCTGGGCAGCGGCCGGCCCGGGGGCGACGGGGGCCTGTACACCGGGGGCGCCCTCTACAAGGTCGTGAACGACGGCTCGCTCGTCGTCGACAACACGAGCAAGTCCCTGACGCTGTCCCGGATCAGCGGCGGCGGTTCGCTCACGCAGGCGGGCGGGGCGACGACGACGTTGACCGGCGGCGCGGTGACGTACACCGGGACGACGACGGTCCGCAAGGGCACGCTCGCGCTGCGCGGCGGAGCAACTCTCGCCCGTAGCAGGGGAATTCGGCTCACTTCTACGACCGCACGGCTGGACGCGGGCACGACGGGTCTACGCGTGCTGTCCTCGCTGTCCGGCAAGGGGACGGTGCGGGGTTCGGTCACCAACGACGGTGTGGTGACGGGCGGTTTGACCGTCTCCGGCGGTTACACGCAGAGCGCGAAGGGCGAACTGGTGCTGGCGAAGAGCCCGTTGAAGGTGACGGGGGCGGTCCGGCTGGGCGGGGAGCTCGATCTGGCGGCGGCCGGCACGAATCCGGGGCGCACCATCACGGTCCTGGACCACCGGGGCGGTGCGAGGACCACGGGCGCCTTCAAGGGACTCGCGGAGGGCACCCGGCTCAGGCTCGCCGACACCACCTACCGGATCAGCTACCGGGGCGGCGACGGCAACGACGTCGTCCTGACGGCCGTCACGGCTCACGCCACGGCGGGTGCCCGCCCCGACAGCACCCCGTCGGCGCAGGTCGCGGCTCCTCGCACGACGAGCGCGACGGCGGAGGGCCTCGGCTGGTGGCCGTACGTCCTGGCCCTGGGCCTGCTGGGCGGCCTGGTGGTCCCACCGACGCTGCGGATACGGGGGAGGCGGCGCGGGGGCGGAAGGCACGCGGTGCACCGCTGACTTCGCGAGCGAGCGGGTCTCCGAAGCCGGGCGGTTCTCCGGGTGCCTGGGCCGACCCGAGACGTTCGGGGCAGCCCCGGGGGTGCCGGGCGGGTCTCCGGAACCGGGCAGACTCCCTCCGGGAGCCAGGCCAGTCCCGGGGAGCCAGGCGCACCCCCACGGGCCAACCGGGTCTCCGCTGTCTCGCCGCCGGTCCTCCGGTGAGCCCGGCACACGCCGGTGTGCGAGATGGACAAGCGATGCCGGGCGGCGTCTCGGATGTCAGGCCGGTCTTCGGGGGCGGAAGGCCCGTGTCCGGGTCAGCCCCCGGCGGGGCGCCGGGCCCGCAGGTCGGTTCCGCGGGTCGGCCGGCGGACCGGCTCGGACGGCTGTCGTCGCTTCGGTTAGCGTCGAGGTATGAGCAGTGACACTCCGGAAGCCTCCGACGCCCTCGCCCGTCCCTTCGTCGAGGCCCTCGCGGCCGGGGCGGTCGTGCTTGACGGTGGTATGTCCAATCAGCTGGAGTCCGCCGGACACGACCTGAGCGACCAGCTGTGGTCGGCGCGGCTGCTCGCGGAGCGGCCCGAGGCGATCACCGAGGCGCATCTCGCGTACTACGAGGCGGGCGCGGACGTGGCGATCACGTCGAGCTACCAGGCCACCTTCGAGGGGTTCGCCAACCGCGGGATCGGGCGTGAGCGGGCGGCCGAACTGCTCGCCCTGAGCGTCGAGTTGGCCCGGGAGGCGGCACGGCGGGCGGCGGCGAAGGGGGTTCGGCGGCCGCTGTACGTGGCGGCCTCGGTCGGGCCCTACGGCGCGATGCTCGCGGACGGCTCGGAGTACCGGGGCCAGTACGGGCTGAGCGTGGCCGAACTGGAGGCCTTCCACCGGCCCCGCCTGCACGTGCTGGCGGCGGCCGGCCCCGACGTCCTGGCCCTGGAGACGATCCCGGACGCCGACGAGGCTCGGGCGCTGCTGCGGGCGGTCCGTGGGCTCGGGGTCCCGGCCTGGCTCTCCTACTCCGTCGCGGGCGACCGGACCCGGGCCGGGCAGCCGCTGGAGGAGGCGTTCGCGCTTGCCGCCGAGGTCGACGAGGTCGTCGCGGTCGGGGTCAACTGCTGTGTGCCGGAGGACGTGGCACCCGCGGTGGAGATCGCCGCGCGGGTCACCGGCAAGCCGGTGGTCGTCTATCCCAACAGCGGGGAGTCCTGGAACGGGGACACGCGCGCGTGGGAGGGCAGGTCGTCCTTCGCACCGGAGGAGGTCCGCGGCTGGCAGGCGGCCGGGGCGCGGTTGATCGGAGGGTGCTGCCGGGTGGGGCCGCCGGCGATCGCCGGAATCGCGGGGGCGCTGCGCTAGCCGGGCCGTGCGCCTACTCGCCGTCGAGCGTCCGTCGTCCCGCGGCTGCGGCGTCCGCCGTGGGTTGCTCGCGCCCCGCTGCACCGGCCGGGCCGTGCGCCTACTCGCCGTCGAGCGTCCGTCGTCCCGCGGCTGCCGTGGGTGCTGACCGCCCCGCGGCGCTAGCCGCTCCCTGCGCCTACTCGCCGTCGAGCCTCCGTCGTCCCGCGAGTGCCGCCTTCGCCGTGGTTGCTCGCGCAGTTCCCCGCGCCCCCAGGGGTGCGCTGCGCACCCCCTGATTTGGTCCGCTCCTGGCCCTTAGCCCTGCAGGTCTCCCCCTGCTAGCCTCCGCTCGGGAACCGGTTTCCATGGGTGTTGCCGCTGTTCCTCAGGGGGTGAGGCAGGGATGACCAGGAAGAGTGCGGACGTCGGTCGGAGCACCATTCGGGATGTGGCCGCGCGGGCCGGGGTGTCCGCGTCGACCGTGTCGCGGGTGCTGGGCGGGGTGTATCCGGTGAGCGCGGCGACCCGCGCGAGCGTGATGCGGGCCGTGCGCGACATGGACTACGTCGCCGACGCGCGCGCGAAGGCGATCGCGGGGGTCGGCACACCCACGCTGGCGTTCGTGCTGGAGGACATCACCGGGCCCTCGTTCGCCCTGATGGCGCACGGTGTGGAGCGCGAGGCGACCCGGCTCGGCCATCTGTGCCTGGTGTGCAGCACGGAGGGCGATGTCGAGCACGAACTGGAGTTCGTGGAGATGATGCGGGCCCAGCGCGCGGCCGCCGTGATCCTGGTGGGCGGCGCCGCCGACACCGTCGAGTACCGCGAGCGCACCCGCCGTATGGCCGACTCGCTCGCGTCGGCGGGCTCCCGGCTCGTGCTGTGCGGCAGACCGCCGCTCGGCCCCGGCGCGCCGGTCACCGTCATCGAGTACGACAACGAGGGCGGCGCCTACGCGCTCGTCGCCCACGTGCTGTCCCAGGGCCACCGGCGGATCCTGTTCGTCGGCGGCCGGGCCGACCACACCACCGCGCAGGGCCGTGAGCGCGGCTATCTCGCCGCGCACCGCGCGCGCGGGCTGGATCCGGACCCCGCGCTGATCCTCAACGGCGACTTCACCCGCGACTCCGGGCACCGCCTGATGCGGCGGGCGTTGAAGGACGGCCTGGACTTCACGGCCGTGGTCGCCGCCACGGACATGGTCGCTGCGGGCGCCCTGACCGCCCTCCACGAGGCCGGCCTCACCGTGCCCGGGGACGTGTCCCTGGCCGGGTACGACGACATCCCCTTCGCCCGCGACCTCCACCCGGCCCTCACCACGGTCCACGTCCCCTACGAGGAACTGGGCCGCCTGGCCGTACGCACCGCGCTCGGCCGTACGGCGGAGGACCCGGCCGAGCACCTGCTGCTGGGCACGCATGTCGTGGTCCGGGACTCGGTCGCGGCGACCGGCAGCTGAGACGAGCGCCCCCAACAGTCCTGTGGTCCCCCTCCCCCAGCCGAGCCGTCCTCCTCAGTGCTGCCGCCGCGCCAACCCCGTCCGCCGCAGCCGCCGTACCACCGACCGCAGCTCCGCCGTCCGGGCCGGCCAGCCCTCCGCCGGTTCCGTCACGGGGGCGGTCTCCTTGGTGGTCGTGTCCGCCGTCCACACCGCGAAATCGGCGTCCCGAGGGCCGGACTCGACGTACGGGTCGCCCTTGCCGAAGATCTGCACCGGGTGCGTGGTGTCCCAGGGCCGCCAGCCGGGGTCGCCGTCGGTGGCGAAGCGCACCCACGCGCCGTGCATGGCGTCGGCGAGCTCGGCCGGAGCGCCCTCGCCCGCGAGCTTGGCCGACTCCGGGGCGGCACCCGTGTCGAAGACGAAGCCCAGTTCGAGGGCGTGGCAGGCACCGAGGTAGGGGAGGTTGGAGGGCCAGGCGAACTCGTAGACGTACGACGAGCCCGGGCGGGCCTCGGCCAGGCGGTGCAGGGGGATGCGCAGCAGGTGGTCGGTGACCATCTGGCCGACGATGTCAGCGGTGCCGGCGTCGGGGTGCAGGGCGCGGTAGCCGCGGACCACCTCGGAGCCGCAGTGACAGCGGGCCATGGCGCCGGCGAGGGCGACCGGTCCGAGCCGGTCGACGCGCTCCAGGAGGCCGCCCGGGACGAGCCAGAGGCGGTACTCGTCGCTGGTCCAGCCCAGCATCAGCTCGACGTCACGGGCCGCCTCGCCCTCGATCAGGGCTTCCAGGGGGTCGCGCGGCACGAGGTCGCCGTCGATCACGATGCCGAAGGCCGGGCCGCCGAGGACCGGGCTGCTGAGGCGGCCCACCTCGGCCTGGGTGCGCAGCAGCAGCTCGCGGTCGACCTCGGCGAAGGCCGCGGCGGTGGCGGGCACCTTCAGCCGGGTGGCCATGCGGCGCACCATCCGCCGTACCTTGTCGCGGTCGCTCGCCTCGGGCGGCCCGCTCTGCAGGACCGCGCGCCGGAACAGGCCCTGGGCCTGCGGGGCGGCGAGCAGGGCGCCGATGCTGATGGCACCCGCCGACTGTCCGGCGACGGTGATGCGGTCCGGGTCGCCGCCGAAGGCCTCGATCGCCTCGCGGACCCAGCGCAGGGCGGCGAGCTGGTCCCGCAGCCCGGGGTTGGCGGGGGCGTCCGGGAAGAGGCCGTAGCCCTCGACGCCGAGCCGGTAGTTCACCGAGACGAACACCACGCCGTCCCGCGCGAAGGCGTGCCCGTCGTACACGGGTACCGCGGAGGATCCCCTGGTCAGGGCGCCGCCGTGCAGCCAGACCAGGACCGGGAGGCGGGCGCCGGGGCCGGGCTCGGGCGTCCACACGTTGAGGTTGAGGCAGTCGTCGCCGGGCACGAACGGGTCCGAGAGGTAGTGCGCGAAGGCCTCGGAGTACGGCGGTTTCGGTGCCGTCGGCCCGAAGTCGACGGTGTCCCGCACACCGTCCCAGGGCTCGGGCGGGACGGGCGGGCGGAAGCGGTGGGGGCCGAAGGGCGGGGCCGCGTAGGGGATGCCCCGGAAGGCCGCGACCCCGTCCTCGTACCGTCCGCGTACGGCTCCGTACGGCGTGCTGACCACGGGCTCTGTCCGGACTGCTGTCATGTGTCCACCAGCCTCCTCACCGCGCTACTGCACCGTGAACAACAGAGCACCACATTTCGGCCCGGTATTCCGGTGCAGAGCGCGGTTCGGCGGCTACTTGGCGTACATCAGGGTGCCGAAGCCCAGCTGGTCGAAGCCGCCGCTGGTGGTGCCGTAGTCACCGCCGCCGCCCTCGGGGGCGACGAGGTCGTAGTACATCTGCGAGATGTACTTGTCGTCGAGGCCCAGGCGCCGGTTGTAGTGGAAGTGGAGCATCGCCCAGACCGGGCGGACCTGGCCGCGGGAGGCCGCGGAGATCACGGTCTGGGAGGAGGCGGCGCAGTTCTGCCCGGTGCCCCAGTTGTAGGTGGTGAAGGGGACGTCCTGGCCGACGTTGTACTTCGCGACGTACTGGGCGGCCTTCATGAAGCGGCGGCTGTCGTACGAGTAGAGGTCGTCGCCCTGGTTCCAGGCCATCTCGCAGATGGCGCCCATCTGGCCCATGCCCATCATGGTGTGGCCCTGGTCGCGGCCGGACTCCTGCCACTGACCCAGCGCGTAGCCGGCGGAGTCGGTGTACAGGTACGGCACCGCGTGGGCGATCGAGCCGTTGCCCGCGCCGGACTTGAAGTAGGTGACGGCCTGGTCGTACTTGGCGGAGTCCTCGTTGAGGATGCCGATCGCCAGGATCGAGGCCATGTTGCACAGGTCCCAGTTGGCCCAGTAGTTGGTGATGCAGGCGTCGTTGTGGTTGGTCAGGAAGCTGTTGTTGAGCGGGTAGAAGACCTTGACGAGCATCTCCTGGGCGGCTGCGAGGTCGAAGCCGCTGTAGCCGCGCATCAGTTCGCAGGCGTTGGCGAACTGCCAGCCGTAGATGCCGGCCGCGAGGAATCTGTCCGCGTTGCCGGTGACCGAAGTGAGCGTCTTCGACCAGGCGTTGAGGATCTTCGCGGCGCACGCGGCGTTCGCCTCGGTGCCGCCGACCTGCCAGCGCAGCGCGTTCTGGTAGGCGGCCGCGATGTCGTTGAAGAGCAGGGAGTAGTTCTCGCCGGTGCCGCCGCGGATGATCGTGGCGGTGGCCCGGTTGGTCCAGGTGGACTGGGAGTGGGAGTTGGCGACCAGTTTGTTCCAGCCGGAGAGCCAGGGGTCGGTGCCCGCGGCGACCCTGACCTTGGCGCGGTTGATGTCCCCGGCGTTGTGCAGCATGCCGGGGTGGGTCCAGGTCGAGGGCGCCGCGTCCGCGGTGGTGGCGGCGAACGCGCCGCTTCCCAGGGCTAGCGCGGCGCCGAGGCCGCCGGCGGTCCTGAACAGACCGCGGCGGCTCAACTCGGGCTGGTGGAGGTACCGGTGGGGGGAAGTGCGGCTCATGCGGTGCATCTCCGTTCCGTGGGGGGAATCAGATGGGGGTGATGCTCACCTCGCCGAAGGTCGAGGTGACGAGGGCCAGCGGGCTGCGGGAGCAGGCCACCAGGCCGACGTGGAAGGGGGCGTCACCGAAGCCCGGGATCTCGCCGGTGGCGAGGTCGGTCCAGGTGGCGCCGTCGTCGCCGGAGCCGGACGCGGTGAAGACGGTCCCGGTCCGCTTCAGCCGCAGCAGCGTGGGGAGTTGCACGGCCGCGTTGCCGGTGAAGGCGGAGGCTCCGGCGACGGTCTTGCGCAGCATGAGCTGCGCGGTGGTGCCGCCGGTGACGATCGCCCCGGCCGCCTGGTCGAACGGCGACAGCGACTTCGCCATCAGCAGCCCGACCCGGTCGGCACTGGCCCCGCTGCGGGAGACCAGCCGGGCGGTGACCTGGCAGTCGCCGGTGACCGGCTGCCGTACGAACTGCCCTGTCATTGCCTGGCCGTTGACGGTCAGGTCGACGCCCGCGCCCCGCACCACGAAGGTCCCGTCCTCGTGGGCGGTGCTGCCGGGGGTGAGGATCGCGGCGACGCCCAGCGTCCCGTAGTCGCGGTCGTCGAGGACCACGTCCCCGAGGTCGCCGTACGTCCACGGGCTCGGCGGTGGGGTGCCGACGGTGAGGGTGAGCGTGCCGGTGCCGTCACCGGCGGCGTTCCCCGCGGTGGTGGTGACGGTGAACTCGCCGGTCTCGCGGGGGATTCCGTGGACCAGGCCGGTGCGCCTGTCGACGCGGAGTCCGTCGGGGAGTCCAGTGGCGGTGAAGCGCACGGGCTCGTGGGAGGCCCGCAGGAGGTGCCGGAAGGCGACCCCTGAGGTGGCGAACGCCACTGCGGCAGAGGTGAGTTGGGGGACTGACGGGGTGGGCATCGCGGCGGTGGCCGGCTCCGAGAGCGGGCCGCGTCCGGCGGTGTTCGTCTTCGCGACGGCGTAGTGGTACGTCGTCCCGGGCGTGCCCGTCGCGTCGCTGTACCGGATACGGGTGCCGGACCCGACCGGGCCCACGCCGGTGGTCAGGGTGGCGTAGGGGCCGTCGGCGTCCTTGGCGCGCAGCACCGTGTAGCGGGCGGAGAGGTCCGGGTCGGTCCAGGCCAGTTCGACGGCGTCCGAGCCGCTGACGGCCGTCAGGTCGCCGGCGGTCCGGGCCGGTTTCGGCACGGACCACACCTCGCCGTACGTCGACGTCACCGTGACGTTGTCGAAGGCGCCGGTGCCGGTCTCGGCGTAGTCCGCGTCGACGCCCAGGCAGGAGGTGAGGAGCAGGCCCGCGTACGCGGTGCGGCCCAACTCGACCTCGCTGGTGCCGACTTCGGTCCAGTGGACGCCGTCGGGAGAGATCGCGCCGGTGCAGCGGCGGCCCTTGCGGGTCACCCGGACCCAGTAGGGCTTGCGGAGCCGGTAGCCGTCGCCGGCGGCCTCGACGTACGGGGCCTCGAGCGGGGTCGCCGACTCGGGCAGGGTGCCGAGGCTGGAGATCGGGAAGGCGGCGCCAGTGGTGATGGCCGTCTGCTGCGAGGGCGGTACCGGGGTGCTGCCGGTCGCCGAGACGTCGGCGCCCTTCGACGGCCGTACCATCCACACCCCGCTCCAGGTGTGCAGCGGCAGGCCCTGGATCACCATGGCCGCGTGGGCCGCGTCGGCGTCGAGGGAGTCCCGCAGACTGACGCCGATCTTGGAGTACTGCGAGCTCAGTGGCCACACGATCCGCGTGGTGACGGTGCCGTCGCCGCGCAGGGGCAGATGCACGAGCCGGTGGGTGTCGGCGGTGCCGCTCGCCTCCAGGACGAAGCGCTCCCCGTCGAAGACAGCCGAACCGGGGGCCCTGACGTCCCCGATGTCCCGGCTCTCCCAGGGCCCGGGAAGGCCCGCGGAGGCGGAGGCGGTTGCCGAATCACCGCTGCCCCCCAGGGAGTTGGCGGCGGTGACGACGTAGTGGTACGTCCGTCCCCCGTGCACCCGGTGGTCGGTGTACGTCGGCCGGTCGAGGCCGGTGGCGATCTTCTCGTACGGCCCCTCGGGGCGCGCGGCGCGGCGGACGGTGTAGCTCGTGGCCCAGGTCGAGGGCAGCCAGCTGACCGTGACCCGGGTCCGCTCCCCCACCGCGATGACGCCCGCCGGTGCCGTCGGCGCGGTGGTCGCGGGGGCGGTGGCGCCGGCGTAGGCGAAGGTGCCCCAGCTGGGCAGGTCGTCGTTGCTGCCCTCGACGACCCGGGCGCCACCGGTGCCGCGGAAGACGGCCGCCTGGGTGTACGGGGTGTCGAGGCCACGGACGCCGGCGTAGTGGGCGTAGGCCATCTCGTAGATCGGGGGGAGGGTGCCGCGGGAGACGGCGGAGACGGTCGTCTTGATGTACTTGCCGGTCCGGTCGAGGTCGGGGACGAAGGGGACGTCGCCGCCGAGGTTGTAGCGGGCCGCGTACTCGAAGTTGGCGAGGATCCGGTTGTCGTCGTAGCCCCACAGGTCGACGCCCTGGTTCCAGGCGACCTGGGCGATGTCACCGGTCAGGCCGACCGCGAGCTGTTCGTGGCCCTGGTCGCGGCCGGACTCCTGGCCCTGGCCCGCGTCGGTGACGACGCGGTGGGCGATGGAGCCGTTGCCGGCGCCGGCCGCGGCGAAGCGCAGGGCGTCCTCGAAGAGGGTGGGCTGCTCGCAGAACACCCCTATGGCCAGAATGGTCTGAAGGGCCGTCAGGTCCCAGTTGCCGTTGGCGTAGAGCATGTAGCCGGAGACGGCGGGATACCAGACGTCCAGGAAGGACCGCTCGCAGCGGGCGATGTCCGCGGCCGCCCAGCCGTCGTAGCCGGTGTGGCGCAGGAGTTCGGCCGCGTTGACGAACTTGAAGGCCTGGAGCCCGGCGCCGAGCGGGCCGTCCGCTCCCGTGATCACGGTGAGGGAGGCCGACCAGGCGTTGAGGAGGTCGCGGGCCTTGTCGGCGTTGGCGCGGTCGCCCGTGACCGCCCACATGAGGGCGTTCTGGTAGGCGGCGGCCGAGTCGGCGACGGCCTGGTTCTGGAAGTTGGTGGGGCCGCGGCCCCAGGTGGTGATCTGGCCGGTGTTCTGGATGGTGTACGTCGACTTGGAGCGTGCGTGGGCCGCGAAGGCCAGGTAGCCGTCGTAGACCGGTGACTGCTTCGCGGCGACGGCGGCCTTCAGGCGGGCGAGGTCGTCGGCGGTGTGCAGGAGGCCGGGGTGGGTGAAGCTTCTGGCGCTCACCCGGTCGGCGGCCCGGGCGGTGCCGGGTGCGAGCAGTCCGCTCGCGCCCGCCACCAGGAGCAGGGCGGCCGTGCCGCCGAGGAAACCCCGGCGGGTCGGGGCGAGTTCGGTTCTCGTGGGGCTGGTGCTCATGACGCGGCGGCCGCCTCGGCCTCGGCGGTGGTGATGAACCTGAGGTTCGTCACGTGCTCGTTGGCGAACCACTGGATGGTGTCGGTCGTGTAGTACCAGCTCGGCTTCTTCATCGAGTCGGCGACGACGAGCCCGTTGATCACCAGGTTCTCGAAGGTGACGTCCTCGATGGCGTGCTTGGCGTCGTAGCCGAGGAAGAGGGAGGGCTTGGCATTGGTGCCCGTGTAGCTGAGGTTCTTGACGTAGACGTTCTGGATGCCGCGGCCGACCGAGGTGTTGTACTTCGTGTTGTACATGACCTTCATGTAGATGACCTGGCCCCAGCGGAAGTCCTCGATCCTGATGTCCTCGATGCGGACGTTCTTGATCAGGTTGGAGTCGCCGGGGTTGAGGGCGATGCAGCCCTGGTAGTTCATCTGCGGTTCGCGGTGGTCGAGGATGTCGATGTTCTTGAAGCGGAGGTTCTTCAGGACCTCGGGGTTGTCGGTGTTGCCGTGGGTGCCCACGTTGATGGGGTGGGCGACGTCCGCCCAGAGGGTGGAGTTGCGGACGGTGATGTCGGTGGTGTCGCCGTAGTAGTCCCAGCGGTGGGTGTAGATGGCGATGCAGTCGTCGGAGTTGCGCATGAAGACGCCGTCGATGACGACGTTGCTGGAGCAGAACACGTCGATGCCGTCGCCCCAGCCCTTGGAGCTGAAGGAGCCGAGGCCCTTGATGGTGACGCCGGTGGCCTCTCCCAACTGGACGGCGTAGCCGTTGGGGTTGAGGACGGTGACCGCGCCGATGGAGATGTTCCGGGAGCTCTCCACCAGGGCTCCGCCGCCCGCGGTCCCGGCGAGCACACCCCGGCCGGCGATCCCGGCGTGCTCCACGTTCCGGAAGATCACGGTCGCCTTGAGGACGGCCCCGCCGTCGAGGTACACGGTCTTGCCGGAGGGGACCAGCAGGGTGCCGTCGGTGGTGGTGTGGACGCCGGGGCCGTAGTAGAGGACGTCCGGGTCGTCCTGCGCGGGCTTCTTCTTCTCGACGGTACGGGCGAACAGGTGAAGGCAGTCGAAGATGTCGTCGTTGATCTGGACGACGACGTTGCGCGGCTGGTCCAGTGTGAACACCAGGGTGTCGCCGCCGACTTCGGGTGTGATGCCGTACGAGTCCGGTCTCACCCGGACCTTGGTGGTGCCGCCCTTGAGGTAGGTGACCTCGACCTCGACGGAGCCCTCGAAGTCGAAGTACGCCAGCGAGGAGTTGTAGATCTTGCTGGAGCCGGTGGTGGGGTTGATCTCGCCCAGCTGGGGCCGCCAGATGTCGAGGGTCTGCCACTCGCCGTCGGGGGCGGTGCGGACCCGCACCCTGAAGCTGGTGTTGGTCGGCATCGCGGCCGGGCGGGGGTAGGTCACCAGCTTCGGTCCGGCGGCCGCGGCGGTGTCGTCGGCCCGGGCCGCAGTGGCCGTCAGGTCGGTGAGCCCGGCGGCGAGCACGGTGGCGCCGGCCGCCTGGAGGGCCGTACGGCGGGACAGGGGCGTGTTCATGCGTGACTCCTTGCAACAGGTATGCGGGGGCGGCTACTTGAGGCCGGTCGTGGCCGTGCCGGCGACGAAGCCGCGCTGGGCGACGAGGAAGATCAGCAGGATCGGCACCACGTACATCACCGAGGCCGCGGCCTGGAGGTTGGTGACCGGGGTGCCCGCCGAGGTGACGTAGGTGGACATGACGGCGACCGCGAGGGTGGTGCGGTCCGTGGAGAGCAGGAGCTGCGGGGCGATGTAGTCGCCCCAGGTCCAGGTGAAGGCGATCACGAAGCTCGCGGACAGGACCGGCCAGGACTGCGGGAGGAAGATCCGCCAGAAGATGCCGGACCAGCCGCAGCCGTCGACGATCGCCGCCTCCTCCAGCTCGCGGGGCAGCCCCGCGAAGAACTGCCGGAACAGGAAGACCAGATAGGGGGCGGAGGACAGCCCCCACAGCACCCACGGCCAGTAGGTGTCGACCATGCCGAGCTTGGCGAAGATCAGGTAGGTCGGCAGCAGCGTGATCATCTGGGGCAGCATCATCGAGCCGAGCAGGATCGCGAACAGGGTCTTCTTGCCCGGGGCTTCGAGGCGGGCGAAGCCGAAGCCGACCCAGGCGGAGCTCAGGGTCACGAGGGTGGCGTAGATGAGCGCGATGACCAGGGAGTTGCGGGCGTAGCCGAGGAAGTCGATGAGCCGGTAGGCGTCCGCGAAGTTGTGCCATTGGATGTGTTCCGGCAGCCAGTGCACGGGCGAGGCCGCCAGCTCGGCCGGCGTCTTCAGGCCGGAGATCACCAGCCAGCCGAAGGGGCCGAGGAACAGTCCGGTGATCGCGACCAGGGCGGTGTAGAGGACGAGGCGGTTGACGCGGATCCGGGGCGCCGGCCTGGGGGCCGAGGCCACCCGGACCGGCCTCGTGGCGGTGGGGTCGGTGGCGGTCGGGCTCGTGGCGGTCACTTCTTCGCCTCCGGGTCGACGTTGTAGAACACGACGCCGGACGTGGCCCTGAAGATCAGTCCGGTCGCGACGAGGATCAGGACGAAGAGCACCCACAGCAGCGCGGAGGCGTAGCCGTAGCGGCCGAACGCGAAGTACTCCGCGAACACGTGCATCATGTAGAGGTAGGTGGACTGCGGGAGCGCCGTGATGCCCGCCGGGGTCGGGTCCGGGGCCAGCAGCAGCGGCATGATGGTCTGCACCGAGGCGATGACCCCGGTCACGGTCTGGAAGAGCAGCACCGGCGACAGCAGCGGCACCGTGACGCTGCGGAAGCTGCGCCAGGCGCTCGCCCCGTCGATCCGGGCCGCTTCGAGGAGCTCGCGGGGAATGTCCTGGAGCCCGGCCAACGAGATGATCATGATGTTTCCGGCGGTCCAGAGCACCGTCATGATCAGTACGTAGCGGGCGTAGGGGTCGGCGAGCCAGCCTAGGGCGTCGATGCCGAAGAGGTTCAACACCCCGTTCGCGGCACCGGAGTTCTGGTCGAAGAGCTGCTTGAACGCGATGCCCGCGCCCACCGGGGGCACCACCGCCGGCAGATAGAGCAGGGTGCGGAACAACCCGCGTGCCTTGAGCGGCCGGTTGACGAGGACGGCCAGCCCGAGACCCGCGACGATCGACAGCGGGACCGAGGTGATCGCGAACAGACCGGTGCGGCCCAGCGATCGCCAGGTCTGCGCGTCGGAGAACAGCTCGCGGTAGTTGCCCAGGCCGACGTAGTGCCAGTTGGGCGAGATCCCGTCGAAGGTGGTGAAGCTCAGCCACAGCGCGTACGCCATCGGTGCGACGGTCAGCAGCGCGAAGCCGATGATCCAGGGCGCGGCGAACATGTAGAACGCCCGGTGCCTGCGCGTGACGACGGAGGTGTGCCGCCGGGAACCGGCCCGGCCCGCAGCCGGGGCGGAGCCGCGCCGGTCCGCGAGGGGCGTCATCTGATCGACCGTCATGCCACCTGCTCCTTACCGCGCTTGAGCTGCTCGTTCATGGCCGAGTTCAGGCGTCCCGCGAGGGTGTCGACGGACATGCCGCCGGTCATGGCGGCCGGGGCGATCTGGTTGAAGAGGGCGAGAAGCGCGTCCGCGGTGGCGTACGGCGTGAAGGCGATCACCGAGTAGTGCTTCAGCTCGGCCTCCTGCACCTTCAACACCCGTTTCTGGTAGTCCTCCTGAGCGGGCATCAGGGAACGCAGGGACTTCAGGGTCGGGATGCCCCAGCCGCCCGAGGCCCGTGCCTTGGCCGGTGCCTCGCCGAAGAACCACTCGAAGACCCGCCAGGCGGCGTCCTTGTTGTGGGACTTGCTGGGGATCCAGAAGCCGGTGCCCGCCTGACAGGGGCTGACCCGCCGGCCGCCCTCGAAGTACGGGGCGGGGGCGAGCCGGGACAGCGGCGCGAGCTTCTTGTCCGCGTTGATCAGACCGCCGAGCCAGTAGCCGGAGTTCGACATGGCCAGCCGGTTCGCCTGGAAGGTGGGCCCGTCCCAGGTGTTGGGGTCGGGCTGGACGATGCTGGGTCCGACCTTGGTCCGGCAGTAGTCGATGTACCAGCCGAGCGCCCTGCGGGCCTCGGGGGTGGTGAAGTCGACCCGGGAGTAGTCGTCGGTGAAGAGGTTCCCGCCGGCGGCCACGGTGAGGCTCGTCAGCAGGTTGGGGGTGAGCACACCGTTGTAGCTGCCGCCGAACACCGTCGTCTGGCCGTTCCTGCGGCGGGTCAGCCGCTTGGCCTTGTCCAGCCACTCCTCGTAGGTCACCGGGTCCAGCTCCGGCGGGTACTCCACCCCCGCCTCGTCGAACAGGCCGGTGTTGTACCAGAACATGGAGTCCTGGGAGAAGTCCTTCGCCATGCCGTAGCGGGGCCCCCTGCCCTGGGTGCGGCCGTCGTAGCGCCACAGGTCGTTGACCGGGTCGAGGTCGGCCGGCTTGAGGACACTGCTCCTCGCGAAGTACGGGTCAAGGTCCTCCATCACGCCCCGGGCCGCGAAGTACGGGGCGTCCACGGCGCCGACCCCGCGCACGAGGTCCGGCGGGTTGCCGTTGGTCATCATCGCGATCAGCTTGCTGGTGCTGTACAGCACCGTGTTGATCCTGACGCCGATGTCCTTCTGGGCCTGCTTGATCAGGTCCACGGAGATGTCGTCGGCCTTGGCCATCACCGTGACGGTCTCGCCGGATCCGCCCACCGCGCCCGACACCCGCATCGCGCAGCCGCTCAGCGCCGCAGCCCCCGCCGCTGCACCGCCGGCGGAGAGGGAGAGAAAACGGCGGCGGCTCAGCGCGGCCCCGGCATGTGGGCGCACGGCGCACCACCTCCTGCTCTGTCCGTGGACGGGAACGCGGCAAGCGGATGGCAACCGGTTGCTGCGTTGGGGCAGAGCTTCGGCCCTGTCCGGAAACCGCGTCAAGAGGCTTGACGGACTTTCGAAAAGACTGTGTAACCTCGCCGACACGGTCCTGATGGGAAACCGGTTGCTACCCGAGGCCCCTCACCGATTGACCACCACTCGACGCCAGACCTACGGTAGATCCACCGTAGAAGACGGTTTCAGAAACAGTTTCCGCCCAGTGTGTCAGGAGTGACATGCCCAGCCCTCAGCCACCCAGGGCCGTGTTCGCGTTGGACCCCGTGCACATCCCCCTGCTCTTCCCGCCACCCCTGATGACCCGGCTGACCGAGGCCGCCCGGCTCGACCCCGCGCTCGTCGTCCAGGACTTCACCGACCCCGCCGCGGCCGACGCCCTGGCCGAGGCCGACGTACTGATCACCGGCTGGGGCTGCCCCCACCTCGACACCGGCGTCCTCACCGCGGCACCCCGCCTGCGCACCGTCCTGCACGCCGCGGGATCCGTCCGCTCACTGGTCGGCGACGCCCTGTGGCACCGCGGGATCGCCGTGTCCAGCGCGGTCACCGGCAACGCCCTGCCCGTCGCGGAATACACCCTCGCGATGATCCTGCTGTGCGGGAAGGACGCCTTCGAGCACCGGGAGCGGTTCCGGGTCAGCCACGCCCATCCGGGTCCGGCGGAGACCGCGGACACGGGGAACGTGGGGCGGCGGATCGGGGTCATCGGGGCGTCCCGGGTGGGGCGGCGACTGCTGGAACTGCTACGGCCCTTCGACTTCACCGTGCTGCTCCACGACCCCTACGTCAGCTCCGCGGAGGCGGGCGCGCTCGGGGCCGAACTCCTGTCACTGGAGGACCTGTTGCGGCACAGCGACATCGTGTCGCTGCACGCGCCCGACATCCCCGAGACCTACCGGATGCTCGACGCGGCCCGGCTCGGGCTGATCCGGGACGGGGGCGTGCTCATCAACACGTCCCGGGGGGCGCTGGTCGACCCCGATGCGCTCACCGACGAACTGGTCTCCGGGCGGCTGCGGGCGGTCCTCGACGTCACGGAACCCGAGCCGCTGCCGGCGGGGTCACCGCTGTACCGGCTGCCGAACGTCTTCCTCACACCGCACATCGCCGGGTCGCTGGGGAACGAACTGGAGCGGCTGGGGCGGATCGTGGTGGAGGAGCTGGAGCGGGTGGGAGCGGGGGTGGGGTTGGTGCATGAGGTCCGGTATGCGGATATGGGGCGGGTGGCTTGAGGGGGTGGCGGGCGGTTGGGCTGGGTCAGCTGGTTCCGGGGGACCCAGAGAACTCCGGCCGTATCACCTGGTCCCGGGTCACTTCAGGAACTCCGGCCGTATCACCTGGTCCCGGGTCACTGCACTTACCCGTACCACTTCTGTTCGGTCGCCTCCGGGGGCGCCTCAGTCGGTGTCGAGCGACCGATCGTGCTCGGCGCTGCGCGCCTCCGCGCGTTCGGCCTCTCGACACCGACGCGCCCCCTACGGCTCCCTCACGGCCGGTGTCCGGGGTGCAGGCCCACTTGGTGGGCACTTGCCGCCCGCCTGTGGTCCGGGCCGTGGGAATCGTGCTGGAGTAACAATGGGATACGGTTTCCGGGCCCGAGTGGGGCGGAGCCCCCGGCCATGACCGTGAAGGAGCCGCAAGGGTGAGTCAGCGCAAGGCTTCCGGGGACGTCGGACGGGCCACCATTCGGGACGTGGCCGAGCGGGCCGGGGTGTCCGTGGCCAGCGTGTCGCGGGTGTTGTCCGGGAACTATCCGGTCTCCGAGGACCTGCGCCGCAAGGTGATGAAGGTCGTCCGCGACCTGGACTACGTCACCAACGCCCATGCCCGGTCGCTCGCCGGGGGCGGCACCCCCACCGTCGCCATCCTCATCAACAACATCACCGGTGCCGCCTTCGCCCACGTGGCCAAGGGGGTCGAAGGTGCCGCCACCCTCCGCGGGTGGCTCTCACTGGTGGGGACCACCGGGGACGATCCCGAGCGGGAGCTCGCCCTCGTCAACCTCATGCGCCAGCAGGGCGTCGCGGCGGTCATCCTGCTCGGCGGGGCCTACGACTACGACGAGTACCAGCTGCGCATGGCCAGGTTCGCCCGGTCCCTGGACGCCGCCGGCTCGCATCTCGTGCTCGTGGGACGGCCCCCGCTGGAGGGCGACGTCCCCGCCACCACCATCGACTACGACAACGAGGGCGGGGCCTACGCCATGGCCAGCCATCTGCTCTCGGCCGGCCACCGGCAGGTGCTCGTACTGCCCGGGCACTCCGAACTCACCACCGCCCAGGGGCGCTTGAAGGGCGCCCAACGGGCCTTCGAGGCGTACGGCGTGCCCTTCGAGGCGAACATGGTGCGGCACGGACCCTACGACTACGAGCACGGGTACGAGGCCGTCGAGGAGTGCCTGCGGGACGGGCTCGCCTTCACCGCGGTCCTCGCCGGGACCGATGTCGTCGCCGCCGGGGCCATGCAGGCCCTGCGCGCGGCGGGGCTGCGGGTGCCCGAGGACGTGTCGATTGTCGGGTACGACGACATCCCGCTCGCCGCGCAGCTGACCCCCCAGCTCACCACCGTCCACGTGCCCTACGAGGAGATGGGACGGGTCGCCCTGCGGGCCGTCGCCGACCGGCGTGAGGGCGGTGGAGCGCGGCGCAGGGGGGCAGACGGGGACCATCTGGTGCTGGGCACCCATGTCGTCGTACGGAACTCCGTGCGGCCGCCCCACCAACCCCGCTAGCGGGCAGCAGGAAGAGATCGTTTCGTAAACGGTTTCCACTATTTCTCGGGAGTGGGGCGGGGCGTTCTCCGTTGTCGCGCGGCCTGGCATTCATGGCGGGCATAGACCGCTGAGCTGGTCTTACATCATGTCTGAGGGTGCTGGGCAGGTCGCGCCTCTGCTAACCCCACGGACAAACCGGCGTAACAAATTGACGCCCCCCTCTTGCTAACCGCCCGGCCGTCGGCCTAACGTTCCAGCAACCGGTTACTACAGCTTCCGCTGGGCCGACCCCCCGCAACCGCGAGCCGACGAGACTTCCGGCCGCCGTTTCCGGCCGACACCGAGCCGCCGTCCCCCTCTCTCCTCTCCGAGACGCCCTACTTTCCGAAGGAACACGGTCAGATGAACTTCAGCAGCCCCCGGAGAAGGTTCGCCCGCGCCGCCGTTGCGGGACTCGCGCTGTCAGGTCTGCTCACCGCGTGCGGCGGGTCGGGTGACTCGGGTGACTCGCAGTCGTCCGGTCCGGTCACCCTCCCCTTCTGGGGTTGGGCCAACGGCCAGGACGCCGTCGTCAAGGCGTTCAACGCCTCGCACAAGGACATCCAGCTGAAGTACACGAAGGTCACCGACCAGCTGACCATGCAGAAGCAGCTGACCAACGCGGTGAAGGCGGGCAACGCGCCCTGTCTGGTGCAGAACACCGCGGAGTACGTGACGAGTTGGGTCGCGCAGGGCGCGCTGGCCGACATCACCGAGTACGTCGAGTCGAGCAAGGACAAGTTCAACTCCGGCGCGTGGGCCAACGGCCAGGTGCAGGGCAAGATGTACGGCGTTCCGACGGCCTCCGCGCCGGCGTTCACGATCTACCGCACCGACATCTTCAAGAAGTACGGCATCGAGGTCCCGACGACCTGGGACGAGTTCGTCGCCGCGGGCAAGGTGCTGAAGAAGCACGGCATCAAGATCACCAACTACGCCGGTGAGGACCCCAGCACGCTGGAGGTGCTGGCCATGCAGGCCGGCGCGCACTGGTACGCCATCGACGGCAACTCCTGGAAGGTGGACTTCCAGGACGCGGGCACCCTGAAGGCCGCCAAGGTGATCCAGGAGATCATCGACAACGACCTCAACGCCAAGCTGTCCTTCGCCGACTACGCGGCCGTGCAGCGCTCCTACGACCAGGGCGACACCGCGACCCGGCAGATCTCCACCTGGCAGATGGCCGGCATGGTGCAGAACTTCACCAAGTCCTTCGGCGACTGGGCGCTGGCGCCGTGGCCGACCTTCGCCGGTGAGGCCCCCAGGACGCCGGCCGGCACCAACCTGACCGGCAGCGTGACGCTGGTGACCAAGGGCTGCAAGAACCAGAAGCAGGCCGCCGAGGCCGCGCTGTGGATGTCCACCGACACCGGGGCCGTGAAGACGATGGCGAGCCCGACGACCGGCAACGGCGTGATGCCGGCGCTGGCCGACAGTGACTCGTACGTCCCCGAGGCGGTCTCCGAGAAGCTGCTCGGGTCCAACTACCAGGCGGGGCAGCAGGTCGTGAAGGACAGCCTGAAGACCGTCACCACCGACTGGACCTTCGGGCCCGACTGGACCGCGATGTTCACCGAGATGCAGGCCGGCTGGGCCAAGGTGGTCAGCAAGGAGCAGACGGTGACCCAGCTCCTCGCCCACATGCAGGAGTGGACGGTCAACGACCTGAAGTCCCGCGGCATCAGCGTCAAGGGCTGAAGGCGCAAGGGCTGCTGCTGATGATTCGCTCACTGCGCTGGAAGGGTGCCGCGTTCACGGTGCCCTTCCAGCTCGGCTTCGTCTTCCTGTACCTGCTGCCCATCGGGTACGCCGTCTACCAGTCGCTGTACCGTTCGCAGTCCTCGGGGTTGGGCCTGGGCGGGACCACCGACGAGTTCTCGGGGCTCGACAACTACCAACAGGGGCTGACCGACTCGGCGTTCATGGGGTCCGTGCTGCGGGTGGTGCTCTTCGCCTGTGTGCAGATCCCGGTCATGCTGCTCGTCAGTCTGGTCCTGGCGCTGTTCCTGGACGCGCTCACCTCGAAGGTGGCCGGGCGGTTCCGGATCCTGCTGCTGGTGCCGTACATGATCCCGGGTGTGGTGGCCGCGATCGTGTGGCTGAACCTCTACAGCCCGGACGTCGGCCCGCTCACCGCGGTCGGGAAGATCTTCGGGTTCTCCTGGAACTTCTTCGCGCCCTCGATGGTGTGGCCGTCCATCGGCAACCTGCTGACCTGGCACGGCATCGGCTACAACATGGTCATCATCTACTCGGCGCTCCAGGGCGTGCCCCGTGAGCTGTTCGAGGCCGCACGCCTCGACGGGGCCTCCGAGCTGCGGATCGCGCGCAGCATCAAGATCCCGTTCGTGCGGGGGGCGTTGGTGCTGACCGGGATGCTGTCCATCATCCAGATGCTCCAGATCTTCAACGAGCCCGCGCTGTTCCGGAACGTCACCCCGCAGACGGTCAGCGACTCCTTCACCCCGATCATGATCATCTACAACCAGGCGTTCAACGCGGGCAACTACCACTACGCGGCGGCCCTTTCGGTGCTGCTCGCCCTGATCCTCGGCGTCGCCTCCTTCCTGTTCTACCGGTTCACCTCGAAGGAGGCCGACTGATGACGATCACCGAGGAACGCCCGCGCCGTACGCAGTCCGTCCGCCGGCTGAACACCCCCGACTCCGCTGCCCGTTCACGGGGCGGGCAGCGGTTCCTCCTCGTGGGACTCTCCCTGGCGAGCGTCTACAGCCTGTTCCCGGTGTGGTGGCTGGTCGTCGCCGCCACCAAGGACCGGACCGCGCTCTACCAGAGCAACGGCCTGTGGTTCTCCGGCTGGCACCTGTGGGACAACCTGCATCAGCTGTTCACCTACGAGGACGGCATCTTCCTGCGCTGGACGGCGAACTCGTTCCTGTACGCCGGTGTCGGCTCCCTGGGCGGCACGCTGCTGGCGCTGGCCACCGGTTACGGGCTCGCGCGCTTCGACTTCCCGGGCCGCAACCTGGTCTTCGCGTGCGTGGTCGGCTCCTTCCTGATCCCGATCGCGCTGCTGACGCTGCCGCTGTATCTGCTGTTCTCGGAGATCGGGCTGGTCGACACGCCCTGGGCGATGCTGATCCCCTGTCTGATCAACCCGTTCAGCGTCTACCTCGCCAAGGTGTACACCGAGGCCACGATCCCGTTCGAGCTGCTTGAGGCGGCCCGTATCGACGGAGCCGGGGAGCTGCGGATCTTCTTCAGCATCGTGCTGCGGATGATGACGACGGGCGGTGCGACCGTTTTCCTGCTGGCCTTCGTCAACACCTGGAACGCCTTCTTCCTGCCGCTGACCGTGCTGCGCGGCGAGAGCAACTGGACGCTCAACATCGGTCTCTACAACTGGTCCGGCAAGCGCCTGGAGTCGGGCGTCGACCTCACCAGCCTGGTCCTGACCGGTGCCCTGCTGTCCATCGTCCCGATGGCGATCATGATGGTCGCGATGCGCCGCTACTGGCGCACCGGAGTCACCCTCGGAGCCCTCAAGTGACCCTGCTGCACAACCCGGTGATCCGCGGCTTCGCCCCCGACCCGTCGATGGTCCGCGTCGGCGACTGGTACTACGTGGCGACCAGTTCCTTCGAGTGGTTCCCTACGATTCCGCTCCACCGCTCCCGCGATCTCGCGCACTGGGAGTACGCGGGCCATGTCTCGGGCGCGGTCCCGGGCGACTCCCTTGCGGGCGTGCCGGATTCGGGCGGCATCTGGGCACCCTCCCTGAGCTGGGACGGCGAGCGCTTCTGGGTGGTCTACTCGATCGTCCGCTCGGTGGGCACGCCGTACTTCGACACGGACACCTATGTCTGTACGGCGACGCAGGCGGCCGGTCCGTGGTCGGTGCCGCGGCGGATCGCGAGCCACGGCTTCGACCCCGCCCTTTTCCACGACCAGGGCCGGTTGTGGCTGCTCAACCTCCAGAACGACCACCGCCCCGGCGGCCGGCGCTTCGCCGGGATCGTGCTGACGGAGCTGGACCGGGAGACACTGGCGTCCGTCGGTGACACCCATCTGCTGCTCCAGCACGAACGGCTTGTCGAGGGGCCGAAGTTGCTCCGCGAGGACGGCCGGTACTACCTGGTCCTCGCCGAGGGCGGTACCGGGTTCGAGCACGGGGTGCTGGTGGCCCGCAGCCGGGAGATCACCGGCCCGTACGAGCTGGACGACCGGCCGCTGCTGACATCCCGGGACGATCCGTCCCTGGAGCTCCAGAAGGCGGGACACGGCGAGCTGGTCCAACTCCCCGACGAGAGCTGGGTGTTGAGTCACCTCACGGCCCGCCCGCTGAACACCCCGGAGGGCCCGCGCTGCCCGCTCGGCCGGGAGACGGCGATCCAGGCGATCAGCTGGGACGCGGAGGGCTGGCCGAGGCTGCGCCACGGGGGTGTGCATCCGGAGGTCGAGGTCGACATACCGACGGTGCCATCGGCTGAGCGGGTACTGAAGCCGGAGTCGGAATCGGGGTCGAAGTCGGAGTCGGGTCGACTCACCTCCCCCAGCGACCCCTTGGGCTGGCCCTGGAGCACACTGCGAACCCCCGTCGATCCGTCCTGGGCGGACACCACCGCACGGCCCGGATGGATCCGGCTGCGGGGGCGGCACGGGCCGGAGTCGTGGTGGGCGCACAGCCTGCTGGCGCGGCGGATCACCGAGCACCGGGCGGAGGCCGAGGTCACCGTCGAGGCGCGGCCGGGCAGTTTCACCCAGGCCGCCGGGCTGGTCCTCTGGTACAACACCGAGTCCCATCTGGCCCTCGACCTGACCTGGGCCGAGCCGGAGGGCGAGGGGCAGCGCGGACAGCAGTGGCGGGGCGGCGGGCGAAGGGTGCTCAGCCTGGTCGAGCGGGACGAGGGCAGCACCCGGCAGATGGCCGTGGTGGAGGTCGAGGAAGGAGAAAGCGCCTTCACGATCGGAGTGAGCATTACGGACGGGGTGGCTCGTTTCTGGCGCCTGGGCGGCGACGGCGCACGGACGCAGGTCGGCCCGGACCTGGACTTCACCCGCCTCTCCGACGACCACGGGTCCAAACTCCGCTTCACGGGCGCGATGGCCGGAATCCATGCGGTGGACCTGGTCGACGCGGCCTTCACGGCGGACTTCCGTGGCTTCCGCCTGAGCTGCGGATAGCGTTCGAGGTTTCGAAAGACAGGGGAATACGGAGACCCGCGAAGCCCGACCTCTTCCCGACTCCACCGGGCGAACCTAGGGTAGGAAGCGCTTACTGTTTCGCGTTGGCAGTTTCCGCGCTGGTCGAAACTTTCATGGCCCTCGGGCGGGCCGGAGAGGTGGGGTTCCCGATGGTCCGCACGGGGAGTGCGAGCGTGGCGGCCGGTCCGACGCTGGCGGTCGTGGCCCGGGAGGCGGGTGTGTCGGTGCCGACCGCCTCCAAGGTGGTCAACGGCCGCGAGGACGTGGCCCCCGAGACCCGTCGCCGGGTCACGGAGGCGCTGGACCGGCTCGGCTACGTCCGCAGACCGAGGTTCGACGCGGCGAAGTCGTCGGGCCTGGTCGACCTGGTCGTGCACTCGCTGGAGACCTCCTGGTCGGGGGCGGTGCTGCACGGGGTGGAGGCGGCCGCCCACGACGCCGGTCTGGAGGTGGTCGTCTCCGCGGCGCTGAACCGGAACCGGACGGGCCGGCCCGAGCGCGGCTGGCTGGACAAGCTCACCGGACGCGGCTCCTCCGGGGTGCTGTTCAACCTGGCCGAGCTGTCGGCGGCGCAGTACGGCTGGCTGGACCAGCACCGCATCCCGTACGTCCTGATCGACCCGGTGCTCGAGCCGCCGCCGGGTGTGGTCTCGGTGGGCGCGGCGAACTGGCAGGGCGGGGTGACGGCGACCGAGCACCTGCTCGCACTGGGCCACGAGCGCATCGCCGTCGTCGCCGGTCACCAGCGCAAGATGTGCAGCAGCGCCCGCGTGGCCGGCTACCGTTCCGCGCTCGCGGCGGCCGGAGTACGGCAGCGGCCGGAGTACGTGCGGCACGCCGGCTTCGACGAGAGCGCCGCCCGCCGCCGGGCGCTGGAACTCCTCGACCTGCCCGAACCGCCCACCGCGGTCTTCGTCTGCTCCGACCGCATGGCCCTCGGCGTCTACGAGGCCCTGGCCGAACGCGGGCTGCGGGTGCCGGACGACGTGAGCGTGGTGGGATTCGACGACCTTCCCGAGGCCCGCTGGACCACCCCGGCCCTCACCACGGTCCGCCAGCCCCTCTCGGAGATGGCGGCGACGGCCCTGCGCCTGCTGGTCCGCATGATGGAGGGCGACCGCCCGGAGAGCACCCGGACGGAGCTGTCGACGCGGCTGGTGGAGCGGGCGAGCACGGCGCCGCCACGCGGCTGAACTGTCCCTACGGGTCCCTGGTGCGAGCCCCCGTGCGTCGGAATCGTTCAGCTTCGGTCATCCGTGGGCGAGGGGAACTGGCCGGGGCGGACGGGCGTCGAACGATGCGGCGGGCAGGGGGGCCGTCGCCCCGGCCAGGGCGGCGGCGAGCACTGGGGGGACGACCATGACGCGCTGGCGGCCGCTGCCGGACGCACTGCCGAGGGAGGCGCGGCTCCTCGTCGAGCAGCTGCGGCAGCTCAAGGACCGCACGGATCTGAGCCTCGCGGAGCTCGCCCGGCGCACCGCGTACAGCAAGTCGTCCTGGCAGCGGTATCTCAGCGGGGCCAAGCAGCCGCCGCGCGGCGCGGTGCGGGCCCTGTGCCGGGTGGCGGACGCGGACCAGGCCCGGCTGCTGGCCCTGTGGGAACTGGCCGATCCGGTCTGGCCGTACGGCACGACGGTCACCGTGGCGTCACCGCCGGCGCCGGGGCAGGTGCCGGATGCGGTGCCGGAGGCAGTCGCCGCGGTCGGGCCCGGTCTCGAGTACCGGCGGTGGCGTACGGCGGCGCTGGTGGCGTTCGCCGTGATCGTGCTGCTGGTGGCGGGGGTGCTGTGGGCGTGGCCGTCGGGGAGCGGCTGACGGAGGGGCCGCCCCCGCTCCCCACCGGCGGGGTCAGCCGAGCTGGTCGTAGTACGCGTTCCGCCAGGGGCCCGTGCCCCTGAGCTTCACCCGGTACTTGCCGCCGACCCGCTTGAAGTCGACGTCCCTCTTGTCGCCGTCGTACCGGACGGTGCCGCCCGCGAAGGGGCCGTGGAGCCACTGCTGGGCGAACTCCCAGCTCTGGTCGGTGACCACGCCGTCGTTGTCGGTGAGGCCGAAGCGTCCCTGCCACCACTGGGTGGCCGACTCGGTCTGCGGGCCGAAGGAGCCGTCGATCTGGCTCTTGGCGAAGTTGTGCCAGTCCCCGTCGTCGTCCTGCCACTTGGCGCCGTCCGCGTACAGGACGGACTGCCACAGCGCGGTGGCGTTGCCGTTCGCGTGGTCGTCGACGCCGAGGTTCTCCTCGTCCTGGAAGTCGTCGCTGACGACGCCGTTGCCGTCGATGCCGTGGTACGGGGCCGCGTCGGCCGCCGGCGCCACGGCGAGGCCGATGGTCCCGAAGCCCAGCAACGCGGCCGTCACCGTCGCGACGGCCCGCTTGCGCATGCTCATGGAAGTCTCCCTTTCCGAACCGCCGTGGTTCCCCCCGTGGTTCCCCCTGCGGCGGCTCGCTTCGCTTGGCACGGCACAGCGTCACAGGCCTGAGATGCCCACGGCGAGAGCCACCCGCGTCCCCGGTCCGGCGGGGGACGGTCCGTCCGGTGTACGGCGGAGTGGACCGCGAGAGCGGGACGTACGGGGACCTGCCGGGACGGGCTGGGACGGCTTCAGGCCGGGGTCGGCTCCAGTCGTGCCGCCCAGTTGATCCCGCCCAGCAGATGGGACCGGAACCCCGGGTCCGCGTAGGCCTCGGCCGCGTGTCCGAGGGCGGTGTAGAAGACCCGCCCCGCGCCCTGCTCCCGGCACCACACCAGCGGATGGTCCGCACCCATGCCGCCGCCGTCGTACGACGACTCGTCGGCGCGGGCCAACACCCGTACGGAGCGGCGGGGGTTGATGCGGAAGTCGTACCACTCGTCGGTGAACTCCCATACGGCGGGCAGGTGCCGGGTCGCCGGATGCTCGCGGTCCTCCACGAGGACCCTGCCGGGCTGGTACTCGGGGTGTTTGTCGAAGCGGGCGCCCAACAGCTCGCCGTAGTAGGGCCATTCGTACTCGGTGCAGGCCGCCGCGTGCACCCCGACGAACCCGCCGCCCGACTCCACATGGGCGGCGAGCCGCTCGCGCCCGGCCGGGGTGAGCACCTCACCGCTGGTGGAGAGGAAGACGACGGCGGCGTACCCGTCGAGGGGCCGCTCCAGGGCCGCCGGGTCCTCGCTCGCGTCCACCTGGAAGTCGCCGAGGGTGCGGACGGCGTCGACGGCGGCCGGGATCGAGTCGTGGCGGTAGGCGGTGGTGCGGGTGTAGACGAGGAGCCGGGGAACGGTGGGTCGGGAAGCCATGGTGTGAGGGTAGGCCGGGGGCACCCGCCGCTCACCGTGCCCGAACGACGTGTCCCTGTACGGGTGTTCCGCCGCCCGGTCGGCGTGCGTAGCCTCGGCGCGGTGAACGCGATTCCCGCACGCCTCGACCATCTGGTCCTCGCGACCCCCGACCTGGCGGCGACGGTCGCCGACTTCACCCGGCGCACCGGCGTCACGCCCGCTCCCGGCGGGGTGCATGTCGGTCTCGGCACCCGCAACCACCTCGTGGCCCTGGGCGGCACCTCCTATCTGGAGATCATCGGCCCGGACCCGGAGCAGCCGCGGCCGAGGGGCCCGCGCCCCTTCGACGTCGACATCCTGGCCGCCGCGCGCACGGTCACCTGGGCGATCGCCCCGCCCGACCTGGACGCGGCGGTGGCGAGAGCCCGCTCGCGCGGCTACGACCCCGGAGACGTCCGCCCGATGAGCCGGCGCCGACCGGACGGCACCCTGCTGCGGTGGCGTCTCACGGACGGCGACACCCAGCACCCCTCCGGCCTGGTCCCCTTCCTCATCGACTGGGGTACCTCCCCGCATCCGACGGCCTCGGGCCTGCCCGGCACTCCCCTGCTCTCCCTCACCGCGACCGCCCCGGCCCCGGACGAGATCCGCCCGCTCCTCGCCGCCCTCGACACCGGCCTCCACCTCGCCGCGGGCCCGGTGGGCCTCTCCTTCACGGTGGACACCCCGCGCGGCCCGGTGACCTTCGGCTGACGTGTCCGATTCCTTCAAGACGCCGGCTCCGGTCCCTGCCTACGGTGACCTCATGACTCCACGATTCGACGCCATCGGCCTGGTGGCCTCCGACATGGCCGCCTCCGTCGCCTTCTACCGGCGGCTCGGTTTCCCGTTCCCCGAGGGGGCCGAGTCACAGCCGCACGCCGAGGCCGAACTCCCGGGCGGGGTACGGCTGATGCTCGACACCGAGGAGACGGTCCGCTCCTTCCACCCCGGCTGGCAGCCCCCGGCGGGCGGCAGCCGCACCGGCCTCGCACTGCGCTGCGACAGCCCCGCCGAGGTCGACGCGGTGTACGAGCGGCTGGTGGGCGAGGGAGCCCACGGCGAGCTCAAGCCCTGGAACGCCGACTGGGGCCAGCGCTACGCTTCCCTGCACGACCCCGACGGCAACGGCGTCGACCTCTACGCCCCGCTACCCGGCACCGAGTAGCCGCGTGAGCGGCACGCCCGCCAGCTCCCTCACGTCCCGCGCGAGATGAGCCTGGTCGGCGAACCCGCTCCGCAGGGCCGTCTCCGCGTACGGCACCCCGGCCCGCGCCAGCACGAGCGCCCGCCGCAGCCGCAGGATCCGGGCGAGCGTCTTGGGCCCGTACCCGAACGCGACGAGGGACCTGCGGTGCAATTGCCGGGCTCCCAGGCCGAGTTCATCGGCGGCCACGGCTACGGGCGTGCCGGCGTCGAGGAAGGCGACAAGGGCACGGAGCAGGGGCTCGGGCGGGGCAGCTCGCTCCAGGACGATCCCTTCGAGGGCCACGGCGGGGTCCGGGGCCTTGGCCATCCGGTCCCGCAGCCGCCGTACCTCCGAAGCCGGCCACAGATCGGTCAACTCGACCCGCAGATCACGCAGTTCATGCCCCGGCACTCCCAGGAAGGCGGGCGCGGCACCGGGCGCGAAGCGCAGGCCCACCCAGCGGCTCGGGGCGCCCCCGGTGACGTAGGCACGGGTGTCAGGCCCGGCGACGAGCAGCCGCCCGTCGTGCCAGAGCAGGTCCATGCACCCGTCGGGCAGGACCCGTCCGGCACCGTCACCGGTCCAGAGGACAGCGCCTGTGAGCCTGGACGCCCTTTCCTCGTACACATACCCCAGGCTAAGGCTTTCAGGGGCGCCCACCGGCCCGCACCCGAAACTCCTGCGGACTGACCCCGTACCCCCTCTTGAACGCACTGGACAGGGCAAACGCACTCCCGTACCCCACCTGCCGGGCAATGGCGTCGAGCGTCGCAGAACCCTCCCGCAACCGATCCGCCGCCAACGCCAGCCTCCACCCGGTCAGATACGCCATCACCGGCTCCCCCACGAGCTCCGTGAACCGCCGCGCGAGCGCCGCCCGCGACACCCCCGCCTTCGCGGCGAGGGACGCCACCGTCCACGGATGCGCCGGATCGTCCTGCATCAGCCGCAGCACCCGTCCCACCACGGGGTCCGCCAGCGCCGCGTACCAGGCGGGAGCCTCCGCCTCGGGCCGGGAGAACCAGGCGCGGAGCGCGGCGATGACCAGGAGGTCGAGCATCCGGTCCAGGACGACCTCCTGACCGGGCTCGTCGCGCACGATCTCCTCCATGAGGAGCGGGGTCAGCGGGCACTCCCAGACGTCGGTGGTCAGCGACAGCAGCGGCGGCAGGGCGTCCAGGAGCCGGTTGCTGATCTCGCCGTCCATCAGGTACGTCCCGATCAGGACCACCGTCCCGCCGTCGAGCCGGTCGCCCCAGCTGCGGACGCCGAGGTCCATGGAGCCGTTGAGGGACCGCCCGTCGGGGTAGCGGCACTCGGCGCCGGGCAGGATCAGCGCCTGCGGGGCCGTGTCGGGGGCGTCGGCGCAGGTGTAGGGGTCGGGACCGCGGGCGATGGCGAGGTCGCCGGGGCGCAGCCGGAGGCTCTGCCCCTTGTCGGGCAGGATCACGGCCTCCCCGCGAACCATGAGCATCACCGTCAGCGGCGCCCGGTCCTCCACCCGCACCGCCCAGGGCGGGTCGAAACACGCACGGATCATGAAGGCGCCACGCGCCCGCGGTCCTTCCAGCAGGCCTGCCAGAGCGTCCATGTGGCCAGCGTAGACGCGCGCGCATGGGAATGAGCCGTTCAGCGATGGTCCCTTGCGGGGCACGGGAGTTGACTCGTTCGCATGACGGAGAACACGCGGAACACGACAGTGGTGGTGACCGGTGCCTTGGGCAGGACGGGCAGCCGGGTGGCGCGGTCCGCGCAGGCGGCGGGCCTGACGGTCCGGGCCGCGTCCCGCGCGCAGGGGTTCGACTGGGCGGACCGGTCCACGTGGGCTCAGGTGCTGCGGGGCGCGGACGCGGCCTACCTGGTGTACCCCTCGGACATCGGCGCCCCGGGGGCCGCGGAGGCGGTCGGGGCGCTCTCGCGGGAGGCGGTGGGGGCCGGCGTACGACGCCTGGTGCTGCTGTCGTCGCGGGGGCAGGACCGGGCACGGGACGCGGAGGAGGCGCTGCGCGCGTCGGGGGCGGACTGGACGGTCGTACGGGCCGCGTGGTTCTCGCAGAACTTCAGCGAGGGGCCGCTGGTGGAGGAGCTGCGGCTGAGCGGGGAGCTGGTGTTCCCGGCGGGTGAGGTGCGCGAGCCGTTCGTGGACGTCCGGGACATCGGGGACGTGGTGGCGACCGTACTGGCGTCCGGTGACACCTACGCAGGACAGGCGATCACCGTGTCCGGCCCACGCCTGCTGACGTTCGGTGAGGCGGTCGCGGAGATCGCGAGGGCGACGGGCCGCGAGCTGACGTACCGATCGGTGTCGGCGAAGGAGTACGGCGAGCGGCTCGCGGGGTTCGGGGTGCCGGAGGCGGAGGTCGGTGCGCTGGTGGAGGCGTTCGAGCAGCTGCTGGACGGCCGTAACGCCTACCTGTCGGACGGCATCCAGCAGGTACTGGGCCATGAGCCGCGGGACTTCACGGACTTCGCGAGGGAGGCGGCGGCAGAGGAAACGTGGAAGGTCTGACACAGGTGCAGTGAATCGCCTCGGGGGCGCGGGCTGCATCGATCTGCGGCTCCGCCGCGTGGGCGCGACCAGCCCCCACCGAGCCGCACCCGACAACGCACCCCTCTCAGGACCCCTCCGGCTTCTGAGGGGGATGCGTCGACTTCACATGCGTGCGCAGCCGCGACGTCACGTCCTCCGGCGGCAGGAACCGCGACCACCTCTCCGGGAACTCCGAGGGCATGTCGGGGTCCTCGGGATCGACGTCGGTGTCCCGGACCGCCGCCGCCGCGCGGGCCACATACTCGGCGACCTGCGCCTCCCGCACCCGCTCGTTCGCGGCCCGTGCCGCCGCCGTCGCCGCGGCCGGCCAGACCCGGTCGATCGCCGCGTTGACCGCCGCGCCCACCAGGACCGCGAAGGCGGACACCCCGATCCACAGGAGCACCGCGACCGCGGCCGCCAGCGAGCCGTAGATCGTCGCGCCCTCGATCGTGCTCTGGAGGTAGATCCGCAGCAGGAAGCTGCCCAGCACCCACATCGCGAGGGCCACCAGCGCGCCGGGGACGTCCTCGATCCACGGTGAGCGCACCGGTACCGACACGTGGTACAGCGTGGTCAGGAAGGCGATGGACAGGATGATCACCACGGGCCAGTACAGGACCTGCACCACCGTCTCCGACCAGGGCACGATCCGCACCACCGCGTCCGGCCCCGCCACCATCAGCGGCAGCGCCACCGAGCCGATCAGCAGGGCCGCGACGAACAGCGCGAACGCCACGAGGCGGGTCTTGACGATGCCCCGCACGCCGTCGAGGCCGTACATGACGGTGATGGTGTCGATGAAGACGTTGACCGCGCGCGAACCGGACCACAGGGCGAACAGGAAGCCGACGGAGATGACGTCGGGGCGGCCGCCCTTCATCACGTCGTCGAGGATCGGCTGCGCGATCTGCCGTACCCCCTTGTCGGACAGCACCGTGCGCGCGGCATCGAGGATGTTGGCCTCCAGGCTGCTGATGCTGTCGGTGCCGGTCCAGTCGTCGACGTAGCCGAGCAGTCCGATGAGGCTGAGCAGCAGCGGCGGCACGGACAGCAGCGAGAAGAACGCGGCCTCGGCGGCGAGCCCCAGGATGCGGTACTCGATGCACGAGTTGACGGTGTCCTTGAGCAGCAGCCAGGCGGTCCTGCGCTTCGAGACGTTCCGGTAGAGGGCACGGGCCCGGTGGAGCCGGCCGGAGGGCTCTTGAGGGGATTCGCTTGCTGCCTGCACGACCTAAAGGTATCCGCCACGGGAGCGTGCACTCATCCCCCGGTCCCGGCGTGGGGCACACCCGTGCGAGGAACGTCCGCTCGCGGCCGGTTCCTTCATGCCGTCGAAAACGCCGGGCAACTCCGCGGAAATCGTCAAGGAAATCGAACCCCTTTTCTGTCATGAACTCGGTGGCCGGATTTCGAGGCCGCGTGAAGCGGAATGCTCGATGACATATGCACCGCCCTTGAAGTGAGTTCCCCGGTGACACCCCCGAGGGACGCGAAAAGGTCATACCGCCAGCGAACGGGCGACCGTCAGGAAATCGCCATTGACTGAAACGTGCTTGACCCGTTCATGAGCACCTCGAAACAATTCGGATTGCATTCTCAGGGCCCTGACCACGGCTCGAACCGGCCACCACATCCCCGCCGCGCGGTCACTCCAGGCGCATACCGAACCGCTCCTTCTCTTATCTCATTCCGTGCCTCACGGCACTTCTCTTTCTTCCGGCACACCGGAACCACGGGGGCTCCTCACCATGATTTTCCGCTGCGCGGTGAACAGCGGGCGCTATTCCGCCGTATCCCTCTCTGGAGAAATTCCATGCCTGTTCCGTACGCGCCGAAGCCTGCCGTGCCGCGCATCGTGGGGGTTGATGTGGCACGGGGCCTCGCTCTGCTCGGTATGTTCTCCGTTCACGTGTTCGGTGCTTTTGACGAGGCCGGATCGGCCACGCCCGCCTGGATGTTCGCGGGCGGCCGTTCCTCGGCGACGTTCGCGGTGACGGCCGGGGTCGGGCTGGCCTTCACGACCGGCGGGCACCGCCCCACGCCCGGCCGGCCCGCGGCGGCCGCGGTGGCGACCCGGGCCGGTGTCATCGCGCTGATCGGGCTGCTGCTCGGTTACGCCTCACGCGCGGCGGACCTGGACGTGGACGTGATCCTGGCGTTCTACGCCCTGCTGTTCCTGATCGCGATCCCGCTGCTGGGCCTCGGCCCCCTCGCCCTGGCGGGCCTGTCGCTGACCTTGGCCGTCGGCGCGCCCTTCGCCGTCCACGCCCTGCGGGGCGTGCTGCCGGAGCCCGCCTTCGACGGCGACCCGACCCTCCAGGACGTGGTCGCCGATCCGCTCGGCCTGGTCTCGGACCTGCTCGTGCACGGCGACTACCCCGTGCTCGCCTGGACCGCCTACCTGTGCGCCGGACTCGCCCTCGGCCGCCTGGACCTGACGTCACGGAAGATCGCGCCCCGGCTCTTCGCGGGCGGCCTCGCCCTGGTCGCCGGAGTGTGGGCGGTGTCGTCGCTGGTCCTGTTCCGGTACGACGGGCTGCGGCACCTGTGGGACGCGGAGTTCCCCGGTGCCTCCCGGGCCGAGGCGCTGTGGGACAGCCCCGACGGCGTGACCTGGTGGGCGCTCGTCTCCCGCGCCCCGCACTCGACCACGCCCTTCGACCTGCTCCTCACCCTGGGCTCGGCCGCGGCGATCCTCGGCGGCGCCCTGCTGCTGACCAGGAGCACCCTTCTCACGCGGGCGCTCACCCCGCTCGCGGCGGCGGGCAGCATGCCCCTCACCCTCTACGTCGCCCACGTGCTGCTGCTCGCCACCGGCGCACTCTCCGGCTCCCCCGAGCTCCTCTACGCCGTCATGACCACCGGAGCGCTCCTCTTCGCCCTCTCGTGGCGGCACGTCGGACGTGGCCCGCTGGAAACGGTCGTCGCAGGCGCGGCCCGGCGGTGTCGCGAGGCCGTAACACCGCCCCGGCCCCCGGAACCGGTCGCGGACCCGGTCCGACTTAGCAAGCACATCGAATAGTCCATAAGACCAAAAGTGATGATCTAGGAGCTCAAGTGGTGGTAAATCCCGGCGAGATCACGACAGTCGCCCCGGTGAACGGCACCGCGCGGGTGAACGGCACCGCTGAGGTGCACGGCACCGCGCAGGTCCTCGCCGAGGTGCTGGCCGGGGTCGTGAAAACGGATCAAGTCCCCCTCGACAGCCACTTCTTCGACGACCTGGGTGCCAACTCCCTGGTCATGGCACAGTTCTGCGCCCGGGTACGGAAGCGCGACGACCTGCCGTCGGTGTCGATGCGGGACGTCTACGGCCACCCGACGATCCGCTCTCTGGCGGCGGCCCTCGCCGAGGTCCCGGCCACCGCACCGGCCCCCGCACGACCGGCCGAGCCGCCCCCGCCGCCGGGGAGCACCGCCCGCTATGTGCTGTGCGGGGGGCTGCAGTTCCTCGTCTTCGCCGCATACTGCTTCGGGGCCGGTCTGGCCATGGCCGCGGGGTACTCCTGGATATCCGCCGGCGACGGGCTGCTCTCCGTCTATCTGCGCTCGCTGGTCTTCGGCGGCGCCCTGTTCCTCGCCCTGTGCACCCTGCCCGTGGTGGCGAAGTGGGTGCTGGTCGGCCGGTGGAAGGAGACGGAGTTCCCGGTGTGGAGCCTCGCCTACGTCCGCTTCTGGCTGGTCAAGGCGCTGCTGCACGCCAACCCGATGGTCCTGTTCGCGGGCAACCCGCTGTACGTCCTCTACCTGCGGGCCCTCGGCGCCCGTATCGGCCCGGGCGTGACGATCCTGTCCCACTCGGTGCCGGTCGCCACCGACCTGCTGACCGTCGGCGCGGGCACCGTGATCCGCAAGGACTCCCTGTTCCTCGGCTACCGGGCGCACGCGGGCCGGATCCGCACCGGCCCCGTCACCCTCGGCCGGGACGTCTTCGTGGGCGAGAAGACGGTCCTCGACATCGGCACCTCGATCGGCGACGGCGGCCAACTGGGCCACTCCTCCGCGCTGTACGACGGCGCCGCGATCCCGGCCGGCGAGCGCCGGCACGGCTCCCCGGCCCGCCCCACCGACGTCGACCACATCCGCGTCCCGGCGGCCCGCTGCACCACCGCCCGCCGGGCCGGCTACGGCCTCGTGGCTCTGCTCCAGACCCTGCTGGTGTACGTCCCGCTCGGTATCGGCGGCACGTTCCTGGTGATGGACCTGGTCCCGGCCCTGGACCCGCTGCTGGAGCCGGACGCGAAGGAACTGGCCTCGGCCGCGTTCTACGCCCAGGCGCTCGTCCTGTCCCTCGCGCTGTTCACGGGTTCCGTCGTCGTGGGCCTCGTCACCGTGACCGTGCTGCCGCGGCTGCTGAACCTGACTCTCAAGGCCGACCGGGTCTATCCGCTGTACGGCTTCCACTACTCGGTGCAGCGCGCGATCGCCCGGATGACCAACCTCAAGTTCTTCAAGTGGCTGTGCGGGGACAGCTCGTACATCGTTCCCTACCTGCGGTCCATCGGCTACGACCTCTCGCAGGTCGAGCAGACCGGCTCGAACTTCGGTACCGAGGTGTCGCACGAGACGCCGTACCTGGCCACCGTCGGCAGCGGCACGATGGTCGCGGACGGGCTGTCGATCCTCAACGCCGAGTACTCCAGCACGTCGTTCCGCGTCTCCAGGGTCACGATCGGCGGGCACAACTTCCTCGGCAACCACATCGCCTACCCGGTCGGCGGCCGCACCGGGGACAACTGCCTGCTCGCCACGAAGGTACTGGTCCCGCTGGACGGCGAAGTCCGGGAAGGGGTGGGCCTGCTGGGCTCGCCGCCCTTCGAGATCCCGCGCACGGTGGAGCGCGACACCCGCTTCGACCACCTCCGCGAGGGCGACGAGCTGCGCCGCCGGCTGAGCGCCAAGAACCGCTTCAACGCCCGCTCGATGGCCCTGTTCCTGTTCGTCCGGTGGCTGCACTGGTTCGTGCTGACGCTCCTCGGCTTCGCGGTCGTAGATCTCTACGGCGGCCAGGGCGCCTTCGGCGGTCTGCTGATCGGCGGCTACCTGATGGCCGGTCTCGCGCTCACCGTGGGCTACTACGTGCTGGTGGAGCGGCTGATCACCCGGTTCCGGCCGCTGCGGCCGCAGTTGTGCTCCATCTACGAGCCGTACTTCTGGTGGCACGAGCGCCTGTGGAAGGTGCCCGACGGGCAGCTCAAGGTGTTCAACGGCACGCCCTTCAAGAACGTCGTCTGGCGGCTCATGGGCGTACGGATCGGCCACCGGGTCTTCGACGACGGTGTCGCCATCACCGAGCGGACGCTGACCGCCATCGGCGACGACTGCACCCTCGGCGCCCACTCCAAGGTGCAGGCCCACTCCCAGGAGGACGGCACCTTCAAGTCCGACCACATCGTCATCGGCGACGGCTGCACCCTCGGGGCGGGCGCGCTGGTCCACTACGGCGTCCAGATGGGCGACGGCGCCGTGCTCGGTCCCGACTCCTTCCTGATGAAGGGCGAGGAGATGCCGTCGGGAGCGCACTGGGGCGGGAATCCGGCGGTCGCGCTGCGCCGCGCCTGAACCGCCCCGCACTGCCTGCACGAGGAACAACAGGGGGAAGAAAGTCATGGAAACAGTTCCGCACCCGACGCCCGGTCCGATACCGGACGTCACCGAGTACGCGGTCCCGCTGCCCGAGGGCACACCGACCGATCCCGCCGCGCTGTCGGCGGCCCACACCAGGGTGCTGGCCGCCCTCTCGGCCGAACCCGGCGACGAGGTGAGCGTCACCGTCACCGACGGCACCCTGCGGCTGCGCCACCGCACCGGCGCCCTCGACACCGGCGCCGCCGCCCGCATCGCCGGCTACCACCTCACCGCACTCGCCCACCCGGACCGCACCAGCCTGCTGTCCGAGGAGGAACTCCGTTTCCAGCTGGAGGAGTTGGCGGGTCCGGTCCGTGAACTGCCGGACCGGCGGGTGCACGAGCTGTTCGAGGAGCGGGTCGTGAAGCACCCGGACTCCGTGGCCGCCGTCCAGGGCGAGCGGTGGTGGACGTACGCCGAGCTCGACTCCCGGGCGAACCGGATCGGCCGGGCGCTGCTGAGCCGGGGTCTGGAGGCCGAGGACGTCGTCGCCGTCGTCATGGAACGGAACCTGGACTGGATGGCGGCCGTGCTGGGCGTGCTCAAGGCGGGCGGGGTGTATCTGCCGGTCGAGCCGCACTTCCCGGCCGAGCGGGTCGCGAGGACGCTGTCCCGGGCCGGCTGCGGACTCGTCGTCACCGAACGGGGCAGCACCGGCTCGCTGTCCGGCACGTCGGCCGAGACGCTGTTCGTGGCGGACGTGTACGCGGAGGGGCACCCGGACGGCGCTCTCGGCATCACGGTCGCCGCGGGCCAGCTGGCGTACATCTACTTCACGTCCGGCTCCACCGGTGAGCCCAAGGGCGCGATGTGCGAGCACGCCGGGTTCCTCAACCATGTGCTCGCCAAGGTCGAGGACCTGGGGATCGGCGAGGACGACGTGGTCGCGCAGACCGCGCCGCAGTGCTTCGACATCTCCCTGTGGCAGCTGCTCGCCGGGCCGGTCGTCGGCGGGCGGACCCTGATCGTCGACCAGGAGACGATCCTCGACGTGCCGCGGTTCGTGGACACGGTGGTGCGGGGCGGAGTCAACGTGCTCCAGGTCGTGCCGTCGTATCTGGAGGCCGTGCTCGCCGAGTTGGGGCAGCGGCCGCGTGAACTGACCGGGCTGCGCTGTGTGTCGGTGACCGGCGAGGCGGTGAAGCGGGAGCTGGTGCAGCGCTGGTTCGCGGTCGCTCCCGGGATCCGGCTGGCCAACGCCTATGGCCTGACGGAGACTTCGGACGACACCAACCACGAGGTCATGGACCGGGTGCCGGACGGCGACCGGGTTCCGCTCGGGCGGCCGGTGCGCAATGTGCGGGTGTACGTCGTCGACGAGGACCTGGTGCCCGTGCCGTTCGGGGCGCCCGGCGAGATCGTCTTCTCCGGGGTGTGCGTGGGGCGCGGGTACGTCAACGACCCCGAGCGGACCGCGGCCGCCTTCATGGCGGACCCGTACCGGCCCGGTGAGCGGCTCTACCGCAGCGGTGACGTGGGGCGCTGGCGGCCGGACGGCCGGCTGGAGTTCCTCGGCCGCCGGGACACCCAGGTCAAGATCCGCGGGTTCCGCGTGGAGATCGGCGAGATCGAGAACGCGCTGCTGCGGGTGGACGGGGTGCGCGACGGGGCCGTCGTGGTGGTCCGGGGGACCCAGCTCGCCGCGTTCTGCACGGGGCCCGAGCCGGTCGGCGCGGACACGGTACGGGAGCGGCTGGCCGCGTCGCTGCCGTCGTACATGGTGCCCGCGGTCGTGCACTGGCGGGAGCGGCTGCCGCTGACCGCCAACGGCAAGACCGACCGCCGTACGCTCACCGCGCTCGCCGAGGACCTCGACACCGCGGGGGCGGGCGAACCCGTGACGGCCGGGGAGCGGCGGCTGGCGCGGGCCTGGGCCGAGGTGCTCGGTGTGCCCGTCGAACGGATCGGCCGGCTCGACCACTTCTTCGACCGCGGTGGCAGCTCGCTGTCCGCCGTGCGTCTCGCGATCGCCCTGGACCGGGCGATCACCCTCAAGGACGTCGTCCGCCATCCGGTCCTCGCGGACCTGGCGGGCCTGCTCGACCGGCGCGGCTGAAAGGAACCCGAGATGTCATCCACGAGTCTGCTTCCCTACCTGGATCTGGCCCCGGGCGCCCCGCCGGTCCTGCACGCCAAGTCCGCTGCTGACGCGGCGAGTTGGGCGGCCGAGCACCGTGACCCGCTGCGGGCCCTGGTCCTCGAGCACGGCTGTGTCCTGGTCCGCGGCCTCGGGCTGGCCGACCCCGGGAGCGCCGAGGCGGTCTTCCGGCGGCTGGCCGACGGCCTCATGCCCGACCGCGAGCCCTTCGCGCCCCGGCGCCGCTACGCGGACGGCGTGTACTCGTCGACCAAGTGGCCGCCGAACCAGCAGATGTGCATGCACCACGAGGTCAGCTACGGCCTGGAGTTCCCCGGCCTGCTGCTGTTCGCCTGCCTGGAGGCGCCCGGCGCCGGGGGCGCGACCGCGCTCGCCGACGCCTCGGCGGTGCTGCGGGACCTGCCCCGCGAGCTGGTCTCGCGCTTCGAACGGGAGGGCTGGCTGCTCACCCGGGCGTACCACGACGACATCGGCGCGTCCGTCGAGGAGGCGTTCGGCACGGACGACCGCGCCGCCGTCGAGCGCTACTGCCGCCGGCACGCCATCGAGTTCGCCTGGCAGGGCGACGGCTCCCTGCACACCCGGCAGCGGCGCGGGGCGGTGCTCCGGCACCCCGACTCCGGGCTGCCCTGCTGGTTCAACCAGATCGCGTTCCTCAACGAGTGGACCATGGAGCCCGAAGTGCACGAGTACCTGGTGGACATGTACGGCGCGGACGGACTGCCCTTCAACACCCGCTTCGGGAACGGCGATCCGATCGACGCGGACGTCGTGCGGACGATCAACGAGGTGTACGACGCCCACACCGTGCGCGAGCCCTGGCAGGACGGCGACCTCCTGCTCGTCGACAACATGCGTACGGCGCACAGTCGTGAGCCCTTCGAGGGGCCGCGCGAGGTGCTGGCCGCGCTCGGCGACCCGGTGCTGCGCGCCGACGGCGAGGTGAGCGGCGTATGAGCACCATGGACGCTCCCTCGTTCGCGCTGGTCACCGGCGCCCAGGTCCAACAGGCCCTCACCGGACGGGAACCGGAGATCGCGGACCTCGTCGAGGCGGTGTACCGGCTGCACGGCGCCGGTGACTCGGTGAACCCGCCGTCGTACTTCCTGCGGTTCCCGGACCGCCCGTCGTCCCGGATCATCGCGCTGCCCGCCTCGCTGGGCGGACCGCTCAGGGTGGACGGTCTGAAGTGGGTCTCCAGCTTCCCGGAGAACATCGCGTCCGGGCTGCCGCGGGCCTCGGCGGTGCTGATCCTCAACGACCCGGACACCGGTTACCCGTTCGCCTGTCTGGAGAGCTCGATCATCAGTGCCACGCGCACCGCGTCGTCGGCGGCGCTGGCGGCCGGGAAGCTCAGCGCGGGCCGGGTCCGTCCGAGCCGGGTCGGGTTCATCGGCACCGGGCTGATCGCCCGCTACATCCACACCCATCTCACCGCCACGGGCTGGGAGTTCGAGGAGACGGGCGTGCACGACCTGTCCGCCGAGAGCTCCGCCGGGTTCCGCGGCTATCTGGAGCGGTCCGGGGCGCCGGGGAAGGCGGTCGTGCACGACTCGGCCGAATCCCTCATCCGCTCCAGCGACCTGGTGGTCTTCGCCACGGTCGCCGGGAAGCCGCACGTCCACGATCCGTCGTGGTTCGGCCATCACCCCCTGGTCCTGCATGTGTCCCTGCGCGATCTCGACCCGGAGATCCTGCTCGCGTCCGCCAACTTCGTCGACGACGTGGAGCACTGTCTCAAGGCCGAGACCTCCCCGCACCTGGCCGAACAGCTCACGGGGAGCAGGGACTTCATCGACGGCACGCTCGACGACGTGCTGACCGGACGGGTGACCGTCCCGACGGACCGGACGGTGGTGTTCTCCCCCTTCGGACTGGGGGTGCTCGACCTCGCCGTCGGCCGGTACGTCCACGACGAACTGGCCCGGCGCGGCGAACTGCACGTCGTCGACGGGTTCTTCAACGAGCTGCGCCGGTACGGCTGAACGATCAGTGGCGCATGAGGAGGGGGGCGTCATGCCCGTCATATCCGATCCTTCGGAGTTCAACGAGTCAGACCTCTACGTCGACCTGCGGGCGGCGCTGGAGCTTCCGCTGTACCTGAAGTGCGAGGGCTTCAACTTCGCCGGGTCGATCAAGCTGAAGGCGGCCCGCGAGATGGTGGACGCCGCCGAGCGCGACGGCACCCTGCGGCCGGGGTCGATCCTGGTCGAGTCGTCGTCGGGGAACCTGGGGGTGGCCCTGAGCGTGATCGCCGCGAGCCGGGGCTACCGGTTCCTGTGCGTGACCGACTCGCGGTGCAACCTGCCGACGATCCGGCTGATGGAGTCGCTCGGCACCCGGGTGCACGTGGTCAGGGAGCCGAACCTGCACGACGGGTACCTGGGCGCCCGGCTCGCTTACGTGCGGGCGCTGTGCGCCTCGGACGAGCGGTACGTGTGGCTCAACCAGTACAGCAACCAGGGCAACTGGCGCTCGCACTACCGGACCACGGCGCCGGAGATCGCGCGGCGCTTCCCGGACCTGGACGTGCTGTTCGTCGGGGCCGGCACCACGGGGACGCTGATGGGCTGCGCCCGCTGGTTCTGGCAGTGGCGGCGGCCGGTACGGATCGTCGCCGTCGACAGCGTCGGCTCGGTCACCTTCGGCGGGCCGCCCGGAGTCCGTCTCATCCCGGGGCTGGGCACGAGCGTGCCGCCGCAGCTGCTCGACAGGTCGTACATCGACGACGTGGTCCTCGTCGAGGAACCGGACACCCTCCAGGCCTGCCGCCGGCTGGCCGCGCGGGGTTTCCTGTTCGGCGGCTCCACCGGCACGGTCGTCAGCGGCGCCCACCAGTGGCTGTCCGCGCACGGCAGGCGCGGCCTCACCGCGGTCGCGATCGCCCCCGACCTCGGCGAGCGCTACCTCGACACGGTGTACCGCGCGGGCTGGCCCCACGGCGCCCCCGAACCGGACCCCCTCCACGAACCGGCGGAGGCAATGGCCCACCTGGCCTGAGGCGGGTGGGGAGGCGAAAGCGCCCCGCACCGCCCGGGTCGCCCGTGGGTTCCGGCGTGGGGGTGTCCACACCGGGGGCTCCGGGCGGGGGCCGGGCGGTGCGGGGAGGGCGGGGGCCGGTCCGCAGCGGGTGCCCGGGAGTGCAGGTGGCGGGGGCCGGGGTACCGCAGCGGGTGCGCTCGGCAGTGCGGGTGGCGAGGGCGGGGGTCCCCGGCCGGTGCCCGGCAGTCCAGGCGGCGGGCCGGGGTTCCGCAGCGGGCGCCCGGCAGCGCAGGCGGCGAGGGCCAGGGTCCCAAGCCGGTGCCCGGCAGAGCAGGTGGCCGGGGGGGGCCGGGGCCGAGGTCCCTAGCAGGTGCGCTCGACGCGATCACCCCACGCCACACGCAGTCGGCCGCAGGCCGTGAGGGCCTGGATCCCCAGCCCGTGCCCGGCGGCGCAGGCCGTGAGGGCCGGGGTCCCCAGCCGGTGCCAGGCAGTCCAGGTGGCGGGCCGGGGTTCCGCAGCGGGCGCCCGGCAGCGCAGGCGGCAAGGATCGAGGTCCCAGCCGGTGCCCGGCAGAGCAGGCGGCGAGGGCCAGGGTCCCAAGCCGGTGCCCGGCAGAGCAGGTGGCCGTGGGCCGGGGGCCGAGGTCCCTAGCAGGTGCGCTCGACGCGATCACCCCATGCCACACGCAGTCGGCCGCAGGTGGCGAGGGCCGGGGTCCCCAGCGAGCGTGTTCGGCGGGATCGCCCGCCACACCACGCGCGCCCGGCCGCAGGCAGCGGCGCCCGGCCGGGCCTCGGCGCTTTCGCACCCCCGCCGCGACCTGCGCCGTGTCCGTCAGGTGACCTGCCCGGTACCCCGGGGTACTTTCGCAGGCATGGCAGGCACCACGCACACCGTGACCAACCAGCCCCCACCCCTGATCGGCTACGACGTCTACGGCGCCGACCGCGCCCTGAAGGAGGCCGTCGAACGGCACCTGGACCCGGCCCTGCTCGACGAGGTCCACGGCGAGCTGTCGGCGCTCGGCCGGGCCTGCGGCTCCGCGCAGGTGCAGGAGTGGGGGGCCCAGGCCAACGAGAACCCGCCCCGACTGCGCACCCACGACCGTTACGGCCACCGTATCGACGAGGTCGAGTTCCATCCGGCCTGGCACCGCGTGCTCGGCAAGGGCGTCTCCGCGGGCCTGACCGCCGCCTGGGCCCGCCCCGGCGGACACGTACGGCGCGCGGCGGCCTTCCTGCTGTGGACGCAGGTCGACGCGGGCAACTGCTGCCCCCTGTCGATGACCCACGCGGCGGTACCCGCCCTGCGCACCGACCCGGACCTGGCCGCCGAGTGGGAACCCCGGCTCACGTCCATGGTCTACGACCGCGAACTGCGCCCCGCCCACCTCAAGGCGGGGGCCCTGTTCGGGATGGGCATGACGGAGAAGCAGGGCGGCAGCGACGTCCGGGCCAACGCGACCTCCGCCCGCCCCCTCCCCGACGGCGAGACCTACGAACTCACCGGCCACAAGTGGTTCTGCTCGGCCCCCATGTCGGACGGCTTCCTGGTCCTCGCCCAGGCCCCGGGCGGACTCACCTGCTTCCTGGTCCCCCGGGTCCTGGAGGACGGCACCCGCAACCCGTTCCTGCTCCAGCGCCTCAAGGACAAGCTGGGCAACCGCTCCAACGCCTCCGCCGAGGTCGAGTTCGACCGGACCTGGGCCCGCCGGGTGGGCGACGAGGGCCGCGGGGTGCGCACCATCATCGAGATGGTCGCGGCGACCCGGCTGGACTGCGCCCTCGGCTCGGCGGGCCTGATGCGCCAGGCGGTGGCCCAGGCGATCCACCACTGCACGCACCGGGAGGCCTTCGGCGGCAAGCTCGTCGACAAGCCCCTGATGCGCAACGTCCTGGCCGACCTGGCCCTGGAGTCCGAGGCCGCCACCACCCTCGCGCTGCGTCTTGCGGCCGCCCACGACAACGGCGACGAGCAGGAGCGGGCCCTGCTCAGGATCGCGGTGCCGGCGGCCAAGTACTGGATCACCAAGCGCTGCACACCCCTCGTCACGGAGGCCGCGGAGTGCCTGGGCGGCAACGGCTACATCGAGGAGTCGGGCCTGCCCCGCCTGGTCCGGGAGTCCCCCCTCAACTCGGTCTGGGAGGGCGCCGGCAACATCCAGGCCCTCGACGTGGTGCGGGTCCTCCAGCGGGAACCCCAGGCCCTGAACGCCTACCTCCTGGAGATCGGCCGCACCCGGGGCGCCGACCACCGCCTGGACGCGGCCACCAAGAGCCTCTTCACGGAACTGGCCGACCTGGAGGCCGTCGAGGGCCGCGCAAGACACCTCACCGAACGCCTCGCCCTGGTGCTCCAGGGCTCCCTACTGGTCCGCCACGCCCCACCGGAGGTGGCAGACGCCTTCTGCGCCTCCCGCCTGGGCGGAGACAGCGGAACTGCCTTCGGCACACTGCCGACAAGTCTGGACCTGGCGAAGGTGGTGGATCGGGCCGGGCCGCAGGCCTGAGCCCGACAGGGGCGCGGGGCTGTGTCGATTTGCGGCTCCGCCGCGGGGCGCGACCGGCCCCCACCGGCCCGCAGTCGCCCTCGCCCCCCCGGGCGCACCCCGTAGGCGCCCCGCCCAACCGTCGGAGACGGGGGTGGTGCTGCGCCGACACGGCACCACCCCCGGCACATGGCCCTCAGAGGCCGGAGAACGCCGCTGCGAGACGACGTTCGCCCAAGTTTCAAACAAACCCGCGCACACCACCAGGGTTGCAAGGGGTTGCAACTTCCTGGCGTCTGTGGACGGACTGTGTGCCGCACTCGCGCCCGACCGGCACTATGAGACGGACAGTCAATGGACCGGAGAGCGGGAGGACCTGTGGCGCCGACACACGTGACCCACCTAGCCACCGTGGACACGGCGCGCGCGGCCCGGGTGTTGAACGACATCCGCTCCGCCACCCTGTCCGGCCGGCGCGCCCCCGTCGCCCCGCGTCCCGTGATCAAGGAGTCCTGGAGCCGCATGCTGCGCGGCGGTGTCGACCCGGACCACGACTTCCGGTCGGGGCTGCTGCCCCCTGAGGAGGTGCAGCGGCGCCGGGAGGCCACCCGGCTCCGGCACGTCCTGCCGGTGCTCAGGGACGGGTTGCTGGCGGTCGCGGACGTCGCCCACCACATCATGGTCGTCGCCGACGAGGACGGCCGGGTGCTGTGGCGGGAGGGCAGCTCCCCGGTACTGCGCAAGGCCGACGGCACCGGCTTCGAACTGGGCGCCGACTGGCGGGAGCACGTCGTCGGCACGAACGGCATCGGCACCCCGGTGGTGGTGCGCCGGCCCGTGCAGGTGTTCGCCTCCGAGCACTTCGTGCGTTCGCAGACCTCCTGGACCTGTACCGGCGCCCCCATCAAGGATCCGCGGGACGGCCGGCTGATCGGCGTGGTCGACGTGAGCGGGCCGCTGGACACCATGCATCCGGCCACGCTGGCCTGGGTCGACTCGGTGGCCAAGCTCGCCGAGTCCCGGCTGCGCGAGCTGCATCTGACCTCGCTGGAGCAACTGCGGGCGGTGGCCTCGCCGGTGCTCGCCCGGCTCACCGGCAGGGCCCTGGTGGTGGACGCGGACGGCTGGACGGCGGCGGTCACGGGAATGCCGTACGCGAACCGGATCGCGCTGCCCAAGTCGCCCTCGCCGGGCCGCCGGTGGCTGCCCGCGCTCGGTCTGTGCACGCTGGAGCCGCTGGCGGGCGGCTGGTTGATCCGCGCCGCCGACCAGCCGGAGCCGCCCGGGGTCACCCGGATCGTCCTCGACCTCGCGCACCCGCGCCGCTGGACGGTGACGGTGTGGGGCGGCGCGGGCACCTGGAGTCATGAACTGAGCCCCCGGCACGCCGAGTTGCTGTACCTGCTGGCCCTGCACCGCTCGGGCCGCAGTGCGGCGGGCCTGGCCGGGGACGTGTTCGGCGATCCGGGCCGTACGGTGACGGTGCGCGCGGAGATGTCCCGGGTACGGCGGTATCTCGGGGCGTTCCTGGAGCATCGGCCGTATCGTTTCTGCGAGGACGCCGAGGTGGAGGTGCTGCTTCCGGACAATCCCGGCGACCTGCTGCCGCACTCGACGGCCCCGGCCGTGCTCGGGGCCCGCACAGTCACCGAGACCGAGTGAAAACCCTCGATCTGGGCGGATCTTCCGCATAATTGCAGGGTCTTCGTCCCCAGCGGTGCCTGACTGCCGTAGTGTGCCTCTACGGGCCACCCCACCTGCTCCTCGGTCAACGTACGGATCATCAGGCGCAGTTGGCCCGCCTCGGGAGGACGGTATGAAGCATCGTGGCAGACACCGCAGGCGGAAGCGTGGCCAAGCGCTGCGCGCCTTCCTGGCCGGGACCGCTCTCGCGCTGACCGCGGCCGCCACCATGATCAGCGCGTCCCAGGCCACCGTGGCCGCCAATCCCGGGGAGTTGAAGCCTCTCGACTCCGCCACCGAGACCGCCCCGCTGCGACTGAAGGAATCCCTGGTTCCCGAGCGCACGCTCGACCGGCTGTCGGCCGCGATGGGACGTCCCGTCGGGGTCTCCGCGGTCCTCGCCTCCGCCGACCGGAGCCTGCGCGACGCGATCGACTGCACGGCCGGTGAGCGCAGGGCGCTGCCCGTGGCGCCGGCGGCCACCGCCGCGTACTGCTGGGACGCGGCCGACACCCGGTCCTGGCGGGCCGGGGCGGTCACCACCTCGGGGGACGCCGACGACGACGGTGTGTGGGGCACCCATCGCGTGATCCTCTCCGCGTGGAGCCGCACCGGCACCGCGGCGCACGACGGGGGCCTCGCGCGGGTCGCCTTCGTCGACGCCGACGACCTGGACCGTCCCACCTACTCCTGGGCCCTGCTGGCCGTCCCGGTCGACGGCGGACGCGACTTCCGCGGCCTGGTCTCGCAGGTCTCCGGCATGGTCTGGTACCAGAACAAACTGCTGGTCACCGCGAGCGGCGAGGACGGCGACGCGCTGTACGTGTACGACATGAACCGCGTCCAGCGGGCCAGCGTCGACAGTTCCGCGGTCGGCAAGGTCCGCGGCGGCTGGTCGGCGCACGGCGCCCCGTGGGTGCTGCCCGCGGTCGGCTCCTACCGCCTGACCGGTGACTCGGGCGCCGCCCGGCCCGACTATCTCTCCCTGGACCGCAGCACCTCCCCGGACTCCCTGGTGGCGAGCGAGTGGGTGTCCTCGGGCGACGACCGGGGCACGCGGCTGTGGCGCTACGACTTCAGCGGCGCCGCCGACCGTGCCGGACTGCTGGCCACCGACACCGAGGGCTACGCGCGCGTCCACGACGCCTACGTCACCGAGGCGTCCGGGTCCGGCCCCGTCCTGTCGTACGACTCCCGGTGGTACCTGAGCCGGGCGGCCGACAGCGAGGGCGATCACGGCATCCTGTGGCGCCAGACCTCCTCCGGCACCGCCAAGTCGACCCGCTGCGGCACGGACGAGTCCCGCGCCTGCTGGAGCGGGGAGTCGGAGTCGCTGTCGTACTGGGAACAGACGGGCGAGGTGTGGTCGCAGTCGGGCCGGGTGCTGTTCGCGCTGCCGCTGGCCTCGATCGACAGATCTCTGGGGTAGATGGTTCCCTGGCCTCCATGCCGAACATCCCCGTGACCACCTGGTCCCTGGAACAGACCGCCCCGACCGACCTCCTTCCGGCCGCCGTCCCGGACGGCGACGTCCACGTCCGTCGCGCCGAGATCCCCTCCCCCGAGTTCAGCCGCTATCTGTACGCCTCCGTGGGCGGGGACATCCGCTGGACCGACCGGCTCTCCTGGACGTACGCCCGGTGGCGGGAGCACCTGGAGCGGCCGGGCGTGGAGACCTGGGTGGCGTACGAACAGGGCACCCCCGCCGGATACGTGGAGCTGGAGCCGCAGGACGACGGCGTGGTGGAGATCGTCTACTTCGGCCTGATCCCGGCGTTCCGCGGCCGGCGGATCGGCGGCCACCTCCTCTCGTACGGCACCGCCCGCGCCTGGGACCTCGCGGACCGCTGGCCAGGGCTGACGGACACCAAGCGGGTGTGGCTGCACACGTGCAGCAAGGACGGCGAGCACGCGATGGACAACTACCAGCGCCGTGGCTTCAAGCTCTTCGACACCAAGGTCGAGGAAGAGGCGGAGGTACCCGCACCGGGCCCCTGGCCCGGGGCATACCCGGCCTGACCTGCGGGAACAAGAGGTCCCGCGATCTTTGTGACCAACGACACCCTCGTCTCGCCTGACGAGACAAGGGTGTCCACATGGCGGATAAAGCTGGACTGTGTCCAGATCGCCGTGACACGCTTCCGTCATGTCTGGAACTGGAATTGCCTTGGTGAGTCGGCGGCACGTCGACCTCGGCCGCATGTCCAGCGCCATCTGTCCGGTGCGCTGACGAGCCGCAGCGTCACCCGGTACATCTTCTCGTTCTCCTCCCCGCGCAATGACGCGCAGGTATACCCATGCGCCCGTACGCGCAGGTAAGAGCCGCTTTCCGCCTGTCCCGAAGGACGTAACAACCATGGCCGCCACCCCGCAGAACCCTGCTGCCGCAGCGCCCCGCCGCAAGGTGAGCCGTCACCGCGGTGAGGGTCAGTGGGCCGCGGGGCACCACACCCCGCTGAACGGCAACGAGCAGTTCAAGAAGGACGACGACGGTCTCAATGTGCGGACACGCATTGAGACGATCTACTCGAAGCGCGGCTTCGACTCGATCGACCCCAACGACCTGCGTGGGCGGATGCGCTGGTGGGGCCTCTACACCCAGCGCAAGCCCGGGATCGACGGCGGCAAGACCGCGATCCTGGAGCCGGAGGAACTGGACGACAAGTACTTCATGCTGCGGGTGCGGATCGACGGCGGACGCCTCACCACCCAGCAGCTGCGCGTCATCGGCGAGATCTCCGAGGAGTTCGCGCGCGGCAGCGCGGACGTCACCGACCGGCAGAACATCCAGCTGCACTGGATCCGCATCGAGGACGTGCCGGAGATCTGGAACCGCCTGGAGGCGGTCGGCCTGTCCACCACGGAGGCCTGCGGCGACTGCCCGCGTGTGGTCATCGGCTCGCCGGTCGCCGGCATCGCCGAGGACGAGATCATCGACGGCTCCTGGGCCATCGAGGAGATCCACGAGCGGTACATCGGCAGCAAGGAGTTCTCCAACCTGCCCCGCAAGTTCAAGACGGCGATCTCGGGATCCCCGCTTCTGGACGTGGTGCACGAGATCAACGACATCGCGTTCGTCGGTGTCGAGCACCCCGAGCACGGCCCCGGCTTCGACCTGTGGGTCGGCGGCGGCCTGTCCACCAACCCCAAGCTCGGCGTCCGGCTCGGCGCCTGGGTGCCGCTGGAGGAAGTGCCCGAGGTGTGGGCCGGCGTCGTCGGCATCTTCCGCGACTGGGGCTACCGCCGGCTGCGCACCCGCGCCCGTCTGAAGTTCCTCGTCGCCGACTGGGGCCCGGAGAAGTTCCGCCAGGTCCTGGAGGACGACTACCTGAAGCGCAAGCTGGTCGACGGCCCCGCGCCCGCCGAGCCCTCGGGCCGCTGGCGCGACCACGTCGGTGTGCACCGCCAGAAGGACGGCCTGTTCTACGTCGGTTTCGCCCCGCGCGTCGGCCGCGTCGACGGCGCCACCCTGACGAAGATCGCCGAGGTCGCGGAGGCACACGGCTCGGGCCGGGTGCGGACCACCGTCGAGCAGAAGATGATCATCCTCGATGTCGAGGAGGCGCAGGTCCAGCCGCTGGTCGAGGCCCTGGAGGCACTCGACCTGACGGCCAAGCCCTCGCCCTTCCGGCGCGGCACCATGGCCTGCACCGGCATCGAGTACTGCAAGCTCGCCATCGTCGAGACCAAGGCGCGCGGCTCCCAGCTGATCGACGAACTGGAGCGCCGGATCCCGGAGTTCGACGAGCCGCTCACCATCAACCTCAACGGCTGCCCGAACGCCTGCGCCCGTATCCAGGTGGCGGACATCGGTCTCAAGGGCCAGCTGGTCCTCAACGACCGGGGCGAGCAGGTCGAGGGCTACCAGGTGCACCTGGGCGGCGCGCTCGGTCTGGAGGCCGGGTTCGGCCGCAAGGTGCGCGGCCTGAAGGTCACCGCCGAGGAGCTGCCCGACTACGTCGAGCGCGTCCTGAAGCGGTTCCAGGCCGAGCGTGAGGACGGCGAGCGGTTCGCCGCCTGGGCCTCGCGCGCCTCCGAGGAGGCCCTCTCATGAGCGAGCGTGCCGCCCCCTTCTACTGCCCCTACTGCGGCGACGAGGACCTGCGTCCCAGCGAGCAGGGCCACGGCGCATGGGAATGCGCGGCGTGCAACCGCGCATTCCAGTTGAAGTTCCTCGGGCTGCTCGCCCGGGGCCTTCAGCACAACGACGCAGGGGGAGACCGGATATGACCGCGATCCAGGAAGAGCGCACGACCGACGACCTCAAGGCCCTCGCCGAGCAGGCGGGCCGCGACCTGGAGGACGCCTCCGCGCTGGAGATCCTCCAGTGGGCCGTCGACACCTTCGGCAAGCGCTTCTGCGTGACCTCGTCGATGGAGGACGCGGTGGTCGCCCATCTCGCGTCCCGCGCGATGAAGGGCGTGGACGTCGTCTTCCTCGACACCGGCTACCACTTCGAGGAGACCATCGGCACCCGGGACGCGGTCGAGGCCGTGATGGACGTCAACGTCATCACGCTGACCCCGCGTCAGACGGTCGCCGAGCAGGACGCCGAGTACGGCCCGAAGCTGCACGACCGCGACCCCGACCTGTGCTGCAAGCTCCGCAAGGTCGAGCCGCTGGAGCGGGGCCTGAAGGACTACGTGGCCTGGGCGACCGGACTGCGCCGCGACGAGTCCCCGACCCGGGCGAACACCCCGGTCGTCGGCTGGGACGAGAAGCGGCAGAAGGTCAAGGTATCCCCCATCGCCCGCTGGACCCAGGACGACGTGGACGCCTACGTCCAGGAGCACGGAGTGCTCACCAACCCCCTGCTGATGGACGGCTACGCGTCCGTCGGCTGCGCCCCCTGCACCCGCCGTGTCCTGGAGGGCGAGGACGCGCGCGCCGGCCGCTGGGCCGGGCGCGCCAAGACCGAGTGCGGGCTGCACGGATGACCGCCACCGACAAGGAGTTGCACGTGACGACCGGAGCCACCGTCTGGCTCACGGGTCTGCCGAGTGCCGGCAAGACCACCATCGCGTACGAGCTGGCAGACCGGCTGCGCGAGGAGGGCCACCTCGTCGAGGTGCTCGACGGCGACGAGATCCGCGAGTTCATCTCCGCGGGCCTCGGCTTCAGCCGCGAGGACCGGCACACCAACGTGCAGCGCATCGGCTTCCTCGCCGAACTGCTCGCCCGCAACGGCGTCAAGGCGCTGGTCCCGGTCATCGCGCCCTACGCCGACAGCCGTGAGGCGGTGCGCAAGCGCCACCAGGAGAGCGGCACGGCGTACATCGAGGTGCACGTGGCGACTCCGGTCGAAGTGTGCTCCGTACGCGATGTGAAGGGCCTGTACGCCAAGCAGGCGGCGGGCGAGCTGTCCGGGCTGACCGGGGTCGACGACCCCTACGAGGAGCCCGAGTCGCCCGATCTGCGGATCGAGTCGCAGCACCAGACCGTCCAGGAGTCCGCGGCGGCGGTCCACACGCTGCTCACCGAGAGGGGACTGGCATGACGACGACTGTCGCCACGGCGGAGGAGGGCACGGAGGCTCCGTACGCCCTCTCGCACCTGGACGCGCTGGAGTCCGAGGCGGTGCACATCTTCCGTGAGGTGGCGGGCGAGTTCGAGCGGCCGGTGATCCTGTTCTCCGGCGGCAAGGACTCCATCGTCATGCTGCACCTGGCGCTCAAGGCGTTCGCCCCGGCGTCGGTGCCGTTCTCGCTGCTGCATGTGGACACCGGACACAACTTCCCCGAGGTCCTCGAGTACCGCGACCGTGTGGTCGCCGCCCATGGGCTGCGGCTCCATGTGGCCTCCGTCCAGGACTACATCGACCGCGGTGTGCTCAAGGAGCGTCCGGACGGGACCCGCAACCCGCTCCAGACACTCCCCCTGACGGAGAAGATCCAGGCGGAGAAGTTCGACGCCGTGTTCGGCGGTGGCCGCCGGGACGAGGAGAAGGCCCGGGCCAAGGAGCGGGTGTTCTCGCTGCGGGACGAGTTCTCGCAGTGGGACCCGCGCCGCCAGCGGCCCGAGCTGTGGAACCTGTACAACGGCCGCCACGCGCCCGGCGAGCACGTCCGCGTCTTCCCGCTGTCCAACTGGACCGAGCTGGACGTGTGGCAGTACATCGCCCGGGAGGGCATCGAGCTGCCGGAGATCTACTTCGCGCACGAGCGTGAGGTGTTCGCGCGCAACGGCATGTGGCTGACCGCCGGTGAGTGGGGCGGCCCGAAGGACGGCGAGACCGTGGAGAAGCGGCTCGTGCGCTACCGGACCGTCGGGGACATGTCCTGCACGGGTGCCGTCGACTCCGACGCGGTGACGCTGGAGCAGGTCATCACCGAGATCGCCGCCTCCCGGCTCACCGAGCGGGGCGCCACCCGCGCCGACGACAAGATGTCCGAGGCCGCGATGGAAGACCGTAAGCGCGAGGGGTACTTCTAGAGATGAGCACGACCACTTCCGAGGTGCTCTCGGAGACGACCCTGCTGCGGTTCGCGACCGCGGGCTCCGTCGACGACGGCAAGTCCACGCTCGTGGGCCGGCTGCTGCACGACTCCAAGTCGGTCCTCACCGACCAGCTGGAGGCCGTGGAGCGCGCCTCCCTGAGCCGGGGGCAGGACGCGCCCGACCTCGCGCTGCTCACCGACGGGCTGCGCGCCGAGCGCGAGCAGGGCATCACCATCGACGTGGCCTACCGCTACTTCGCCACGCCCAGGCGCCGGTTCATCCTCGCCGACACCCCCGGCCACGTGCAGTACACCCGCAACATGGTGACGGGTGCCTCCACCGCCGAGCTGACGGTCATCCTCATCGACGCCCGCAACGGGGTCGTCGAGCAGACCCGCCGGCACGCGGCCCTCGCGGCGCTGCTGCGGGTGCCCCATGTGGTGCTCGCGGTCAACAAGATGGACCTGGTCGAGTACCAGGAGTCCGTCTTCGCCGCGATCGCCGAGGAGTTCACGGCGTACGCGACCGAGCTGGGCGTCCCGGAGGTCACCGCGATCCCGATCTCGGCGCTCGCCGGGGACAACGTGGTGGAGCCGTCCGCGAACATGGACTGGTACGGCGGCCCGACCGTCCTGGAGCACCTGGAGACGGTCCCGGTCACCCACGACCTGAGCCACTGCCACGCGCGTCTGCCCGTGCAGTACGTGATCCGGCCGCAGACCGCCGAGCACCCCGACTACCGGGGGTACGCCGGTCAGATCGCCGCCGGTTCGTTCCGGGTCGGTGAGCAGATCACGGTGCTGCCCTCGGGCCGTTCCACGAAGATCGCCGGTATCGACCTGCTCGGTGAGCCGGTGGACGTGGCCTGGACGACGCAGTCGGTGACGATCCTCCTGGAGGACGACATCGACATCTCGCGCGGCGACCTGCTGGTGCCCAGCAAGGACGCCCCGCCGACCACCCAGGACATCGAGGCGACCGTGTGCCACGTGGCCGACGCCCCGCTGACCGTCGGTCACCGGGTGCTGCTCAAGCACGGCACCCGCACGGTCAAGGCGATCGTGAAGGACATCCCGTCCCGGCTCACGCTCGACGACCTGTCCCTGCACCCGCACCCGGGACAGCTCGTCGCCAACGACATCGGCCGGGTGAAGATCCGTACCGCCGAACCCCTGCCCGTCGACTCCTACTCGGACTCGCGGCGCACCGGCTCGTTCATCCTCATCGACCCGAACGACGGCACCACGCTCACCGCGGGCATGGTCGGCGAGTCGTTCGCGTCCCCGGAGCCCGTCAAGGACGAGGCCGAGGACGACGGGTGGGACTTCTGACATGAACTCCGTCGACTACTACTCCACGTTCGCGAAGGAGGGCGGCCGCGTAGGCAGCGGCGCGCTCGGCAGCGGGCAGGGCGGAGTGGCGCGATGTGTGCGTTGACGTACGCGCACCGCTTGCGCGCCCCGTCCCCCCACAGCCGTAGACGCAAACCTGCCGACCTCCCGGCCACGACCTGAAAGACCGTGACCGCCGGGCCTCCGAGAGGAACACCTCCCGTGCCTGCTTCATCCGCTCTGCGCCGCTCCTTCGCGGTCATCGCCGCGCTCCCGCTGCTCACCCTCGCCGCGTGCGGCTACGGCTCCGAGTCGAAGGACACCGACACCGCCAAGGTCGCCGCCGGCGCCAAGAAGATCGACGGACTCGACTCCGTCAAGATCGGCTACTTCGGCAACCTCACCCACGGCACCGCGCTCGTGGGCGTGAACAAGGGCTTCTTCCAGAAGGAGCTGGGCGCCACCAAGGCGTCGTACGCGACCTTCAACGCCGGTCCGTCCGAGATCGAGGCCCTCAACTCCAAGTCGATCGACATCGGCTGGATCGGCCCCTCCCCGGCGATCAACGGCTACGTCAAGTCGGGCGGCAAGAGCCTGAAGATCATCGGCGGTTCCGCGTCCGGCGGTGTGAAGCTGGTCGTCAACCCCGACAAGATCAAGTCCCTCAAGGACGTCAAGGGCAAGAAGATCGCGACGCCGCAGCTCGGCAACACGCAGGACGTGGCGTTCCTCAACTGGATCGCCGACCAGGGCTGGAAGGTCGACGCGCAGAGCGGCAAGGGTGACGTCACCGTCGTCCGCACCGACAACAAGATCACGCCGGACGCCTACAAGGCCGGTTCCATCGACGGTGCCTGGGTGCCGGAGCCGACCGCGTCCAAGCTGGTCGCCGAGGGCGGCAAGGTGCTGCTCGACGAGGCGTCGCTGTGGCCGGACAAGAAGTTCGTCATCACGAACATCATCGTGCGCCAGGACTTCCTCAAGGAGCACCCGAAGGCGGTCGAGGCCGTCCTGAAGGCGTCGGTGGAAGCCAACAAGTGGATCAACGCCAACCCGGACGAGGCGAAGGCGGCCGCCAACAAGCAGCTGGAGGCCGACTCCGGCAAGGCGCTCAAGCCCGAGGTCCTGGACCCGGCCTGGAAGTCGATCCAGTTCACCAACGACCCGCTGGCCGCCACCCTCAACACCGAGGCCGAGCACGCGGTCAAGGCCGGTCTGCTGAAGAAGCCCGACCTGAACGGGATCTACGACCTCACGATCCTCAACAAGGTCCTCAAGGCCGACGGGGAGTCCACGGTGGACGCCGCCGGTCTCGGCACCAGCTGACCCCCGTTCCCCGATGAGTTCCCAGGAGGTGACGACCATGGCCACGACCACGACGCTCGCCAAGGCCGACGAGTCCGTCGAGTACGCAGCACGCCTCGATCACGTCTCGAAGTCCTTCGCGGGACCGGGTGGACAGCAGCTCGTCCTGGACGACATCAGCATCGATGTCGCGCCGGGCGAGTTCGTCACCCTCCTGGGGGCCTCGGGCTGCGGCAAGTCCACCCTGCTGAACCTGGTGGCCGGGCTCGACGGCCCGACCGCCGGGTCCATCACGACGGACGGCCGCCCCGCCCTGATGTTCCAGGAGCACGCCCTCTTCCCGTGGCTCACCGCGGGCAAGAACATCGAACTCGCCCTGAAGCTAGGGGGAGTTCCCAAGCCCGAGCGGCGTGGCAAGGCCGAGGAGCTGCTCGAACTGGTCCGGCTGAAGGGCGCGTACGGCAAGCGCGTCCACGAACTGTCGGGCGGTATGCGCCAGCGCGTGGCCCTGGCGCGGGCGCTCGCGCAGGAGAGCAACCTGCTGCTGATGGACGAGCCGTTCGCGGCGCTCGACGCCATCACCCGGGACGTGCTGCACGACGAGATCACCCGGATCTGGGAGGAGACCGGGGTCTCCGTCCTGTTCGTCACGCACAACGTGCGTGAGGCGGTGCGGCTCGCACAGCGGGTGATCCTGCTGTCCTCCCGCCCGGGCCGGATCGCCCGCGAGTGGACGGTCGACATCCCGCAGCCGCGCCGCATCGAGGACGCGCCCGTGGCCGAACTGGCCCGTGAGATCACCGAAGAACTGCGTGGGGAGATCCGCCGTCATGGCCAGCACTGACACGGCACCGGCCCAGGACGCCGGCAGCGTAGAGGCGGGCCTCGACGCACTGGAGACCCGGACCACCGGCCGCCCGACCCTCCGGCAGACCCTGGTCAGCAAGATCCTGCCGCCGGTCATCGCGCTCGCGTTGGTCCTCGTGGTCTGGACCCTGCTGTACCCGATCGTCGACGATCCCTCCAAGCTGCCCTCGCCCTCGGCGGTGGGTGCCACCTTCAAGGACGCCTGGCTGGCGGGCGATCTGCTCGGCTACATCTGGACCAGCGTCTCGCGCGGTCTGCTGGGCTTCTTCTTCGCCCTGCTCATCGGCACCCCGCTGGGCCTGATCGTGGCCCGGGTGAAGTTCATCCGCGCGGCCATCGGCCCGATCCTGTCCGGCCTCCAGTCGCTGCCGTCGGTGGCCTGGGTGCCGCCGGCCGTGATCTGGCTGGGCCTGAACAACTCCATGATGTACGCGGTGATCCTGCTCGGCGCGGTCCCCTCCATCGCCAACGGCCTGGTGTCCGGTGTCGACCAGGTGCCGCCGCTGTTCCTGCGGGCGGGCCGCACCATGGGGGCGACGGGCATCAAGGGCATCTGGCACGTCACCCTGCCGGCCGCACTGCCCGGCTATGTGGCGGGCCTCAAGCAGGGGTGGGCGTTCTCCTGGCGCTCGCTGATGGCCGCGGAGATCATCGCCCAGTTCCCCGACCTGGGCGTGGGCCTCGGCCAGTTGCTGGAGAACGGCCGCACCAACAGCGACATGGCCATGGTGTTCGAGGCGATCCTGCTCATCCTGTTCGTCGGCATCGCGATCGACCTGCTGATCTTCAGCCCGCTGGAGCGGTGGGTGCTGCGCAGCCGCGGTCTGCTGGTGAAGAGCTGATCCCGATGAAGCCGGTCCTCCTCGTCATCGCCCACGGCAGCCGCGATCCGCGGCACGCCGCGACGGTGCACGCTCTCCTACGGCGGGTGCGCGCGCTGCGCCCCGGGGTGCGGGTGGAGACCGGCTTCCTCGACTTCAACATCCCTTCCGTACAAGGGGTGTTGGAGTCGCTGGCGGCGGAGGGCGTACGGGACGTGGTGGCCCTTCCGCTGCTGCTGACCCGCGCGTTCCACGCGAAGGCGGACATCCCGGCGGTGCTGCGGGACGCGCCGCCGCAGCTGCGCATCCGGCAGGCGGAGGTGCTGGGTCCGTCCCCGCTGCTCCTGTCCGCGCTCGAACGCCGTCTGTACGAGGCGGGGTTGACGCCCGCCGACAAGTCCTCGACCGGGGTCGTGCTGGCCTCGGCGGGGTCCACCGACCCGGAGGCGATCGCAGTGATCGCTGACATCGCGCGGGAGTGGCGGCACACCGGTTGGTGCGCCGTGCGGCCTGCGTTCGCCTCCGCGGCCCTGCCCCGCACCGAGGACGCGGTGCGCGAACTGCGGGCTCTGGGCTGTGCGCGGGTGGCCGTGGCACCGTACGTCCTGGCCCCCGGTTTCCTCCCGGACCGCATCGCGCGGGGCGCGGCGGACGCGGACGTGCTCGCCGAGGTGCTGGGGGCGGCGCCGGAGGTGGCACGGGTGCTGCTCCGGCGGTACGACACGGCGTCGGCGGGGGCGCTGTCGCTGCCTGTGAGTGCGTGAGGGGTTCTTACGCGGCTACGGCGGCCTCGGCCTCGTCGGCCAGCCGGACCAGCTCGGCCAGGGGCATCGATCCCGCCTCCCGGTGTTCGCGGGCGAAGGTGTTGGCGAGTCGCTGGAGGAGTTCGTTGAGAGGGGTCGGGACGCCGTGCAGGCGGCCCAGGAGGGTGATCTCGCCGTTGAGGTAGTCGGCCTCGACGGTGCCGGTGCCGCGGGTCAGGGACTGCCAGGAGGAGCCGCCGCCGCGCGGGGCGTCCGCCAGGGGCAGCAGGGTGACCTTGTCGCCGCGTCGCGCGCGCTGTTCCTCGGCGCTCGCGTACGCGATCCCGGCGGCGTCGAGGACGGCCGCGCCCTCCGCCCGGACCCGCTCGACGAACTCCAGCGCCGCCTCGCCCTCGACGGGACCGGTGACCGCCTCGACCGCGTTGGCGAGGTTGGACAGCAGTTTGGCGTACTGCCATCGGGCCAGGTCCGGCACGACCGGCGCCTCGAACCTCGCCTTCTCCAGGTCGGCGGCGATCAGCCGGACGGTCTCGTCGGTGCCGCGCGGATGGACGCCCAGGTGCAGGATGCCGGTGAGCGGACTGCCCGCGGCGGAGACGACCCCGGGGGTCACGAAGGTGGCCGGCAGCCACACGCAGACGCCGTACACGTGCCGGAAGCGGCGCAGGGCCACCCGCTGGCCCTCCACGCCGTTCTGCACGCACAGCAGCGGCAGCCGCGCGGCCGCGGTGCCGCCGCCCTCGACCGGGGCCGGGCCCCACGCGGCCAGGGCGGCCTCGGTGTCCTGGGTCTTCACGGCGAGGACGAGCACGTCGTCGGCGCGCAGGATGCCGAGTCCGGCCGGTCCGTCCACGACCGGCAGCCGGTACGTGAACTCGCCGTCCGGCACCCGCAGCCGCAGTCCGCCGTCCCTGAGCGCCGCGTACTGCGCACCCCGGGCGACCAGCACGACCTCGTGCCCGGCCCCCGCGAGCCGCCCGCCCACGGCCCCGCCGACCGCCCCTGCCCCGATGATGATGTAGCGCATGGGAGGAGCCTCGCACAGCGGCACGAGCCCCTGTCACCCCGCACTCGGAGTCGGTGCGGTCAGCCGCCGGTCATCTCCACCAGCTTGACGACCGTGTTCCAGTTCCGGCTCGTGGCGATCACGCCCTTGTTCAGCCGCGGCTTCGACAGGTGCTCGGCGAGTTTGGAGCGGCCGAGGCCGTCCGGGACGTAGAGGTACAGGGCGCGGTCGCCCAGGCGGAACTCCTCGGGGAGGTAGGCGGCGCGGTCGATCTCCGCGAAGCGGTCCTCGTCGACGGGTGCGGAGAAGTAGGTGACGTGGAGCTGCTTGGCCTCCAACTCGGCCGCCGGGAAGGGGCAGTTGTCGACGACGGCCGTCAGGTAGGCGTGGTCGCGGACGAGCACGTCGACCGGGAAGCCGAACCGCTTCTCGATCGCGCCCGCGAGTTCGGCGGCCAGGGACTCCTCGTCACCGTGGTCGGCGGTGAACACGGCCTGGCCGCTCTGGAGGTAGCTGCGTACCCCGCTGAAGCCGAGGTCTTCCAGAAGCGTGCGCAGGTCGGCCATGGGGACCTTCCTGCTGCCGCCGACGTTGATTCCGCGCAGCAGCGCCGCGTACGTGGTCGTCATGCGCCCACCCTAGGACGGGTCTCGCGCGGACCCCGATCACCGCCCCGCACAAGGTCCGTTAGATGTAAGGGTCACGGTCCTCCCCAGTACGGAGGGGGCGCGGTCCCTTGGGAGGAGCCGGCGGCCCCCGCACTTCACCGGACAGCACGACGAGAAGGATTTATCCAGCTCATACCTTCGAAGCGAAAGGTGGCGGCAGGGGGCTGCCACCGCTTCCTAGGGGGCAAGCCCGTCATGGGGAACGGAGACACGAGGGTGCGGGGCCTGGCCGCCCGGGCCGGCGGCTGGAGCGCACGGCACCGATGGGCTGCCGTCGGTATCTGGGTGCTGTTCGTCGTCCTGGCGATGGGACTCGGCTCGGCGGCGGGCCGGGTCGACGTCAAGGACAGCGACCAGCTGAAGGGGGAGACCCACACCGCCGCGAAGATCATCGAGGACGCCGGGATCGACGAGCCGGCGAGTGAGACGGTGCTGATCCAGGCCAAGGACGCCGGCGGCAAGGCCACCGACGCCGACTTCAGGGCCGCCGTCGCCGCGGTGATGAAGGCGGTCGAGAGCACCGGCAAGGTCACGGACGTGACATCGCCGTACGACACGAAGACGATCTCGAAGGACGGCCGCAGCGCACTCGTGCAGTTCGACATGCGCGGCGAGGCGGACACCGCCGGGGAGCGGGTCGAGCCGGTGCTGAAGGCCGTCGAGGGGGTGCAGAAGGAGCACGGGTCGCTGCGGATCGAGGAGATCGGCGGCGCGAGCATGATGAAGACGTTCGACGACGCGTTCGGCGACGACTTCGAGAAGGCCGAGCTCTCCGCGGTGCCGGTGGCCCTCGGCATCCTGCTCATCGCCTTCGGCGCGCTGGTCGCGGCGCTGCTGCCGGTGCTGCTGGCGGTCAGCGCGATCATGGCGACGATGGGTCTGATGGGCATCGTCAGCCATGTGATGCCGATGAGCGACACCGCCAACTCCGTGATGCTGCTGGTCGGTCTGGCCGTGGGCGTCGACTACTGCCTGTTCTATCTGCGCCGTGAGCGCGAGGAGCGGCAGGCCGGACGGGACGCGCAGACCGCCCTCAGGATCGCCGCCGCCACCAGTGGGCGCGCGATCATCGTCTCGGGTGTCACGGTGTGCGTGGCGATGGCCGGGATGCTGTTCACCGGGCTCGCCGAGTTCGAGGCGATGGGCCTGGCCTCGCTGATGGTCGTGGCGGTCGCCATGGTCGGTTCCGTGACCGTGCTGCCCGCGCTGCTCTCGCTGCTCGGCGAGCGGGTCGAGAAGGGCAAGATCCCCTTCCTGCACCCGGAGAGCAAGCTGCGCCGCAAGCGGGCGGCCGGCAACCGGGAGAGCCGGTTCTGGACCGCCGTGCTGAAGGGCGTCCTCGCGAAGCCGGTCGTCTCGGTCGTGGTCGCGGCCGGCGCGCTGCTCGCGATCGCGGCACCCGCGCTCGGCATGAAGACGCAGAACCTCACCCTGGACCAGGAGTTCGGGGACTCGCTGCCGATCGTGCAGACGTACAACCGGGTCAACGACGCCTTCCCGGGCGGTTCCGAGCCGGCCGAGGTGGTCGTCAAGGCCGCCGACATCAACGCCCCCGAAGTCACCGGCGCGCTGGCCGACTTCAAGGCGAGGGCGATCTCCTCGGGCGCCTCGCGCGGCCCGGTCGAGATCAAACTGCACGACGCGCAGAACCTGGCCTTCGTGTACGTCCCGCTGGTGGGTGGCTCCGACTTCGACAAGGCCGGGCAGAGCCTGGACAAGCTGCGCGACGAGGTGCGTCCGGCCACGCTCGGCAAGGTCGACGGGCTCGAGGCGCCGATCACCGGACAGGTCGCCGGTTCCAAGGACTTCAACGACCAGCTGACCGGAGCGGTCGTGCCGGTGTTCGCGTTCGTCGTGGTCTTCGCCTTCGTGCTGATGCTGCTGTCGTTCCGCTCGCTGACCGTCGCGATCACCTCGATCGTGCTCAACCTGCTGTCGGTGGGCGCGGCCTACGGCATTCTCGTCGCGGTCTTCCAGCACGGCTGGGGTGCGTCCCTGGTGGGCGCGGAGGGCGTCGGCGCCATCATCACCTGGCTGCCGCTGTTCCTCTTCGTGATCCTGTTCGGCCTGTCGATGGACTACCACGTGTTCGTGGTCTCGCGGATCCGCGAGGCGCGGCTGCGGGGCCGTACGACGAAGGACGCGATCCAGCACGGGGTGGTCACCACGGCCGGTGTCGTCACCAGCGCCGCCGTCATCATGGTCGCCGTGTTCGCGATCTTCGGAACGCTGTCCATGCAGTCCATGAAGCAGATGGGCGTGGGTCTCGCGGCCGCGGTCCTCATCGACGCGACGATCATCCGGGGTGTGCTGCTCCCGGCGGTCATGGCACTGCTCGGGGAGCGCAACTGGTATCTGCCGAAGTGGCTGAACCGGCTGCCGGACCTCACCCACGACGAGACCGCGGACGCCGTGGCGGCCCCCGCGGCCCGGGACGACGAGGGTGAGCGTGTGAGGGTCTGACCCTCCACGGCGGGGGCCGAACCCCCCGATACCGAGGGCCCGTTGGCGACCGGGGTGTCAACGGGCCCTCACTCATGCACGGCGTGCGGCGAGTTCGGCCTCGATCAGGTCGGCCGCCCGGCGCGTGCCGCCCTCCTGGGCCATGTCCGCCTGAACCTCCTTGAGTCTCCGGGCGACTTCGGGATCGTCGACCAGCGCGAGGGCGGCCTCCCGCAGCGCCTCGGCGGTCGCGTCCTCGGTGTCGATCCGCCGGGCGACCCCGAGCCCGCACAGCATGTCCGCGTTGCCGAACTGGTCCACGGCCTGCGGTACGGCGATCATCGGCGTGGCGGTCGCCAGTCCCTCCTGGCTGCCGCCCGCGCCGGCGTGGGTGACGAACAGGTCGGCCTGCTTGAGGATCGCCAACTGCGGTACCCAGGAACGCACTTCGACGTTGTCCGGTACGGCGCCCAGCTCGGCCGGGTCGACATGGCTGCCGACCTGGAGCACGAGGTGCCAGCCGGGGAGGTCGCCGAAGGCCTTGACGCACTCCCGGTAGAAGTCGGGCCGCTTGGTGAAGGCGGAGCCGAGGGAGACGAGCACCACCTGCTCGGCCGCGGCCGGCCGCTGCCACTCCCCCTGCGCGCCGCGGTCGCCCTGGCAGGCCCCGACGAAGGTGTACACCCGCTCGTCGACCCGGTCGGCGTGGGGCTGGAGGGCCCTGGGGATCAGGACGAGCGAGCGGTCGGGGCGGCCGACGAAGGCGTCCGGGTGCAGCCGGACTCCGTTCTCCTCCAACCACCGCTGGAAACGGGCGTAGTAGGCCTGCCCGCGTTCGGTGCTCCTGGGCTCCGCCCACATGGGCTCGGCGACCTCTTCCTCGTACCCCTCCCAGGCGACGAGGTTCGGCGAGAGGGAGATCGCCGGGACTCCCCAGCGGTGGGCGAGGACCCGGGCCGGGTAGGCGGTGATGTCGTGCAGCACGAGGTCGGGCTCGTCGCCGTCGTAGGCCTCTACGAGCTGCGGCAGGGCCTGCATCGCGTCGGCGAGGAAGAGCTCCACGTGGTCGAGGAGTTCGGAGCCCCAGGCCGACGGATCGTCGTCGGGTCCGGGCAGCGTGGAGTTCCAGAGCCTGGGCTCGGCACCGGTCTCGGCGACCTTCTCCTCGAACAGGGGCGGAATGGCGTACGTGACCCGGTGCCCCCGCGCCACGAGCTCGCGGATCACTTCCAGGCTGGGGTTCACATGGCCGTGGGCGGCGACGGAGAACATGGCGATGTGCGAGCGACTGGTCATGCCGGGAGCATAGACGAGACGAGACGTCTCGTACAAGGAGGATTGCGTGACGGTGCTCCCGTGGGCACCGGGTTTCAGCGCTGGTAGCGGGCCAGCACCAGGTTGCCGTCCTCCTCCAGGCGTTTGCGCAGCTCACCGAGGCCGATGGCGCCGCTGTAGTACTCCTGGAAGGCGGGGGTGGCGACCTTGTCCTTCCATTCGGGGTAGCCGCGCACGGACTGTGCGGGTGCCGACCGGAGGTGCGCGGCGAGGGCGGTGCCCGTCGCCCAGCCGTCCTTCGCGGTGTGCAGGGCGGGGTCCTCGAGGGCCGCCGTGCCGGTGGGCAGCATCCAGTCCCCGAGCGCCAGCCGGACCATGTTCTCCGGCTGGAGGAGGAAGTCGATGAACGCGGCCGCCTCCTTCTTGTGCGGGCTGTCCTCGGCGACGGACAGGGTCTGCGGGCTGACGCCCTGGGTGAGTCCGTCGGCGCCGGCCGGGGCGGGCAGCACCTGCCACCGGAAGCCCTTCGGCGCCTGCTGCGCGATCTGCTGGCGGTAGGAGAAGCCGAGCGGGACCATCGCGTACTTGCCGCCGAAGAAGCCGGGCAGGGTGTCGGAGCCGCCGCCGCCGAGGGTGGTGGGCGAGGCGCTGTGGTCGGTGTTCGCCTGGTCGTGGATGGTGCGCGGCACGGTCTGGTCGGCCTGCTCGAAGCGGATGGTGACCTTGCCGTCGTCGCCCCGGTGGAACAGCTGTCCGCCCGCCGACAGGGAGAGGTTGAGGGTCGCGGAGACGGGCTCCTTGAGCGGCCAGGCCACGCCGTACTTCCCGGCCCCGCTGAGCTGGTCCGTGATCCGCCGGAACTCGGCCCAGCTCCAGGGGTGTTCGGGGGTCGGGACGCGTACGCCGGACTCCTTCAGCCACCTGGCATTGGCGATCAGGACCCGGGGTTCCTGGAGGAACGGCACGCCGTAGACGCCGTCGCCGAAGGTGGCCGTGTCCCAACTCCGCTGCGGGATGTCGGACTTGAGCCGCCCGGGCAGCAGGTCGCTCAGGTCGGCGAGGTAGCCGCCGTAGGCGAAGTCCGCGAGGTCGTCGGAGGCGTCATGGATGATGTCCGGCGCCTCGCCGCCCTCGAAGGAGGTGAGCAGCTGGTCGTGGACGCTGTCCCAACTCCCCTGCACGTACTCGACCTTGACATGCGGATGGGTCGCGTTCCACTCCTTGACGAGTTCCTTGTTGGCCTCGACGGACTCCTCCTGCCAGGCCAGGGACTGGAAGCGGAGGGTGACGGGGTCGCCGTCGGAGTCGGGCGTGCCGGTGCACCCCGCGAGGAGCAGGGCGAGGACGACGATCCATCGTGCGCGCATCAGCTCTTCACCGCCCCGGCCAACATGCCTCCTGTGATGCGCCGTTGGATGATCGCGAAGATGATCAGCGAGGGAAGGGTGGCGAGGAAGGCGGCGGCCGCGAGCGGGCCCAGGTCGGCGACGCCCTCCGCGCCGATGAAGTGGGTGAGGACGACCGGCAGGGTCTGTTTCTCCGGCGTCTTCAGCAGGACCAGCGCGAAGAAGAACTCGTTCCACGCGGTGATGAAGGCGAACAGCGCCGTCGCCACGATCCCCGGGGCGAGCAGCGGTGCCGTCACCGACACCAGCGTCCTGAGGCGTCCGGCACCGTCGACGGCGGCCGCCTCCTCCAGTTCGGTCGGCACGGCACGCACGTATCCGACGAGCATCCACAGCGCGAACGGCAGCGCCCACACGACGTACACCATCACGAGCCCCGCGAGGGAGTTGATCAGCCGCAGCTCCTTGAGCACCAGGAACAGCGGGATGATCACCAGCACCAGGGGGAAGGCCTGGCTGACCACCACCCAGCCGGTGGCTGCCTTCGCGAGCCGGGTGCGGCGCCGGGCCATGACGTAGGCGAGCGGTGTCGCGATCAGTACGGCGATCACGGCGGCGGCGAGTGCGGCCAGCAGGGAGTTGCCGGCGGCGCGCAGCAGGGGCTGTTCGTCGAAGGCCTGGCGGAAGTTGTCGAGGGTGGGGTGCCGCGGGATCCAGGTGGGGTGCAGACTGCCCAGCTCGCGCGGGGACTTGAAGGCGGTGGAGACCAGCCAGAGGAACGGGAAGGCGAGGAAGACGAGATATCCGAGGAGGGCGGCGTACTGGCCGACGCGGCCGGTGGTGCTGGTCCTCATGCCTCGTCACCTGCCTTCAGCCGGCCCACCAGGAAGAGGGCGAGGAGCAGGGAGACCACGGCGACCATCACGAGTCCCATCGCGGCCGCGTAGCCGAACTGCCCGTAGCGGAACGCCTCTTCGTAGGCGAAGAGCATCGGGAGACGGGTCCGGCCCCCGGGACCGCCGCTGGTCAGCACGTACACCAACGCGAACGAGTTGAAGTTCCAGATGAAGTTGAGCGCGGTGATCGCGAGCGCGACCGGTCTCAGGGCGGGCCAGGTGACGGTGCGGAAGCGGCGCCAGGCGCCCGCGCCGTCCATCGCGGCGGCCTCGTGGAGCTCGCGCGGGGTGTTCTGGAGGCCGGCGAGCAGGGTGACCGTGGTCTGGGGCATCCCGGCCCAGACCCCCACGACGATCACGGCGGGCAGTGCGGTGGACAGGCCGCTGAGCCAGTCCCGGCCGTCGCCGAGGCCGAAGGTGCGGAGGGTCTCGTTGAGGACACCGGCGTCCGGGTTGTAGACGAGCCGCCACATCACACCGACGACGACCTCGGGCATGGCCCACGGGATGATGGCGAGGGCGCGGGCGAGCCAGCGCAGCTTGAGGTCCTGGTCGAGGAGCAGGGCGAGACCGAGTGCCAGCAGGAACTGCGGGACGGTCACGCCGACCGCCCACACCAGGCCGATCCGGAACGACTCCCAGAACAGCGTGTCGTGCAGCAGGTCCTGGAAGTTCAGACCGCCGATCCACTGCGTGGCCCGGGTCCGGCCGGACTGCGCGTCGGTGAAGGCCAGCAGGATCCCGTAGAGCAGGGGGCCCACGCTCAGCACCAGGATCGGGATCAGCGCGGGCAGCACCAGGAACCAGGCCCCACGGTCGGACGTCCGCCTGTTCCCTGCACGCGGGGCGTCGCGCGCCGGCCGCTTCGTCGCGGTCACCACTGTCACGTGATCGGCTCCTTCGCGCGGATCGTGACGGTACGAGTCCGGTGGGCCCCGTCATGGTCGTGACCGCGCCATGCCCCGTCAAGACCGCGCGCACACGGGCCGACCTGTGCTGATGCGAGACTGGCCGATGATTGGCTCGATGACGCCGTTCCCGGTGGCGCACGCGAGCCTGCGGACCTACGGCGGACTGGAGGCCGGACGATGGACGAGGCACGGGCGCGGGACGTACTGGACGCGGCGGGGGTGCTGCCGGCGTCGGCGCCGCTGCTCGCGCTCGGCGAGAACGCCGTCTTCGCCGCCGGCGACCTGGTCGTCAAGGTCGGCCGCGACGCCGAGCTGATCGACCGGGCCCGCCGGGAACTGGACATCGCGGTGTGGCTCGCGGAGGCGGGGGTGCCGGCGGTACGCGCGGCCGAGCCGAAGGCGCGACTGGTCCAGGGGCACCCGGTGACGGTGTGGCACCGGCTGCCGGACGCCGTACGGCCCGCCGAGCCACGGGATCTGGCCGAACTGCTGCGGGTGGTGCACGCGCTGCCGGCCCCGCCTTTCGCGTTGCCTCGCCGCGAGTTGCTGGGGGGTGTGGAACGGTGGCTGCGGCTCGCGGGGGACGCGATCTCACCCGCCGACGCCAAGTATCTGCGACAGCGGCGGGACGGTTTCGCGGGGGCGGTGGCCGCGGTGACGCCCCATCTGGTGCCGGGGCCGATCCATGGGGACGCGCTGCCCCGGAATGTGCATGTGGGGCCGTCCGGGCCGGTCCTGGTCGACCTGGAGACCTTCTCCTCGGATCTGCGGGAGCACGATCTGGTGGTGATGGCGCTGTCCCGGGATCGGTACGGGGTGCCTGCGGCCGCTTATGACGCGTTCACCGCTGCGTACGGGTGGGATGTGCGGGAGTGGGAGGGGTGTGCGGTGCTGCGGGGAGCTCGGGAGACGGCGAGTTGTGCGTGGGTGGCGCAGCATGCGCCCACTAATCCGAAGGCGTTGGTGGAGTTCGAGCGGAGGGTGCGTTCTTTGCGGGACGGGGATGCGACTGTGCGGTGGTATTCGTTCTGACCGGTGGGCGGGTGCGGGTCGTTCGTGGCTGGTCGCGCAGTTCCCCGCGCCCCTGGGGAGTCTGTTCACCCTGAATGAGAAGCGCCGCCCTCCTCAGTTCCGCCAACACCGTCCTGACCGCCCGTTTCGCCGTCCTCTCCGGGCGGTAGAGCGCGTCGATGTGGCGTCTCGCCTGGACGCCGCTCAAGGGTCTCAGCACCAGGTCCGGATGTCGGCGCATCGTCCACCTGGGCATCAACGCCAGGCCGCCTCCCGCCGCCACCGCCTCCGCCGCCACCGCGAACTCGTTGATGCGGTGGGCCAGGTGGAGTCGGTGGCCCGCTGCCGCCCCGATCGCCTCGATGGTGGCCATGACCGGGAAGCCGTCGTGGACCGTGATCCAGGGTTCGCCGGCCACGTCCTTCGGGGCCACCCGGCGCTTGGCCGCCAGGGGGTGATCGGCGGGCATGGCCACGTCCAGGGGTTCGCGCAGCAAGGTGGTGGCGGTCACCGTGGGCGGCCAGGCGGGGGCGTGTTCCAGGCGGTGGGCCAGGACGATGTCGTAGGCGCGGGTGAGGCGGGGGAAGTCCTCCTGCGGGACGTCCTCGTCGGCCAGCCTCGGCACCGGGCCGTCGGTGCCGGCGAGTGACCGCAACAGCAGCGGGAAGAAGGCCGCAGCCGCGCTGTGGAACGCCGCCACCGACACCTCGCCGTCGGGGCGGTCCACGAACTCCTCGACCGTGTGCCGGGCGCGTGCCAGTGCCGTCTCCACCTCGATGGCCGCGCCAGCCAGGGCCTGCCCGGCATCGGTCAGCACCAGCCGGCGTCCGTCACGCTCGGTCAGCGGCACCTTCACCGAGCGCTGCAACAGCCGCAACTGCTGGGAGATGGCCGACGGGGTCACCAGCAGTGCCTCGGCGACCGCGGTGACACTGCCCAGTTCGCCCAGTTCCCGCAGGATCCGCAGCTGACGTTCGTCCATCACCACAGTGTAGGAGTGCTAAAAGATCGTTGAAGGAACTGGTTCTGGGCTTCAGAGACAGCTGGGTGCAGTGTGGGTCGGGTGTCCGACGCCCGCCGTACCGACGCGGTACTCCTGCTGGTCGCGCTCGTCTGGGGTTCCAGCTATCTGTCCGCCCAGACCGCGACCTCCGCTCTCCCCGTCCTGCTGGTGCTCTTCGCCCGCTACGCCCTGTCCGCGCTCGCCTGCCTGGGGGTCGTCGCCGCCCCTGGCCGAGGGCCGCGCCGGTGGACGCGCGAGGAACTGCGCGCCGGCCTTCCCCTCGGCCTCACCCAGGCCGCCGTCCTGATCGTGGAGACCTACGGTGTCGCCCACACCAGCGCCGCCAACGCGGGCCTCATCATCAGCCTGACCATCGTCCTCACCCCCCTTCTGGACCGCACCGGTCACCGGGGCGGCCTCCCGCCCGTCTTCTACGCCGCGGCCGGCCTGTGCGTCCTGGCCGTCGGACTCCTCATGGCGGGCAACGGCTTCCACGCGCCCCGCCTCGGCGACCTGCTGATGCTCGGCGCCGCCGTGGTCCGGGCGGGCCATGTGGCGCTGGTCGGCCGGCTCACCGCGGGGCGGGCGATACGGCCGCTGCACCTCACGACCGTGCAGACCCTCGTGGGCACCGCCCTGTTCCTGGTCCCCGCCGCACGGGCCCTGCCGACCCTGGCCCACGCGGATGCGGCCACCTGGACCCAGTTGGTCTATCTCGCCCTGTTCTGCAGTGTGTTCGCCTTTCTCGCCCAGACCTGGGCCGTGCAGCGCACCTCGGCCAGCCGGGCCAGTCTGCTGCTGGGCACCGAGCCGATCTGGGCCGCCGCGGTCGGTGTCGCCCTGGGCGGCGAGCACTTCACCGTACTGACCGGGCTGGGCGCGGTCCTGATGGTCACCGGCACCTACTGGGGGCAGTCCGTGGAGCGCGCCCACCGCGCGACCGGCGTGCGCCGCGGGGAAGTCCGACCCCCCGGGGAGGACATCGGGCGCCCAGGTACGCCATCGAGCGACACCGCGGCGCCCGCCCCGCCGGCTCTGCTCCCGTGAGGGTCTCTCACACCGTCTCGTCGGCCGGCTCGCGCAGTGGCCACGTGCCGTCGACCACCGCGTTCGCGTCGCCCTTGCGGCGCAGGAAGTCCTGGAAGTCCGCCGCCCATTGCGCGTACCACTCGATCTGGCGGCGGTGCAGTTCCGCCGGGCCGAACGCGGCGACCTTGGGATGGCGGACGGCTATCGCACAGGCCAGCCGGGCCGCGGCGAGGGCGTCGGCGGAGGCGTCGTGGGCCGCGTCGAGGGCGATGCCGTACTCGGTGCAGACCGCTTCGAGGTTGCGCTTGCCGCGGCGGTAGCGGTCCACCGAGCGGTCGATGGTGTACGGGTCGATGACCGGGGCGGGGTCGAGGTTGCCCAGACGCTCCCGCAGGGACGGCAGGCCGTACCGGCGCAGTTCGGCGGAGAGCAGGCTCAGGTCGAACGCGGCGTTGTACGCGACGACCGGGACGCCGGTCTTCCAGTAGGTGGTGAGGACGTCCGCGATGGCGTCGGCGACCTGGTCGGCGGGGCGGCCCTCGGCTGCGGCCCGCTCATTGCTGATGCCGTGGACCGCAACGGCGTCCGCGGGGATCTCCACACCGGGGTCCGCCAGCCACTCCCGGCGCCCCAGCGGCTGCCCGCCCCTGACCTCGATCACGGCTCCCGTGACGATGCGCGCCTCGCGCGGATCGGTGCCGGTGGTCTCCAGGTCGAAGCCGATCAGCAGCTCTTGGTGCCAGCCCATGGGCGGTCCCCCTTCGTGGTGGTGCTTTCCCCCAGTGGTCTCCACCTTCCCATGCGCCACTGACAATCAGAGGACCGCGTTCCGCTTACCGCCCCTGCGGTTCGGGACAGTTCAGGACACCGGGCGTGAATCCGCCCAGTTCGTCTCGAACTCCTCGCGGTAGGTCGGGAAGAGGCCGCTGTCGTCCACGTCGCCCGCCTTCACCACCCGGTTGCCGTTGCGCAGCACGAGGACCGGTGCCTCCATGCCCCTGGACCGGCGCAGATAGGACTGCACGACCGCGATGCCGTCCGAGCCGTCGGCGTCCACCAGGTAGGCCGAGAAGCGCGGTGTCTCGTCGTAGACCTGGATCTCGAAGGCGCCCGGGTCTCGGAGCCTGGACCGCACCCGGCGCATGTGGAGGATGTTCATCTCGACGGAGCGGCTCAACTCTCCCCGCTTCATGCCCAGTTCCCGCTCGCGCCGCTTGACGGCGCTGGAGGCCGGGTTCAGAAACAGCAGCCGCACCCGGCAGCCGGCCTCGGCGAGCCGCACCAGGCGGCGGCCGGAGAAGTTCTGCACGAGGAGGTTGAGGCCGATGCCGACGGCGTCGAGGCGGCGGGCGTCGCCGAAGATGTCCTCGGCGGGGAACTGCCGCAGCAGCCGCACCCGGTCGGGGTGGACGGCGACCACGTCGGCGTACCGGTCGCCCACCAGGTCCTCGACCGCGTCCACGGGCAGTCGCCGGGCGGACGGTACGTCACCGCCGGCGCCGAGTATGTCCAGGAGCTTGGCGGAGGCGCGCTCGGCCTGGCCGAGGACGGCCTCGGACAGGGCCCGGTTGCGGGAGACGACGTTGCGCGTCACCTCCAGCTCGTCCAGGGCCAGTTCGACGTCCCGGCGCTCGTCGAAGTAGGGCTCGAAGCACGGCCAGTGCTGCACCATCAGCTCCCGCAGCTGCGGGAGCGTGAGGAAGCTGAGCACATTGTCGTCGGCGGGGTCGAGCAGGTAGCCCTTGCGGCGGCTGACCTCGCGGACGGCGACCGCGCGCTGGACCCACTCCTGTCCGGCGGGTCCGGCGGCGGCCACCACCCAGTCGTCGTGGCCGTGGACGGGTTCGTAGATGGGACGCAGCACGGCGGCCACGACGGCCCGCAGCCGCTGTTCCACGAGGTTCAGCCAGATGTAGGCCCGCCCCGCGCGCTGCGCGCGCGTACGCACCTCGCGCCAGGCGTCGGCGTCCCAGTCCAGCTCCGGCCCGATCGTCGCTCCCGCGTCCATCGGCCGTGCCAGGGACACCGTGCCGGGCGGGGCGTCTTGGGAGTTCCCCTCGTGACCCTCGTCACCAGGGGGCAACTCCAGCCCTCCCGAGCCCACCCGCGCACCGCCTTCCGCTCCCCCGGGCGCTGCCCGGAGGGTCTCCCCACCCAACGATCAAGGAAGGGTACTCCGGGAGCGGTCGGCGGTGCAGCCGGATGGACAGGGTCAATCTCAACTACCCGGCGTCCACTGCCCGTTCTGCCCGGCGAGCTCGGCCGGAGTGAGCGGATTCATAGCGGTGACGTCCCTCGGGGCTATGGAGAATCCCTGCCAGTGGACCGGCATGGGCTGCTGGTCCTCGTCGCGGGCGATGTGGTGGAAGCCCACGTTCATCCAGACCACCGGGTGCGTGAGGGTCTGGCCGTTGACCCACTTGTCCACGGACTTGCCCGCTCCGGTACCGCAGTTGCCGGGGTTGTTGCTGGCGAACTGCTCGCACGGGTTGTACTCGGTGACGTACATGTCGTGCTTGGTGAAGCTGCGGCCCGGGTACTTGGTGCTCGGCCCGGGGACGATCTCGTACGACCGCGGGTGCCAGTCCTTGTTCTTGCCGACCGCGCTGACCACGCGCCACCAGCGGTAGCTCTTGGCGTCGCCGGCGAGTTCCTTGGTGACCGGGGTGCGGGTGGTCTTGGTGCTCGGCGCCTGCTGGCCCTGGGCGGCCGCGGTGACCGTCGAGTCGTACTGCTCGACGCGGTTCTTGGAGGAGCCGTCGAGGGCGAAGTCCAGGCGCCAGAAGGCGTTGTGGCTGTGGCTGGTGGCCTGGGCGCGGGGGCCCTTGCCGATGGGCCAGCCGCGGCCGTCGCCGGCGTCGTAGTCGTAGTACGACAGGCTGCCGGTCGCGCCCAGGTTCATGGTGATGGTGCCGTCGTCCTGGAAGCGCCACTCGGTCATGTACTCGTACCAGCCGACCTGGTTGACCGAGTAGACCAGCAGGTCCTTGCCCTGTGCCTGGTAGACCTTGTTGGCGCTGTCGCCCTGCATGCGGTAGGCGTGGCCGCGGGAGCGGGTGGTGGTGCACAGCCCGTTGACGTCGGGCTGGTCCGGGTCCCAGGAGTCGGGGACCTTGACCTTCTTGATGGTGCCGCCGGGACACTCGCCCGGGTCCAGGTTCATCAGGCCCTGTGCGAAGCCGAAGCCGGTCAGGTCGTCGTACTCGACGCTGCCGTCGTCGTAGGGGACGTGGATCTGGCCGAGCCGGGCGCTGTTGAGGACCTTGATGGCCTTGGTCTCGCCCTTGGGCTGGTAGGAGATGTCCTCCAGGACGAGTCCGGCCTTGCTGTCGTAGCGCCAGCACATGCTCCAGGTCGTGCCGCTGGAGAGCTTCTGCTCGATCTTGTAGGCGGAGCTGCACTCCGCGGCGGCAGCGGCGGCGGCCTTCGGCTGGGCGGCGGCGGGTCCCGCTCCGGTGGTGACACCGGCGGCCAGCGCGGCCACGGAAACGCCGAGGGCCGCGTGCCTGCGCGCGCGGCTGATTCTGTTGACACGCATGAAGAGATGACTCCCTTGCGGAAGGAGCAGGTAGGAAAAGTGGACGAAGGTGGGACGCGACTCAGCTGTCGAGTTTGGCGATCTTGCGGGCGCTGAGGTCGATCACGAAGGCCCTGGCGTCGATCCAGGGGCCGTTCTTCACCTTCGGGAACAGCCGTACGCAGCGGTGCTCGCCGCACTTGTCGAGGACGGCCGGCTGGCCGCCCGGGACCGCCCGGTACACGGCGCCGGTCAGCAGCAGCTGGTTCGGGTCCGTGAGTTCCTTGTCGGTGGCGTCCTTGTAGTCGGCCTTGAGGTCCGCGCCCAGCGGGTCGGCGATCAGCAGGCTCGCGGCCTCCGCGTACTCGGCGCTGCTCAGCGGCGGCTGCACGCCGTGCTGGGTGCCGGTCGCGACGACCTTGCCGCTGTCGAGGTCGACGGTCTTGGTGACGAGGGTGTCGTCCCGGTAGTCGTAGAACGTCACGTCCGCGCGCCGGGGCGCGTTCGGGTCGTCCAGTTCGTCGACCTTCGGGTCGGCGAGGTCGACGGTGAGCCGCTCGGGCCCGCGCTCGCCCTCGACGTCCTCGCTGGCGTTGAACATCTGCCGGTTCACGGCGAGCTGTTCGACCCGCTTGATCTCGTCGTCGGTCAGCGGGTCGCGGCCCTTGCCCTTCGCGCCCTCGGCGGCCGGGGTCTCCTCGACGACTCCGGGTGCCACGGCCCCGTCCGCACCCTGTCCCGCCTGCGCCGCGGACTGCCCCGCGGCTGTCGTGCCGCCCCCCGGGTCGTCGTCCGCGCCCGCCGTGCCCGGCAGGGTGATCCCGATCATCACGGCGGTCCCGGCCACCGCGATGGCCGCACCTGCCACCACCTTCCCGAGGTGGCGGTGCACTATCTTGCGCACATCTTCCCCCTACTCCCCGGCGAACTCCGGGAGTACGTGTCTGCCCCAATGGTTCGGCCCAGGTCCGATCCTGTGATCGTCCTGTGCGCTGGTCGATCGGTAAGAGGGACGTAAGTCATAGGTGGTTCCATCACTTTCGTGGACACTCGGGCCCAAGGCGCCACACGGGGCGCGGCACACCTGAAAGAGTCGTTCCATGCAGGTCTGGCCTGGAGAGGCGTATCCACTCGGTGCCACGTACGACGGCGCCGGTACCAACTTCGCGGTCTTCACGGAGGCTGCGGACCGAGTAGAGCTGTGTCTGTTGCACGACGACGGCTCGGAAACGGCGGTGGAACTGCGCGAGAGCGACGCTTTCGTGCGGCACGCGTATCTGCCCGGTGTGATGCCGGGCCAGCGGTACGGCTTCCGCGCGCACGGCCCGTACGCCCCCGAGCGGGGCCTGCGCTGCAATTCGGCGAAGCTGCTGCTCGATCCGTACGCGCGCGCGATCAGCGGTTCGATCCGCTGGGGCGAGGAGGTGTACGGCTACCACTTCGACTCGCCCGACAAGCGCAACGACCTCGACTCGGCGCCGCACACCATGACGTCGGTCGTGGTCAACCCCTACTTCGACTGGGGCGACGACCGGCGGCCCCGGATCGGCTACCACGAGACGGTGATCTACGAGGCGCACGTCAAGGGCCTCACCATGCGCCACCCCGGGCTGCCCGAGGAACTCCGCGGCACCTACGCGGCCCTCGCGCACCCGGCGATCATCGAGCACCTGGTGGAGCTCGGGGTGACCACGCTGGAACTGATGCCGGTCCACCAGTTCGTGAACGACCACCGCCTGGTCGACATGGGCCTGAACAATTACTGGGGCTACAACACCATCGGCTTCTTCGCCCCGCACAACGCGTACGCCTCCTGGGGCGACCGCGGTCAGCAGGTCCTGGAGTTCAAGTCGGCGGTCCGGGCGCTGCACGAGGCCGGGATCGAGGTCATCCTGGACGTCGTCTACAACCACACCGCCGAGGGCAACCACCTGGGCCCGACGCTGTCCTTCAAGGGCCTCGACAACCCGCAGTACTACCGCCTGACCGACGACCAGCGGTACTACATGGACACCACGGGCACCGGGAACTCCCTGCTGATGCGGTCCCCGCACGTCCTCCAGCTGATCATGGACTCGCTCCGGTACTGGGTCACCGAGATGCACGTCGACGGTTTCCGCTTCGACCTGGCGGCCACGCTGGCCCGGCAGTTCCACGAGGTGGACCGGCTGTCGTCGTTCTTCGACCTGGTGCAGCAGGACCCGGTGGTCTCCCAGGTGAAGCTGATCGCCGAGCCGTGGGACGTGGGCGAGGGCGGCTACCAGGTGGGCAACTTCCCGCCGCTGTGGACCGAGTGGAACGGCAAGTACCGCGACACCGTACGGGACCTGTGGCGGGGCGAGCCGCGGGCGCTCGCGGAGTTCGCGTCCCGGCTCACGGGTTCCTCGGACCTGTACCAGGACGACGGCCGCCGGCCGCTCGCCTCCATCAACTTCGTGACCTGCCACGACGGTTTCACCCTGCGTGACCTCGTCTCGTACAACGACAAGCACAACGAGGCCAACGGCGAGGACAACCGGGACGGCGAGAGCCACAACCGATCCTGGAACTGCGGGGCGGAAGGGGAGACGAACGACCCGGCGGTGCGGGAGCTGCGCGCCCGGCAGATGCGCAACTTCATCGCCACGCTGATGCTGTCCCAGGGCGTGCCGATGATCAGTCACGGCGACGAGGTGGCCCGCACCCAGGGCGGCAACAACAACGCCTATTGCCAGGACAGCGAGATCGCCTGGGTGACCTGGCCGGAGTCGGCGGAGGCGGCGGGGCTCGGCAGCGAGCTGCTGGACTTCACGCGCGCGATGGTGTGGCTGCGCAAGGACCATCCGGTCTTCCGGCGCCGCCGCTTCTTCCACGGACGGCCCGTGGAGGGCACCCATGACGAGCTCTCCGACATCGCCTGGTTCACCCCCGAGGGCAAGGAGATGACCCAGCGGGACTGGGACCGGGCGCAGGCCTCGGCCCTGACGGTGTTCCTCAACGGCAACGCGATCTCCGAGCCCGGCGCCCGCGGGGAGCGGATCACCGACGACTCGTTCCTGCTGATGTTCAACGCCTCGCCGAAGACGCTGGACTTCGTGGTGCCGGTCAACCACGGCCGGCAGTGGCAGGTCGTGGTCGACACCGGCCGCCCGGACGGGGTACCGCCGGGCACGGGGGCGAAGGTGCAGGCCGGGGACCGGCTGACCCTGGTGGACCGGAGCATGACGGTGCTCCAGCGGCCGGTCTAGGAGGGCGCACGAGGACGCACATGGAGCACGCGATGACACGAAAGGCGGCAGGGCGGGTACGTAGGTTCGCATGACACCTGAGCGATCCGCCCCGGCCGTGCCGACGGCCACGTACCGGCTCCAGTTGCAGCCCGAGTTCCCGTTCGGGGCCGCGGCGGCCGCCGTGCCGTACCTGGCCTCGCTCGGCGTCTCGCATCTGCACCTGTCCCCCGTCCTGGAGGCCGTGCCCGGTTCGACGCACGGCTACGACGTCGTCGACCCCGCGCGCGTGCGCGGGGAACTCGGCGGCGAGGACGGGCTGCGGGCGCTGTCGCGCACCGCGCGGGAGCACGGGCTCGGGCTGGTGCTGGACATCGTGCCGAACCACATGGCGATGGCCCCGCGGCACAACCGCGCCCTGTGGGAGGTGCTGCGGGAGGGCCCGAAGTCGCCGTACGCGCGCTGGTTCGACATCGACTGGGAGGCGCAGGGCGGCCAGGTGCTGCTGCCGGTGCTGGGGCGGCCGGTCGGCGCGGAGCTGGGCAACCTCACGGTGGACGGCGACGTCCTGCGCTACTACGACCATGTGTTCCCGCTCCGCGAGGGCACCGGGGAGCTGCCGCTGCCGCAGCTCCTGGACGCGCAGTGGTACCGCCTCGGCTGGTGGCGGCTGGCCCGTACGGAGCTCAACTACCGGCGCTTCTTCAGCATCTCCGAGCTGATCGGGGTGCGGGTGGAGGACCCGGAGGTGTTCGAGGCGACCCACGCCAAGGTCCTCCAGCTGCTGCACGAGGGGGTGGTGGACGGGCTGCGGATCGACCACCCGGACGGGCTCGCCGACCCCGACGGCTACCTCCTGCGGCTCCACGAGGCGACCGGCGGCCGCTGGACGGTCGTGGAGAAGATCCTCGCGGACGGCGAGCACCTGCCCGCCTCCTGGCCGGTGGCCGGGACGACCGGCTACGACGCCCTCAGGCACCTCGACGGGCTGTTCACGGACCCCGCGGGGTTCGGGGAACTCCTCGGCCAGTACCGGCGCTTCGCGGCCCCGCAGACGGACCGCGGCGGCGACTGGGCGGCGACGGTACGGCGGGCCGCGTACAAGGTGATCACGCACGAGCTGGCGGCCGAGACCGAGCGGCTGACCCGGGTGGCGGTACGCGTGTGTGCCACCTCCCCGGAGCCCGCGCTGCGCGACCGGGCGCCCTGGGCGCTGCGCACCGCGCTCCAGGAGCTGCTGGTGCGCATGGAGGTCTACCGGCCCTACGCCTCCTCGGACGCCGCCGCCGTGGTCACCGAGGAGGCCGCGGCCGAGGCCCGGCTCGCCTTCGTGGTCCCCGAGGAGGCGGAGGCCGTGGACGTCGTACGGGATCTGGTGCTGGGGCGGGCCGGTGACGGGCCGGAGCACGTGGAGTTCCGGACCCGGTTCGCGCAGACCTCGTCGGCGCTGCGGGCCAAGTCCGTGGAGGACACGGCGTTCTACCGGTACGTGCCGCTGCTGTCGGCGACCGAGGTGGGCGGGAACCCGGGGAGCCCGGCCGTCCCCGTCGAGGACTTCCACGCCTACTGCGCGCGCGTGCAGCGGGACTGGCCGCTGACGGGGACGGTCGCCTCGACGCACGACACCAAGCGCAGCGCCGATGTGCGGGCGGCGCTGGCCGTGCTCACCGAGTGCCCCGAGTGGTGGGCGGACACGCTGGCGGAGGTGACGCGTGCCGGTGACGGGGTTCCCGACGCGCAGCTGGCGTGGGCGGCCTGGCAGACGGTGTTCGGGCTCGGCCCCGCGGAACCCGGGCGGGTGCGGGAGGCGCTGCTGAAGCATGTGCGCGAGGCGGGCCTGTACACGAGCTGGACGGAGCAGGAGCCGGCGTACGAGGAGGCGGTGGCGGCGTTCGTCGCGGCCGGGCCGTGCGGGCCGCAGGGCGAGCGGGTGGCCGAGCTGCGGAGCCGGCTGCGGCCGCACATCCTGGCGAACGAGCTGGGCGCGGCCCTGGTGCAGCTGACCATGCCCGGGGTGCCCGACGTGTACCAGGGCACGGAGGGCGAGTACCTGGCGCTGGTGGACCCGGACAACCGGCGGGTCGTGGGGTTCCCGCCGGAGGACTCCGGCGACAAGGGCGCGCTCACCGCGGCGGCGCTGCGGCTGCGCCGACGGCGGCCGGAGGCCTTCGGGGAGGCGGCGACCTATGAGCCGTTGGCCGCCGAGGGGCCCGCTTCGGCGCACTGCGTGGCCTTCGCGCGCTCCGGGAAGGTGGTCACCGCGGTGACCCGGCTGTCGCTGCGGCTCGCGGAGGCGGGCGGCTGGCGGGAGACGGTGCTGCCGCTGCCGGCCGGGGTGTGGAGCGACGTGCTGGTGCCGGAACGGGAGTTCTCGGGACAGGTACGGCTGGCGGAGCTGTTCGGCGAGTCGCCGGTGGCCCTGCTGGAGCGGGTGGGTGGGGCGGAGTGAGGGGACGGGGTGGGTGGTCGGGGCCCGGGGCGGGCGGTCGGGGCCGGGGTGGGCGGTCTGGACCGGGGCGGGCGGTCGGGGTCGGGTGAGAGCGGCTGGGGCGCACGGGGCTGGGTGAGAGCGGCTGGGGCGGACGGGTCCGGCGTGGGCTTCTTCATCGCACGCCGTGGCGTCGCTCTCGCGACCGGCTCACGCCCGCGCATGCTCCCGGGGTTCGTGCGGGGCGGCCGGCGCGCGGTGGCGAGCGATGACGCGCTGTCCGCGACCGGGGCCCATGTGTCGCTGCTGCCGCTGCGGGCGCCGAGGTGCCCCTGTGTCCGGCCCTGAGCGGCGGTGCGGCCGGGCCACTGTTGGGGCGCGGAGGCAGGGACGTAGGCGGGACTTAGGCGGGGGCGGCCCCGTCGGCACCTACGGCTCTACCCGCTGCCGGTAAATGCCTCTGGGCGCCCCCTGGAGCCTCCCCCTCGGCGTCCTTGACAGCTCAACCAGAGCGTGGGGTACTGCGGATTGCGAGGCCGGTCGGACAGGTCGGGGGTGAGTCTCCTGCCGGAGCTGCGCTACCCCACGGTGCCCGAACTTGTCTTCTCCGCCCGGGCGTTGGCCGCCAGACGGCCCGGCGTCTGCCGGCTGCGGCAGGTGGGCGTCTCACGCGCGGGCAGGCCCCTTGAGTTGCTGTCCGTCGGCCACTCCCCACGGGCCGTCCTGGTCGTCGCCGGCGCCCACGCCAACGAACCGGCGGGCGGCCCCGCGGCCCTGGCGGTGGCGGAAAGGGTACTGGCCGAGCCGGAGTTGCGGGCGGACACCTCCTGGCACTTCCTGCTGTGCGCGGATCCCGACGGGGCGAGTCTCCATGTCACCCCGGCCCCGCGCAGCCTGTTCGACTACCACCTCGGCTTCTTCCGGCCGGCCGGCGAGGAGCAGCCCGAGTGGGCCCCGTCGATGCTGCCGCCCGACCGGCTGCCCCCCGAGACCCGCGCGCTGACCGCGGTGATCGACGAGCTGCGGCCCTACCTCCAGGTGACCCTGCACGGCACCGATCTGGGCGGCAGCTGGGTGCAGTTGACGAAGGACGTCCCCGGTCTCGCCGAGCCGTTCGCCAAGTCCGCGGCGCAGCTGCACATCCCGGTGGAGACCGGCGCCTCGGACGCGGCGGGCTGGCCGGCCCTGGGCCCGGGGGTGCATGTGATGCCCGCGCCGGGCGCGGGGGCGGCGTACCCGAGCATGCCGGACGACGCCCGGCGCAGCACCTGGTACCACGCGCACCGTTACGGCGGTCTGACCGCGGTCGTGGAGGTGCCGATGTGGGCGAGCGACCTGGTGGACGATCCGGCGCCGCATCCGGCCCCGGCGGCGGCGATGCGGCGGCTGGCGGGCCGGCTGCTGCGGGAGTCGCGGGCGGTGGAGCGGGTACTGGCGGACGCGCGGCCGCGTCTGGAGGGCGCCGACGGGCCGTTGCTGCGGGCGGCCACCTGGGGCCTGGAGCTGGTGCCGGGGCTGGCCGCGGACTGGATCCACACCCGTCCCGCCGACGACACCAGGGCGTACATCGGCAGTGTGGACGCGTTCTCCCGGCGGCTGCCGCTGCGGGCGGCGGCCATGCTGCTGCGGGTCCTGCGGGAGACCGACGACCGTGCGGCGCCGCGTCTGGAACGGCTCGTGAAGGCCTGGAGCGACTCCTTCGCGGAGCGCTTCCGGGCCCGCTGGGTGCCGTTGGAGCACCAGGTGGAGCACCAGGCCCGCACGGTCGTGGCGGTGGCGCTGCACGCGCGTGCACGGGCCGGCTGAGGACGACGCGACGCCATGCGCGTGCGTGCGCTTCAGTCGCGTACGTCAGCTCTCCAGGGCGAACACCGCCCCGGTCCGCGCCTCCATCACGCAGCCGTTCGAGAAGGTCTGCCGGTACTCGACCGGCCGGCCGCCCCACTGTCCGCGCGCCTGGACGGTGACCGGCGCGTAGACCATCGGGCAGTACACGTCGGCGGCCGGAAGGGCACCGATGTCGCCTCCGGCGGCGTCGAGCTGGGCGCAGGCCTCGGTGGCGCGGCCGTGGCCCTGGGGCGGGTCGCACAGCAGGAGGGTGCCGCGGGTGTCGCTGGAGCGGCTGTCGCCCTTGGTGACCAGGAGGTAGAGGTAGTCGCCGCCGGACCGGGCCTCTGCCGGGGCGGGTCCCGCGGCGGCCAGCAGCAGGGCGGCCGTCGCCGTCAGACCCGCGCGCGCCGCTCGTCGCCGTGCTGTCGCTGTGGTGGTGTGCGTCATTCCCGATGCATCGGCACGGCGGCCTCGGAACCCCACCCGGGCTCACCCGAACGGGAGCACGCGGGCGCGTACCGTGCGGCGAGCTCGAAGGCGGCGAGCACGACCCGGGACTGGTACTCGATCTGGCGCGGGACCGGGATCCAGCGGGCCCCGCAGCCGTCGCGGTAGTCGGCGCACCACAGGTCGATGAGCCGGTCCAGCTCCGGCAGCGCGCCCGCCGGGTCGACGCCCGCGCGGGTGACGAGCTGGTGGAGGAGTCCGGCGGTGCGCAGGGCCAGGCGTCGGCCCGCGATGCGCAGTGCGGTCAGGTGGCCGGCGCTGAGCGGGGGCAGCGGGCGGCCGCCGTCGGTGACGTCGGGGTCCCAGGCGTCGGCGAGGCCGGGGCCGACCAGTAAATAGTCCTCGACCGGGGAGAGCAGCCGCGCCGCGTCCGGGGTGTCCGAGACATGCGGGCGGATCCGGGCCAGGACGTCCTCCAGGAGCCGCGCGTCGTGGCGCAGGGCGTGGCTGACGGTCCGCAGCACTGCGGCCCCGTCGGCGGGCGTACCGGCGTCCTCGACGGCGGCCACGCCCCACATGGGCGCCTCCACGACGGCGGTCACGGTGCCGTACGGGTGCGGGTGGTACCAGGTCGACTCGACGGCGGCTTCCGTTATGGCGGCGGCCAGGTCGCCCCGGCGCGGCGGCGGGATGCGGTAGACGGCCGGGCCCAGGCACGGCCAGTAGAGCGTGTCGTACGGTCCGACCTCGCGCGGGATGCGCAGCCGGGCGGCGGTGTGGGCGACGTGCCGGGCGATGCCGGGCAGGTCGTGGGTGAGTTCGACGAAGCCGCCGCCGACGTCGACGCCGTGCAGGGAGCACTGGAGGAAGGGGCGCAGCTCGTCCTGGAGGGCGAGGAGGGTGCGGGTCTCCGGGAGCGCGGCGGCCTCCGCTCCGTCCGGGAGCCACTCCGGCTGTTCGCCGAAGCCCGGCCGGAAGAAGTTCCGGAAGTAGCGGTCGAGGGAGTACGGGCCGCGCAGCCAGCCCTCGTTGCGGCGCAGGCCGTCGGGGTCGAGGCAGAGCAGGAGGTTCCAGGTGGCGTCGGCCCCCGCGGTGAGCCGGGTGTCGGCCAGGGCCCGCTCGGCGAGTCGGAGGACGGTGCCGCCGCCCACGGGCTCGTTGGCGTGCGGTCCGGCGACGACGAGGGCCTGGCGGCTGCCGTGGCCGACGGAGAGCAGCCACAGCGGGTTGCCCGCGCGTGAGGTGCCGACCCGGCGCAGCCGGGCGTCCGCGGGATGGCGGGCGACGAGCGCCGCGGCCCGTGCGCCCAGCTCGTCGACGGTCGGGTAGCGGAGGAGGGGCGGCAGGGCACACCTCCACAATGTGGTGCCGTCGGTTCACCTGGTGTGCATGGTGTACGCACAGTCAGTCACGAGTTGGGGGGTACGTCAACACCGTGCGGAGGAAAGGGCTTTGGGTCGCGACGGCACGTAAAGCCCAGGCCAGAGGTGAGGTTGGGCTCAGTTGACCGCGAGCCGGAAGGCCATCCGCCCGAACCCGACCTGGTCGCCCTCACGGACGACGGCGGCACCGATGACCCGACGGCCGTTCACGGTGGTGCCGTTGGTGGAGCCGAGATCGCGCAGCACCCACATGCCGCCCTGCCGGGTCAGTTCGGCGTGCACACGGGAGACCGTCTCGTGGGTCAGCCTGAGGCCGTTCGCCGGATCCCGTCCGATGCGCAGCGCGTGACCGCTGCCGGGGTGCGGCAGCAACAGCTTGGGCAGCCGCTCGGCCTGCCACGCCCTGCGCAGCCGTACGGTGAAGCCGGAGACCGCCTCGACGGTGCCGAACACCAGCCGGGAGACGCGGTTCTCCTGGGGCAGATCGGCGGTGAGCGCGGCGAGTTCGTCGGACCGGCGGGCGATGAGGGCCAGTTCCATGCGGCGCACGAACGTGTCGTGCGACAGGCGGCCCATGGCGACGCCGTCACGGAGCACCTTCAGCGCCTTGTCGCGCTCCACGTCGGAGAGCCGCGCGGGGTACGTGTTGAACTCGAAGGACGACGTCACGTTGGTGATTGTCGGGCAGTGAACCCCGGGTGTCCAGAAAACGAGACAACGGCCGCCACGCGCGCGTACCTGACGACACCTGCCACAAAGGGGCTGATTCCGAGGCGGATTGATCGTGTTTGAAGCACCATGGACGGGCTACATCCCGGTGAGCCGACGAAGGGGACCGTCCGTGCAGTTCGAGGTGTGGGCACCGCAGGCCGGCCGTGTGACGCTCCATTGCGAGGGCGCCACGCGCGCGTTGGAGCGCGATCCGGACCGCGCGGGATGGTGGTGGACGCAGGCGGAGGCCGGGGACGGCACCCGCTACGGATACGCGCTGGACGACGGCCCGGTGCTGCCCGATCCGCGCTCCCGGCGCCAGCCGGACGGCCCGGACGGGCCCAGCGCGGTCGTCGAGCACGAGCGCTACGCCTGGCGTACCCACTGGGCGGGCCGCCCCCTGCCGGGCGCGGTCCTGTACGAGCTGCACGTGGGCACCTACACGCCCGAGGGCACGCTGGACGCGGCCGCCGCCCGCCTTGAACACCTCGTCGAACTCGGCGTGACCCATGTCGAGTTGATGCCGCTGTGCCCCTTCCCCGGGCGCCACGGCTGGGGCTACGAGGGCGTCTCCCTGTGGGCCGTGCACGAGCCCTACGGCGGCCCCGAGGCCCTGAAGCGTTTCGTGGACCGCGCCCATGAACTGGGCCTCGGGGTCGTCCTGGACGTGGTGCACAACCACCTCGGCCCGTCGGGCAACTACCTGCCCGCCTTCGGGCCGTACTTCACGGACACGCATCACACTCCCTGGGGTTCCGCGGTCAACCTGGACGCGCCCGGCTCGGACGAGGTGCGCGCGTATCTGCTGGGCAGCGCGCTGTCCTGGCTGCGGGACTACCGGATCGACGGGCTGCGCCTGGACGCCGTGCACGCGCTGGCGGACACCCGCGCGTGCCACTTCCTCGAGGAGCTGTCGACGGCTGTCGACGCCCTCGCCGCCGACCTGGGGCGGCCGCTGTTCCTGATCGCCGAGTCGGACCTGAACGACCCGCGGCTCATCACGCCCCGCGCGCAGGGCGGTCTCGGGCTGCACGCGCAGTGGAACGACGACTTCCACCACGCCCTGCACACCGCGCTGACCGGCGAGTCCCAGGGTTACTACGCCGACTTCGCCCGCGCTCCCCTGGCCGCGCTCGCCAAGACGCTCACCGGCGGTTACTTCCACGACGGCACCTGGTCCAGCTTCCGCGGCCGCGGCCACGGGCGTCCGCTGGACCGCACCCGCGTGGCGGCGCACCGGCTGCTCGGCTACTCCCAGACCCACGACCAGGTCGGCAACCGCGCCCAGGGCGACCGGCTGGCGGCCTCCCTTTCCCCCGGTCTGGCGGCCTGCGCGGCGGCGCTGGTGCTGACCGCGCCCTTCACGCCCATGCTGTTCATGGGTGAGGAGTGGGCGGCGGGCACGCCCTGGCAGTTCTTCACCGACCACACCGATCCCGAGCTCGCCGAGGCCGTACGGCGGGGCAGGCGGCGGGAGTTCGCGGAGCACGGCTGGGCCGAGGAGGACGTGCCCGACCCGCAGGACCCGGCGACCCGGGACCGCTCCTGCCTCGACTGGTCCGAGCTCGGGCGCGAACCCCACGCGCGCGTGCTGGCCTGGTACCGCCGGCTCCTCGCGCTGCGGCACGAACAGCCGGACATCACCGACCCGGACCTCGCCGACACCAAGGTCGCCTACGACGAGGACCAGCGCTGGCTCGCCTTCCGCCGCGGGGACGTCCGGGTGGCCGTGAACCTCGCGAAGTCCCCGGCGGCCATCCCCCTGGGTCCCCGCGAGGCCCGTGTCCTGGCGGCCTGGGAGCCGGTGGAGGCACCGGGCGCGGACGGGGTGCTGCATGTGCCCGGCGAGTCGTGCGTGGTGCTGCTCCAGGCATGACCTGACGGCTCCTCCCTCGCCTCCCCTGCTCAGGCGAGGGCGGACAGGGCGGGCGCTCCCTGGTGGTGGGCCCGTATGCGCAGGCCTCGGACGACGATCACGCCGAGTCGGACGACGACCTCCCCGAAGGCCATGAGGACCAGGGCGGCCACCCACGCCTGCGCACTGGTGATGTCGTGCTCGGCGGAGAAGTGGGCGATGTGCGCCCCGCCGGAGGTGTGGGAGGTCCAGACCGCGAAGCCGAGCCGGAAGCCCATGCTGACCACCCACAGCGCCGCCGCGCCCAGGGTCGCCTTGACCCGTATGTGCCCGTCGGCGAATCGCACGCGGGTGATCAGGCCCCCGGCCAGTCCGAAGGCGATCCCGATTCCGGCGAACAGCCCGATCAGCAGGGGGTCGTTGCCCGCCGTGGGGATGTGGTGCAGGTAGGTGGTGCCCGCCCAGGTGATCAGGGCGAGGGGCAGCAGCACCGTGCGAAGGGTCAGCCGCTCCTCGCGCAGCTGCCGGAAGACCACGAGGAGAAGCGCCACGTCGATGAGCCAGTCGGAGATCGTCATGCTTCGACTATCCGGCTCGGACCCGGTCACGCGCCTCGGCCCAGGGGTGGACGGCGGGTGGAAAAGTGCAGGTGGAGACGGCTCCACCCACCCGTCTACAGTTCCGCGTCGTCCGTCTCCTCGTCCCGCAGTTCCGTGACCCGTTCCAGCAGGATCGCCTCCCAGGCGCGGCCGAGGCGGGTCCTCAGGAGGCCGAGCGGCGCGCCCTGCCGGCGTTCGAGGGCCGCGGCGAGGTGGATCACGGTGTCGCAGCGGGCGAGCCAGAGGCCGCGCAGGCAGGGGCGGGCGCCGTACCCGGCGAGGGTGGCGGCGCGGACGGCGGCGGGGGCACCGACGGCGACGGCGAGGCCCGCGATGTCCTCGGCGGGGTCGCCGACGATCGTGTCGGTCCAGTCGAGGACGCCCCGCACCCGGCCGTCGGCGCTGACCACGAGGTGTTCGCCGGTCAGGGCGTGGTGCACGAGGACCGCGCTGCCGGGCTGCGCGGCGAGCTGGACCGCGGCGGCCGAGGTGAGCTGCTGGAGCCGGGCCGGGTCGAACTCGTCTGCCGCGCGCAGGAGTTCGGCGGCCCGGCCGGCCTCCCGGCGCAGCGCCTCGAGGGAGCGCGGGGCGAGGCGCGGGACGCCGAGCGCCTCCGCCTGCCGTACGGGCACCTCGCGCAGTCCGGTGAGCAGCCCGGCCAGGTCGGCCTCGCCGACGGCGGAGACGTCGTGCTCCTCCGCCGAGCCGCCGGGCACCTTGGTGTCCAGCGTGTACGCCAGCCCTGGCGCCCACTCGCCCTGCGCGACGCTGGTCGGCACCGCGACCGGGACGTGCGGGCGGACCAGGTCGCGCAGGCGCAGTTCGCGGCGTCGGCGGGTCGCGGCCGCGCGGTCGGCGGAGAGGCGCAGCACATGGCGGGTGCCGACCCACCAGGTGGCGTGCTCGCCGCCCTCGGCGACGGGCCGGACCTCGGGCCCGCCGGTGTCCGCCGTGCCGTCCTTGAGCAGGGAACGGACCAGCCGGCGGACCGTGTCCGCGGTGGGTGTCGGTGCCTGGGTCATGGTCGCGCCGTAGTCAGTCGAGGGGTGGAAGGGCTCCTGGGGGTTCGGTCAGTCCACTATGACCATCTCGCGGGTCGTGTCGTTGAGCCTGCGGCCGCCGTCCTCGGTGACCGTGACGATGTCCTCGATGCGTACCCCGAAACGGCCCGGCAGATAGACACCGGGCTCCACGGAGAAGCACATGCCCGGCACGAGGGGCTGTTCCTCGCCCTCGATCATGTACGGCGGTTCGTGCGTGGTGACGCCGATGCCGTGCCCGGTGCGGTGGATGAAGTACGCGCCGTACCCGGCGTCCGCGATGACCGCGCGGGCTGCCCGGTCGACCTCCTGGCAGGCCGCTCCGGGCCGTACCGCGCCGTAGCCCGCCTCCTGGGCCGCGCGGACGAGGTCGTGCACCCGGCGTTCCTCGTCGGTGGGTTCGCCGACGTGGACCGTGCGGGAGGTGTCGGAGCCGTAGCCGTCCTTGAGGCCGCCGAAGTCGAGGACGACCATGTCGCCGCGTTCGATGACCCGGTCGCCGACCTCGTGGTGCGGGTTGGCGCCGTTCGGTCCTGAGGCGACGATGGTGAAGTCGACCTGGGAGTGGCCGAAGCGGCGCAGCAGGCCGGCGAGGTCGGCGGCGACCTCGGACTCCCGGCGGCCGCCGAAGGGAACCTTCCGGATCTCCTCGAACGCCGCGTCGGCGGCCGCGCCCGCCGCTGCCAGCAGCTCCAGTTCCGCCCGGTCCTTGACGGCCCGGAGCATCGGCAGGGCCTCGGTGAGCGAGGCGTACGACGTGCCGGGCAGTGCCTTCTGGAGGCCCAGCAGGTGCATGGCCCAGGCGTTGTCGCTGATCCCGAACCGGCCGCCGGTGTCGAGGAGGGCGGCGGTGGCGGCGTACGGGTCCTTGCCGTCGGTCCAGTCCCGCAGGGTCAGGGCGCTCGCGCCGGCGGCCTTGGCGGCGTCCGGGGCCTCCAGGGTGGGGACGACGAGGACGGGTTCCTGGCCGGGGGCGAGGACCAGCAGGGTGAGGCGTTCGGTGGCGGCGGTGGGCGCGTAGCCGGTGAGCCAGACCAGGTCCGGCCCCGGGGCCACCAGCAGGCCCGCGAGCCCTGCCTCGGCGGCCGACCGGGCCGCGCGCTCCATGCGCGCCCTGTAGTCGTCGGCGGCGAAGGGCGCTGCGGTGCCGGTCATCCGGGCCTCCCTGGGCGGGTGTGGGTCTTGGGCAGCATCCTGCCCGTACGGCGTGGGCGGCGCGAGCCGGTCGACACGTCTTTCCGGCGCCGCGCGTAAAGCGCCTCCCGCGCGTCAGCTCTCCCGGCCCTCGTCGTCGGCACCGACGTTCCGTTCCGACTCGCCTCGACTAACGGAAGAGGCTTGCCCAACCATTATTCCTAATGCTTGGATCAATCCAAGCCATTAGAGGAGGGGGTACGGTCGTGCTCGTACTCGCACACATCAGCGATCTGCATCTCGACGGAACCGCTCGGGCGACGGAGCGCGCCGAGCGGGTGCGTGACCGGTTGTGGGGGTTGCCGGGGCGGGTGGACGCCCTGCTGGTGACCGGTGACATCGCGGACCACGGCGCCGAGGCGGAGTACGAGGAGGCCGCGCGGCTGCTGGGACTGCACGAGGCCGACACGCCGTTCCCGGTGCTCACCTGCCCGGGCAACCACGACAGCCGCGGCCCGTACCGCAAGGCCCTGCTGCGGCAGCCGGCGGCCGACGGGTCGGTGAACAGCGTGCGGGTCTTCGACGGCGGCGCGGTCCTGATGTGCGACTCCAGCATCCCGGGGAGCGACGAGGGGGCGCTGGACGAGGAGACGTACGACTGGATCGAGGCGACCCTCGACGAACTGGACGGGAGGGTTCCAGCACTGTTGGCCTTCCACCACCCGCCGGTGGCGCTGCACCACCCGCTGCCCGACTCCTACCAGCTGCACGGGTCCGGGCGGCTGGCCGCGCTGCTGGAGCGGCGGCCCGAGATCGCCGGGCTGATCACCGGCCATGCGCACACGCCCGCGGCGACCGTGTTCGCCGGGCGGCCGCTGGTGATCGGCCCCGGGGTGACCTGGACGCTGCGGCTGCCCTGGGAGGGCGAGCAGGTGGCGGACCGGGAGGCGCCGGTGGGGCTGGCGTTCCATGTCCTGGATGACGAGGCGCGGTTGACGACGCACTTCAGGGTGGTCGTGTGACGGCACCGTTCCGCATCGGCGCCCGCCGTGCCGCGAGGGCTCATGTCACCACGCCCGGCACGGCCGTCAACTGCTGGTAGCCCCCGCCGCGGTGGCGGACCGTCAGGACGATCTCGCGGCCGGAGCGGGCGTCGGCGACGGCTCGCGCGAGGTCGTCGGCCGTGTCGATCCGGGTGCGGCCGAACCCGAGCAGTACGTCACCGCGGACCAGCCCCGCCGTGAAGCCCGGGCCCGGGACGTGGACGCCCACCACCAGCGCGCCCGACCTCTCGGCGTCCACGACCTCCAGGCCGAGCGTCGCGACGGCGGGCGCGGTCGACGGGGCCGGCGTCGGTGTCGCGGACGACGGGGAGGGGCTCGGGTGCACCGAGGCGGACGGGCCGCCCGGGTGCAACCCGACCTGCCGTTGCAGTTCGGCCAGTCTGCTCATCCCGATCACGGTGGCGCCCACCGTCCCGAGGCCGACCCCCGACAGCACCAGGACGGCCGCGACGAACAGGCCGGACAGCAGGGTCGTGAGCCGGCGGCCGCGCCGGCGCGCGGCGTGCGGGCGCCGGGCGGGCCCGGGCTTCCTGCCACCGGTCTCCTGACCGGGCATCGGCTTGGGGCGCAACGCAGTCTGTTCCATGGATCGCCTCCGGCTGGATCACCACCGGGTGGTGACTACCCGGCGCACCGGCGCGCGACGAGCCACGAACGAGTGAGACTGACGCGCGGTCAGGAGCGGGAAGCGACCGGAACCAGCAGGTCGACCAGTCCGCCGCCCCACGACCGGCACGGCGACCGGCGTCAGCCCGTGTGGCCCTCGCCGTGGCCGCCGTGGGCCCCGCCGTGGTCGAACTTCAGGGCCTCCGGGGGCATGACGACGAAGGGCCGCATCATGCCCATGTCCTCGTGCTCCAGGAAGTGGCAGTGGTACATGAAGCGGCCGTACGCCCCGTCGAACTTCCCCATGATCCGCAGCATCTGGCTGCCCGGGACCCGGTAGACGTCCTTGTAGCCCAGTTCGTTGGGCGCCAGCGGGATCGTCCGGGACGGGTCGTAGGTGATCGGCGTGCGGGTGCCGCCCACCGTCGCGTCGAAGCCCGTCACGACGTACGGGTCCCGGCCCAGCGCCTGGAAGTCGGCCAGGTGGATGTGCATCGGGTGCGGGATCGGCGCGAGGTTGAGGAAGCTCCACTGTTCGTGACTGCCCTCTGCGATGGTGAAGCCGAGACCGTCGTTGAACGTCCGCGCGGTGCGCCGGTAGGTCCTGGTGGTGCCGTCGGCGCCGGTGACCTGGATGATCCCGTCGGCGGGGAACTGGATGCCGCCGGCGTCCGCGACCTCGGCCATCTCCCAGATCTCCGGGTGCCCGCCGGAGCCCTTGGTGCCGGGCGGGGTGAGCACGATCAGGCGGTGGCCGTGCGGGATGTCGTGCGAGTAGCGGCGGAAGGAGCCGGAGAGCACCTCGGGCAGTTCGAAGGTGTCGGTGTCACAGCCCTCCCGGACCCGGAACTCCATGACCGCCGGATAGCGCACGCCGCCCGCCGGGTCGGGCGTGCCCGCGGGCTGGTTGGGGCCCTTGTTGACCAGCCGGAGCGTACGTCCGGCGAAGGCGCGGAAGTCGACGAGCAGGTCGAATCGCTCGGCCGGGGCCGCGGTCAGCGTGGGCAGCGTGCCGTCGAAGTCGATCGGTACGGGGCGCGGCAGCAGCCCGCCGTCGCTGCCGATCTGGTGGACGATCCCCGGCACGGGGGTGTCGTCCTCGTCGAGCAGGACCAGGTCGTAGATGCGCGCGTTGGAGGCGTTGACCAGCCGGAAGCGGTACCAGCCGCTGTCCACTTCGGCGTACGGCCAGATGCGGCCGTTGACCGTGGTGTACGGGCCCGCGAACGGGATGGTGACCGGCTTGCCGGTCTCCGGGTTCTTCGCCTGGACGATGAGCGTCTTGTGCAGCAGCCGTCCGTTGAGCCGGCCGTCCTCGTCGGTGTCGAGGTTGCGGTCGGCGAGGAGCAGCGGGATCTCCCGGTCGCCGCACGGCAGTCGGAGGGCGTCCTCCTCGTCGTCGCGGACGAGGTAGGTGCCGTACAGGCCCGCCATCACGTTCCACCGGGTGATGTTCATGGCGTGGTCGTGGTACCACCACTGCACCGCCTGGTGGTCGTTCGGGTACTCGGAGAGCTGGGCGTCACCGAAGCCGACCGCGTTGTCCGCCCAGCCGTCGTTGCCGCCGCCGGTCTGCGCGCCGTGCAGGTGGGTCACCGACCAGGCGGGCAGGGCGGCGACGTCCTTGTTCGGCTCGGCGCCCTCGCGGCCGGGCAGGGTGGGCGAGGCAGGCGGCAGCACCTCGACGGAGGTGACCGGGTACTCGCTGCCCTTCGGGATGCGGTTGGTCCAGGCGATGCGGACGCGCCGGCCGCGCCGCACCTCGATGGTGGGGCCCGGCACCTGGCCGTCGTAGCCCCACATCAGGGTGGGCGGCAGCTGCGGGTGCAGGCGCACCCAGGTGGGACGCAGGGCGATCTCCGTCTCGTGCGGCACGTCGCCCGAGGCGGGGCGCAGGACGGGCGGGACGGGCAGTGGTGCGACGTACGGCGTCAGTTCGCCCGGTGCCCCTGACTCGCTCTCGGGCCGCCTCTGGTCGCTCTCCGTGATCCTGTCGATGATTTCGGTCAAGGTCCGAACACCCCCGTGTGTTCAGTCGGTTGTTGCCCTTACCTCGACAGACTCCCGACACCCCACCGAAGTTCCCTGAATGTCCCATTCCGGACGAGAAGGTTAGGAAACCGCATGCGGAACGATGAGGTCCCGTTGTCAGTGGGCGCTGTTACGTTCTGTGACATGACCGATCACGCCCTGAGGCTGCTCCGGCAGGACTCCCGGCTGGCCGAACTGGCCGGCTTCCCCTTCGACTTCTCCCTCGACCGCGCCGAGTACGGCCATGGCGAGCCGGTCCGACTCGCCTCCGGCGGCCCGCTGAAGGCCATAGCGGGCGACGACACCGGGGGCACGTACTTCCGGTGCGGGGACGGCTCCGTGCTGTACGCCGACTCGGAGGGCGGGGCCGGGATCATCGGCTCCAGCGTCGACGAGGCACTGGAGATACTGATCGGCCTGCCCGGGTGGCACGACTGCCTCCAGCTGTCCCCGGAGGACGGCGAGGAGCGGATCCTCGCGCACGTGGCCGAGGTGGAGCGGGAGATCCGCGAGGAGTGCGAGATCTCACTGGACGAGGAGCGGCTCGAACTCCGGTCCGCCCTGGGGTTCCCGGAGCGTTCGCCGGTCGAGCTGGTGCGGATGCTGCACGCCGCGCTGTCCCGCACGGAACCCGACTTCGTGCTCCTCAACGCGGAGGAGGGCCGCGCCTACGACCTGATCGGCCCGCCCCCGCCGCCGCTGTGGGAGTCGGTCCTGGCCTCGGGCCGCGCCGATCTGGCGGCGCTGCGGGCGGACGAGCGCGAGGTGTGGGAGGCGGTGGCGGAGGACGCTGTACGGCGTCGGCTCGCGCTGCGGGCCGCGCAGTTCGACCGGGTGGCGGGGGACCTGGAGCTGCTGCGGCGGTTGCTGCGGTACGAGACGCGGTCCTCGCTGACGGACGAACTGCGCCTGGCCGCGGTGCTCGTGGGGCTGCACGGACGCGTGGAGGATCTGCCGCTGCTGCACGAGGTGCGGGAGACCGACTTCGACACGGCGTGCGGCCTGAGCGAGATCCCCGGGCCGGGCGCGGACCCGGCCGAGCTGAGACAGTGGGCGCAGGACACCGACCGCGTGTTCTTCGGCACGGACCCCGCCGACGAACCGCTGTACACCTGGACCGACCTCGCCCTGGACCAGGGCCTGACCGGGCAGGCCCTGGTCGCGCTGATACGCCGGCTCGACGCGATCGAACTCGACCAGAGCCTGCTGCGCGCCGCCGACGACCCCACCCAGTTGGACACCGACGAACTGAACACACTCGCCGAGGAGTTCGAAACGCTGGGCGAGCCGGTCCAGTCAGCCAGAGCACGGCGCCTGCACTTGGCCCTCCAGGACAAACCGGCGCGACGCTGAGCCCGGGGCCCGGGGGCCCAGGGGCAGCGCTTGGGCCCCCGGGCCACAGGGCCCTTCGGCAGGCGCCGAGCACTTCGGCGAGCTGTCGCCGGCCCCGGCACGGGGGCGTGCGGACTACGGGACCAGGCCCGGAGCAGCCAGGCACCCCGCAGTTGCCGGAGCGCCTCGCCCTGCGATCGGCGGCCCGTCAGCCCGCCATCGGCAGGGTCGGGGTCCTGTCCGGGAGGAAGCCGTGGGTGCGGGTGGCCAGGTAGGTGGCTTTGTAGCGGTCGACCGTGCGGTGCCAGTGCAGGATGCCCGCCATCCAGTGCTGGAGGTCGGTCACATAGCCGCGCATCACCTCGCGTGCCTCCTCCGAGAGCCCGAAGTCGTCGTAAACGACGGGCAGTTCGTGTGCGGCGACGTGCTCGAACTGCTGCATGCGCTGGGTCATCAGGTCGTGGACGACGCGCAGCGCGGTCGGGTAGTCGATGCCGAAGAAGTTCTGCACGACGAGGATCGAGTTGTGGATCTCGCCCTCGTACTCGATCTCCTTCTGGTAGGAGAAGACGTCGTTGAGCAGGCACGCGTAGTCGACGGCGGCGTTCTCCAGGGAGCGCACGGGTCCGCTGCGGTAGACCTCGGGCGGGACCGCGGGGCCGTGGCCCATCCGGCACATGCTCATCGTGAGGTCGGAGCCGAAGGTGGCGCGCCGCATCTCCAGGTAGTCGACGGGGTCGGGCACGCGGTGGTGGATCTGGTTGGCCAGTTCCCACACCCAGCTCTCGGTCATCACGTTCACGGCGTCCTTGAGGGTGCGCCGCTGGTCCGGGGTCATCCCGGCCGTGGTGCGGGTCCACAGGTCGATCAGGCCGCGTTCCATGCCGTTGACGGGCACGAGGGTCTGTTCGCCGTCGAGGGGCATGCAGTCCGACAGACGGTGTGTGGTGAGGCGGGCGGCGGCGAGGTCGCGGCGGCCGCCGTAGACGAGGGGGTAGTAGTCGTCGCCGTAGGTGCCCCAGGCCAGCCAGTGCGAGCTGAGGTCGAGGGCCTCGGCGCTCGCGTCGGGGTCGATGCCCGCGGAGCACAACGGGAGGTCGGCCGCGGCGAGCCGGTCCTCGTCCCAGACGCCCTCCTGGAGCATGCCCATGCGGTGCATCCACTCGGTGAGGCGGGGGCGGGCGCCGGGCAGATGGGGGCTGTGCTCGACCTGGAACGGCATGTAGAAGTCGGGCAGCAGGGACGGCCCGACCTTCTGGAACGGCACATGGGTGTGGGCGCGCAGCCGCTCCGCGCCGGCCGCGGCGAGCAGGGCGCCGACGTCGGCGGCCGAGGTGCCGGGGCCGGTCAGGTTCTGCCAGGGGGAGGTGGTCTCGGCACGGGCGTTCATGTAGCGGCTGGAGCGCATGTGCCATTCGTGGCCGCCGGACTGCCAGTCCTGGAGGCCCTGGGTGTACTTGGCGACCGCTGTCACCTCGCCCGGTGAGAGACCTTTCTCCAGGGCGACGGCGGGCACCTCGGTGAGCGCGGTGTGCTCGAACTGGTGGAGACGGGAGGTGAGGACGTCGTTGACGGTGTCGGCGGCCTCCTGGGTGGTGCAGCCGAAGAAGGTCTCCAGGACCAGCACGCCGTTGCTGAGCTCGCCCTCGTCCTCGACCTCGCGCTGGTAGGAGAAGAGGTCGTTGCGCAGGTGGACGGCGTCGGAGAAGGTCTCCATCAGGACCCGCAGCGGCCGCGAACCGGCGACGGCGGCCGGCACCTCGGCCGTCGCGTACTCCACGAGACCCGCCGACCACGGGGCGCCTCCCACCTTGCGGCGCATCTCGATGTACTCGACGGGGTTGGCGATCCGGCCCTCGTTGATGTTGGAGAGCTCCCACATCGACTCGTTGAGCAGGTGCTCGGTGGCGACGGCGAAGCGGCGGCGCCAGTCGGCGGACATCGACGGCACGGTCCGCGTCCACAGATCGGCGAGGCCCGCCTCGACCGGGTTCCCGGGCTCCGGCATGGGGGTCGACAGGTCCATCGGCATGAACAGCGGCAGCCGGTCGAGGTAGGCCTTGCCGCCGGCGCGGTCCTGGGTGCGCTTGAAGATCTCCAGGAAGTGGTCGTCGAAGAAGAACACCCACACGTACCAGTCGGTGATCAGCGAGAGGGCGGGGCCGTCGCAGTCGGGGTGCGTGTAGGCGCAGAGCAGTCCGTAGTCGTGCGCGTCGAGGTCGGACTGCTCCCAGATCCCGGATCCCTCCAGCATGCCCATCTCGCGCGCCCACGCGGTCGAGTGGGCGCGTGCCTCGTCGACGTGCGGGTTCAGCCGCGCGGGGTACGGCATGTAGAAGTGCGGGAGTTCGAAGGGCTGCTGCGTCATGAGCCGGGCCCTACCCAGGGCCCCCAAGTGCCATCCGCGGGCCGGGACATGATCACACCATCGCGTGAATCGAGGGTGAATCCGGGCATTGCGGAGGGACTTGTGACGTTGCCCAGGACCCGGTCGTTCACGTCTCCTGAACTCCCTTGCCGCGTACCGCCCGCCCCACCTCCGCGCGCAGGGCGACGAACTCCGGCAGTCCCCGGGTGGCGATCTGGTCCCGCCGCCCGGGGAGCCCGACCGGCAGGTCCAGGACGATCCGCGAACCGGGGCCCGGTGACAGGACGACGACGCGGTCGCCGACGTAGACGCTCTCGTCGATGTCGTGGGTGACGAACACGATGGTCGTGCCGTCGGTGCGGTGGACCTCCAGGAGGAGGTCCTCCAGGTCCTCGCGGGTCTGGGCGTCGAGGGAGCCGAAGGGTTCGTCCATCAGCAGGAGGGTGGGGCGGCGGACGAGGGCGCGGGCGATGGCGACGCGTTGCTGCATGCCGCCGGAGAGCTGCCAGGGGTGGCGGCGGGCGGCGTCGGAGAGGCCGACGCGGTCGAGGATGCGGTCGGCCTCGGCGCGTCGTTCGGCCCGGCCGAGGCTACGGCGGCGCAGCGCCAGCGCGACGTTGTCGCGGACGGTGAGCCAGGGGAAGAGGGAGCGGCCGTAGTCCTGGAAGACGACGGCGAGACTGTCGGGGACGCCGGTGACGGGGGCGCCGTCGATCGTGACGGTGCCTTCGCGGGCGGGCAGCAGACCGGCGATGGTCCGCAGCAGGGTGGACTTGCCGCAGCCGGACGGGCCGACGACGCACAGGAGTTGGCCTGCGGGGACGGTGAGGGTGATGTCGTGCAGGACCCGGTGGTCGCCGTAGTGCTGGCTGACCGCGGTGAGCTGGAGCATGCGGTCGGTGCCGGGGCCATGGGTGCGGGGGGCGTGGCTCATGTGGCTCATGTGGGCCTTTCCCTGCCGAGCAGCCGTTTCTCGACGGCCAGCAGGCCGGTGTTGAGCAGATGGCCGAGGACGCCCAGCAGGACCAGCGCCGCCCACACGGTGAGCAGGTCGGAACGGGTCTGGGCCTCGGTGAGCGTGAAGCCGATGCCGTTCGCGGTGCCCGGCAGGAGTTCCGAGAACACCATGAGGATGAGGGAGAGCGAAAGGCTCAGGCGCAGTCCGGCGAAGATGCGGGGCAGGGCGGAGGGCAGGACGAGGAACCAGAGGCGTTCGGCGGGGTTGAGGCGCAGGACGGCGGCGACGTCGAGCCGCAGGGGGTCGGTGTTGCGTACGCCGGCGGCGGTGTTGATCAGTACCGGCCAGACGGCGCTGAAGGTGATCGAGGCGATCTGCATCGGCGTGCCGAAGGCGAAGACCACGACGAAGACGGGGACCAGGGCGGGGGGTGGGACGGCGCGGGCGAACTGGAGGACGGGGTTGCACAGCGCGTAGGCCCGCCGTGAGCGGCCGACCGCGACGCCGAGCGCGATCCCGGCGAGGGCGGCCAGTGCGAACCCGGCGGCCATCCGTCCGAGGCTGGGCAGGATGTCGGCCGCGGCGGCCGAGCTGAGGAAGAGGTGCCGGGCGGGTCCGTCGAACCACAGGTCGTGCATGTGACGGGCGATGCGGTCGGGGGGCGGGAAGTAGACACTGCCGTGGGCCCTTGCGGCCAACTCCCAGGCCGCGACGGCGAGGAGGAGAACGAGCCGGCGGAGGAGGGCGGGGTGGGCGGCCACTCGGGAACTGGGCGTGGCTGTATGTGGGACTAGCGGCCGGGCCGAGCGGTTGGGGGGTGGCTGGGGAGCCGACGAGCTGCCCGGGCGGCTTCCGGACGGTTCCCCCAACTCCCCGTCCCGAGCCGCACCCCATTCCTCCTCCCCGCCTTCCTTCATCCGCCGCTCGCCCCCACCCCACCCGTCCCCCGGTGTTCCGGCGTCCACGGAAACAGTCGTCGTTCGGCCCACACCAGCGCTCCGTTGATCGCCAGCCCCAGAACACCGGCCCACACCACCCCCGCCAGGACATCCCGCGTGCCGTCCGTGGCCAGGCCGGCCTGGGCGATGAAGATGCCGAGGCCCTCGCCGAAGCCGGAGAGGATCTCCGTGGCGACGGCGAGGATGAGGGCGACCGCGGCGGAGATGCGGATGCCGGCGGCGATGAAGGGGGCCGTGGCGGGGAGTTCGGCGCGCAGGAGGACCGCGAGGCGGCCGAAGCCGAAGGCGCGCAGGGTGTCCTTGGTGAGGGGATCGGTCTCGCCCAGGCCGTAGACGGTGTTGAAGAGGACCGGCCACACCGAGGCGTAGGCGATCAGCGCGACCTCGGTCTCGGTCCCGGAGCCCAGCAGCAGGGACACCAGCGGGATGAGCGCGACGGACGGCAGCGGCCGCAGCAGCTCGACGATCGCCCGGGCGGCCGCGTCGACGAGCGGCACACTGCCCAGCAGCAGCCCGAGCGGTACGGCGACGGTGCAGGCGAGGGCGAGTCCGAGCGCCCAGGCGCGCAGGGTCGCCCCGATGCCGTCGAGGAAGACGGGGTCACCCGCCAACTCCACCGCGCGGGAGACGACTTCGGAGGCCGGCGGGAGGTGACTGCGACGGACCAGGCCCGCCCGGCTCACCGCCTCGCACACGCCGAAGGCGAGCAGCACCCCGAGCAGCCCGAGCCACCACTCCTGACCGGCCCGCACCCACCGACACGCCCTCAGCCACCGACGCGCCCACAACCCCCGCACCGGGCAGGCCTCTCACTTCACCAGCAGCGACGCCGGATCGAGCGGCTTCTTCAACATCTTCTGCTTCCGCATGAGTTCGGTGACCCGCGCGATCTGCGTCCCGTCCATGGTCGCCGGATACACCGGCAGGTCGATCTTCTCCGCCTGCTCCTTGGTGACCTTGGTGTACGTCGGCAGCACCGCCCGCACGAGCGACGGATCCGCGTCGGCGAGCCGCACGGCGGCCTTGAGGGCCCGTTGGAACCGGGCCAGCGCGTCCGCGTTCTTCCCGGCGTACGCCGACGTCGTGATGTATCCGCTGAGCGGGATCGCCCCGACGGGCACCGAGGCCCCGTCCACCAGCACCCTCGCCCCCGACTCGTCCTGGATGGCGCTGTCGAAGGGTTCGACCGCGTGCACGGCGTCGACCTGTCCCTTGTCCAGGGCCGCACCCATCTGCGGGAAGGGGATCTGCCGGTAGACGGGCGAGCCGACACCGTGCTCGGCCAGGATCTCGTTGAAGGTCAGCGACTGGACGTTGTTGAGGACGTTGACGGCGAGTTTCCTGCCCTCGAGGTCGGCGAGCGTCTTGATGTCGGAGTCCTTCGGCACGAGGACGTCCATCATGCGCGGCGCCGCCCGGATCGCCTCGGCGACGATCCGGATATCGAGAGTGCCCTGGTCCTGGGCCTGGAAGTAGGTGACGTAGTTCGCGCTCGCGACCATGTCGATCTGCCCCTTGGACAGGGCCGGGAGCGCCTGGAGGCTCTGCTGGATCTGCTGGATGCGGACGTCGAGCCCCTCCTTCTCGAAGAGCCCGCGGTTCTGCGCGATGTACAGCATGGCGCAGTCGCTCAGGGGCAGCGCGGCCACCCTGACCGTCGTACGCCCGCCGCCGGAGGACCCGGAGTCCCCGTCACCGCCGCACGCCGTGAGGGCCAGCACGAGCGCGGCCGCAGCGGCCGCCGCCTTCCCACTTCCCGAACGCCAAGGTCGTAACGCCATTCGGGCATGATGACCCATCGATTGACATGATCACTACATCAAGGTCAGCCGATTCGTCACTTCGCAGTCAGCCGCATCGTCATTTCACGGTCAGCCGATTCGTCACTCCATGCTGAAGTGCGAAAGGACCTCCTCCGCCACCCATGCGAGCGCGTCGGACAGCGCCTCGGTGGCGACCGGCAGCCACAGCGAACAGGCGGTGAGCCCGGCGTCGGCGAGCTCCCCCAGCTCCTCGCGCACCCGCTCGGCGGTCGGCGCGGCTCCGCCCAACGGCCGCCGGCCGGACGGCTGTACGACGGCCTCGAAGCCCGGCGGTACGAGCACCTGACCCGCCGTCAGCTCCAGCGGCGTGGCCGGATCCCGCCCCGCCTCCTCCCCGAGCCCCGCCAACCGGCCCCGCACCTCGGCGAGTCCGGCCGCGTCGAGGCCGAAACCGTGCCATGCGTCGCCGTACCGCACAGCCCGGCGCAGAGCGGCGTCACTGTGTCCGCCGACCCACACGGGCGGCCCCCCGGGAGTACGCGGCCGCACCCCGAGCCGTACCTCCGCCTCGTCCCGCCACAACTTCCTTACGATGTCCAGCTGTTCGTCGGCCCGGCGGCCCCGTCCGGCGAACGGGACTCCGGCCGCGTCGAACTCCGCGGTGTCCCAGCCGGTGCCGACACCGAGGGTGAGGCGACCGCCCGACAGGCGATCGAGCGTGGCGGCCTGGTGAGCCACGACGGCCGGGTTGTACAGGGGCAGGATGAGGACGCTGGTGACCAGGCCGATCCTGCTGGTCGCCCCCGCCGTCGCCGACAGCAGGACCAGCGGGTCCGGCGTCACCCCCGTCGCTCCGGCCAGCAGATGACTGCTCGCGATGATGTGGTCGAAGCCCAACTCCTCAGCGGTACGGGCGGTTTCGAGGACGCCGTCGAGCTCGTCCTCATGAGCGGGCCACAGTCGGTGCGGAGCGACTCCCAGACGCATGCGACGCGCCTCCCTTGGCGTGAGGTGACGGGGATGGTGCACCAGAGCCAACAAGGCGACAGCCGCCCCTCATCCCGTACGCGGCCTTCATCCCGTGCCGGGCCCTTCGACGGAATCAAGTCCCTTCCGTCCCGTGGGACATGAGAACCTGAAACCGGGAGAGGGGTTCGGGCAGAGCCGTCGAGGTGTGTGCCGACAGGGGGGTCCTCGATGTTCGGGGCAGAGTTGTTCACCCAGACCGCTGCCGCCGCCGCGGGCACGATGGTGGGGCTGATGACCACCGACGCCTGGCAGGTGGCCCGGCACCGGATCGCGCGGTTCCTGCGCCGGGAGGACGTGGAGCGGCTGGACCGCGCGCGGGCGGAGCTGGACGCCGCGCCGCCGGGGCGGCAGCAGGTCATCCTGCGGCAGCAGCGGGAGGAGTGGGACAGCACCCTGCGCGGTCTGCTGGAACGCGACCCCACGCTGTCCGGGCTGCTGACGGAGTTCGTCCAGGAGTTCTCCGGCATGGTGCGCCCGGTCTTCATCCAGGTCCAGCAGCCGCCGGCCCCGCTGGAGCCCGCCCGTGCCCCGGGTGCGCTGACCGTCGCTCCTCCGCTGGGCCGACTCGACCGCCGGGTGCGCGGCCGCGGGCCGCTACTGGACACGCTCAAGCAGCTGGTGGGCAAGCCGACTTCGGGTGTGCGGGTGCTGCACGGCATGGGCGGGAGCGGGAAGACCACGGTCGCCCTGGAGATCGCCGCGTACGCCGCCGCGCTGAACGTCGACGTGTGGTGGGTGACGGCGAAGAACCCCGCCGCGCTGAGCGCGGGGATGCGCGAGGTGGTGGCCGCGCTGGGCACCCCCGCCGACCTCATCGACCGTGCCTGGTCCGGGCGTTCGAGCGCGACCGATCTGCTGTGGCGGCGGCTGTGCGACACCGCGAGCCCCTGGCTGCTGGTGGTGGACAACGCCGACGAGCCCGAACACCTGGCGCCCTACGGCCGGTTGGCGGAGGGCACGGGATGGATCCGGCCCGCCGCCGAGCTGCCGGGGCTGGTGCTGATCACCAGCCGGGACAGCAGCCCGACGACCTGGGGGCCGTGGGCCACGCTGCACTCGGTCGACGCCCTGGAGGAGGACGACGCCACCGAGGTGCTCTGGGACCTCGCCGGGGAGCGGGCCGGATCCCGCGAGGACGCCCGGATGCTGACCCGCCGGCTCGGCGGACTGCCGCTGGCGCTGCGCATCGCCGGCTCGCATCTCGCGGCGGCCTCCGCCTTCCCCGCCTGGCCGGGCACCACGACCGTGCGGACGTACGCCGACTACCGCGTGGCGCTCGACGAGCGCTTCACCGAACTCCTCGACCAGCGCCCGCCCGGGCAGCAGGGCGGCACCTACTCCGTCCCGGTGACCGGCACCTGGGAGCTGTCCCTGGACCTCCTGGAGCGGCGGGGCATCGTCCAGGCCAGGCCGCTGATGCGGCTGCTGTGCTGCCTGGGCGAGGCCCCGGTACCGCTGGTGGGTCTGTTACGCCCGGACCGGCTGGCGGCCTCCTCGCTGCTGCCCGGGATCACCCCCCAGGAGCTGTACACCGCGCTCACCGCGCTCGCCGACTTCGGCCTGGTCGAGCTGCACACCCCGCCCGGCGGCGACGACCACGCCCGCACCCTGGTGCTGCACCCGCTGGTCCGGGACGCCGGCCGGCTCCAGCGGGACCTCGCCGAGCACTGGGAGGAGTACGCGGCCGTCGTCGCCGACCTGGTCGTCTGCGCCACTGCCGAGCTGAGCGAGGACGACCCGCGCGACTGGCCTCGCTGGCGGCTGCTGCTCCCGCACTGCGACGCCCCGCTGGCCCTGATGGGCGACCCGTACGAGGCCGAGGACGAGCTGGTCTCCAAGGCGCTGCGGGCGGCGGCGGCCGGGGCCCGGCATCTGTTCCGGCGGGGCTGGCTGGACCGCGCGGAGGAGGTGCTCGACGCGTGCGAGCCGGTGGTGCTCGCCTGCGGCCCGCGCGATCCCGACGCGCTCGAAGTACGGGCCGCCGCGGCCCACTTGCTGCACATGCGCGGTCGCCTGTCCGCGGCCGAGTCGCTGTTCCGTACGGTGCTGGAGGACACCCGGGCGCTGTTCGGCGACGCGGCCGCCGAGACCGCCGACGCCCGGTACGCGCTCGCGAACCTGCTCAACGGGCGGGGCCGCCCGGTGGAGGCGGAGACCGAGTACCGCGCGGTGCACGCCACGCGCCGGGCCCTGCTGGGCGAGCGCGACCCCCGCACCCTCGCCGCTCGCAAGGGCGTGGCCTGGATGGCCCGTTACCGGGGGCTGCTCGCGGAGGCCGAGGAGGAGTACCGCCTGCTCCTGGACGCCTACCGGGAGACCCTCGGCGCCGACCATCCCGACACCCTGGTCACCCGGCACGAGATGGCCCAGGTGCTGCACGAGCGCGGGATGTTCCGCCAGGCCGAGCTGGAGCTGCGGGAGACGCTGGAGGTGTGTGCGCGGGTGCTGGGCGAACGCCACCCGAGCACGCTCGCGGTGCGCCACGACCTCGCCGACGTGCTGCGCGACCGCGGTCTGCTGGCCGAGGCCGAGCGCGAGTTCCGTACGGTGCTGGCGACGCGCGCCGACGCCTACGGCGAGGACCACCCGGAGACCGTGTCCGCCCGGCACGGCCTGGCCACCGTGCTGCGCGACCGGGGCTGGCCCGGTGACGCGGAGACCGAGTTCCGGGAGGTCTTCGAGGTGCAGCGCCGGCTGCTCGGCGACATGCACCCGCACACCCTGGTGGTCCGCCACAACCTGGCCGACCTGCTGATGGAGCGGGGGCAACTGGAGGCGGCGGAGGCGGAGTTCAGGGAGGTGTACGCGGCGCGCCGCGAGGTGCTGGGCGAACAGCACCTGCTGACCCTGTCCGTACGGCACGGCGCCGCGCACGTCCTGCACCTGCGCGGGCATGTCGAGCGGGCGGAGACCGAGTACCGCACGGTGCTCTCGGACTGCGTCGACACCCTGGGCCCCCGTCACCCCGGCACCCTCGCGGTCCGGCACAACCTCGCCGACCTGCTCAAGGACCAGGGCCGGTTCGCGGCCGCGGAACAGGAGTTCAGGGAGGTCTACGAGGCCCGGCGGACCGTGCTCGGCGAACAGCACCTGCTGACCCTGTCCGTACGGCACGGCGCCGCGCACGTCCTGCACCTGCGCGGGCATGTCGAGCGGGCGGAGACCGAGTACCGCACGGTGCTCGCGGACTGCGTGGACACGCTGGGGCCACGGCATCCGGGGACCTTGGCGGTCCGGCACAACCTGGCCGACCTGCTGCGCCTCAAGGGTGAACTCGCCGAGGCCCGGACGGAGTTCACGGAGGTGCGGGAGGCCTGCGAGGAGGTGCTGGGGCTACGCCACCCGCGGACGCTGGCCGCCGGGGAGGCGCTGGCCCGCCTGCGGACCGAGGACGGTGATCACACGCCCCGCGATCCCGACTCCGCGGCGGCCGGTTCGTAGCCCGGGAAACGGGAGGGGATCCGGCTGAGGTCCCACAGGGCGAGGGTCTTGTCGTCGTAGAAGTCGTCGGACTCGTCGTCGTCGATGACCTGGAGCGGCTCGGGCAGGCCGAAGGGTGCCTTGCACAGGTCGATGGGGCGCCACCAGCCGGTGACGATGTCGGTGTTGGCCGGTGTCCGGGGGAAGGTGGTGGTGAGGAGATAGCGCGAGCCGCTCTCCCGGAACCGGGTCAGGGCCTCCACCACGTGCTGGTAGGAGAAGTGCACGAGGGCGTCCCGGCACACGATGAGGTCGACCCGCGGCACCGGCTGCGCGGTGAAGTCGAGCAGCTGGAACTCCCGTCCCGGGCCCGGGTGGTTGGCGCGGTTGGCAGCGACGAGGTCCGCGACCACGTCCCCGCCGAGGTAGGAGGCGCCGTGCAGTTCGACGTACCGCATCCAGTTGAAGTCGCCGCAGGGCGCGTCCAGGACCGACCGGACACCCAAGTCCTTGATGAGAGCGCCGAGTTGGGCGATCACCCGCTTCATGCGCTGTAGCTCGGAGCCCGGTCCTGAGCGGGTCTCGTCGGAACCCCAGCGGTTGGTGCGGTAGATGTCCGTGAACACGTCGTGGAGGTCGGCCTCGTCACGGGGGTCCGTGACGTCGACGTAGCGCCGCGCGTCCACGTCGTAGACGGGCTCCCCAGGATTGCTCAGGTACCGCGGGGTCAATGACGTCCTCTTTCGCTGCCCGTCGGCGGGACGTGTGGCAGCCCAGCCTCAGGCAGCATAACGCTCCTCAGGGCCGGACCTGGATGAGCGCGTGGGTCCCGCCGGTCCGCCAGCGCTGCCCCTCCGCCTCGACCAGCGCGGCCTCCGTGCGGGCGTCGAGCCCGGTGATCACATCGGACTTCAGTGTGCGCAGCGCGGCGACCGGCCCCGGGAAATGGGCGGTCGTCTCGGCGAAGGACGTGGTGGGCGCCCACCACCGGTCCCCGACCAGACGCCGGTAGTTGAGGTCCCCCTTCAGCACGGTCAGCGCGGCTCCGCCGATCTCCGTACGCAGGTCGTCGGGCATGTCGGCGTACGGCAGCGGCGCGCAGGAGAACGCGTGCGCGCGGACGTCGAGCCGCCCGTCCGCCATGGCGTCCCACAGCCGCCGCCCGTACCCTGCGGCCTCCCCCTGCGCCCGCACCAGCCGGCGCAGCGCGTCGACGACGTCGGCGGTGGTCGCGTCGGAGACGTAGTAGGGGTACGGCTTCACGTGCAGGACGGCCCGCTCGATGCGCCCGTGTTCGAGGAGGTGGGCGAGGAGGAGCAGGTCGGGGATGAGTTCGCGCCCGGCGTTGTCGGCGATCAGGCACAGCGTGCCGGTGCCGTCGAGCAGCGTCCACAGCCGTTCGCTGTCGTCGGCGACCAGATCGGGTACGGCGTCCCGTCCCTCGGCCCGGCCGTCGGAGAGCCGGAACCCGAGGTCGGCGCGGTTGCCCCACAGCGAGCCGTGCAGCAGGGCCGCGCCCCGCTCCTCGACGGACCGGGAGGCGAGCTCGTCCAGCGCGGCCAGTTCCTGGTCCGTCTCCGGGGAGTCGAGCTCGGTGAGCTTGGCGGGCCGGAAGGGGTCGATGCCCTGCCAGGGGCCGGGTTCGAAGTAGCCGACGGCGTCGAGGAGCCGGCGGTAGAAGTAGCTCTCGGACCAGAGCCAGGGCACGTCGAACCAGGACTGCCCGAGGTGGGTGTCGATGCCCCACTCGGCCCACGCCCCGCCGGGGAGCGGCTCGATCACGCCCTTGGTGCAGTTGTCGAGCAGCGCGTCGAGGGCACGGTGCTGGTCGGGGCCGTAGGGGAAGGCCTCCCGCACCTGCGCGATGATCGCGGGGTGCCGCTCGGCGAGCACGCTGTGCGGGAAGGAGCCGGGTTCACTGGCGAGGACTACGGCGGCGCTGACAGACATACGCCGACTGTAGCCACCCTTCAGACGCCTCTCGACTCCTGCTCCAGCTGGCTCACCAGTGCCAGGTACCGGGCCCGGCGGGGAACCGGCACCAGCCCCCGGATCATCACGTGCCACATCTGGGCGAGCCGCCGCGGCTGCCGCCCGACCGGCTCCAGATGCGGTCCCACCACGCGTGTCCCGACGAAGAAGCAGACGAGCGAGTGGGCGACCGCGTCCACGTCGGTGTCCGGGTGGAGGTCGGACTCCTTGACCGCGCCGAGCAGTTTCCCCGTCGCGAGGTCGAGCCACTCGGTGAACGGGTGTCGCAGCGGTGCCCGCACCTCGACTCCGCCCGTGGCGAGCCGGAGTCCGGCCCGCAGTATGGGCCCCTCGACCGACAACCGCGCTATCTGGAAGGTGATCCGGACCAGCGCCTCCAGCGAGGTGCAGCCGCGTGCCTCCACGTCCCCGGCAACCTGTCGCGAGGTCCGGGACTGTATCTCCATGATCGCGTGGGCGAGGTCGTCCTTCGCCGCGAAGTGGAAGTACAGCGCACCCTTGGTGACTTGGGCGTGCTCGACGATGTCGCTGAGACTGGTCGATTCATAGCCACGACGGTCGAACAGATCGGCGGCGGCGGTGATGATCGTCGCTCGGGTCTGTTCAGCGCGTAACTGCCTCGGCATCGACTGCACACTCCTGTGACGGAAAAGAACGGGTCATGCCGTTTGTTTCTCACTCCCTGTACACGATAACTCACCCTGCGACGGCACCTGCACGGCATACGAAGGCCACCGACTCCCCTTGCAGCGCTACGACTTGTACGTCGGTGCCGCCCGTGTCGCTCACCTCGATCCAGACCGGCCGGTCCAGCTCGGCGAACTGGTGGAACGTGGCGTGGAAGGACGCGGGCACCGGGCCGTCCGCGCCGCCGTGCGCCCGTACGGCCTGGCGGGCGGCCTCCAGGAGGAGCATGCCGGGGATGTGGTCCAGCGGGTGATCGAAGAAAACGGGGTGCGCGGTATCGACCCTGAGCCGCCAGCGGTCGGGGCGGTCGGCGGGTGACAGGAGCACGTCGGTGGACAGGGCCCGTCCCACCACGTCGGCCGGCAAGGGCGTCGGCGTCGGCCGGGGCAGCCGCAGGGCCCCCACGTCGGCGGTACGCCCCCCGCGCAACCGGCGGTAGACGGCCTCCTTCGTCCAGCTCACGGCGATGCGGCCGGTCGCGACGCGCTCCGGCCCGAGGTGGACCACGGCGTCGTAGCTCAGCGCGGCGGGTCGGCCGGCGCGCCGGCGGACCTCGTCGACGGTGATGTCGACGACGGGTTCGGCGGGGGTGGCGCCTACGGCCAGGTGCTCGGGGCGGGTGTCGACACGCAGGTCCCGAAGGACGAACTGATGACCTATGGGGACCTCGTAGGCGGTGTGGGCGAGCAGTGCCCCGCACTGGCGGACCGTTTCTGCAACCAGCAGCGGCTCATAGGCCGAGCGGTCCGCCGACACGTGTAACTGGTGGGCGCGCGGCCACTGGGCGGTGAGGCTGAAACGGTCGGGTCCGGTCCTGGTCCAGCCGGTGAGGAGGGTCTCCGCGACGGACACGCGGTGCACGAGTTCACGGGGGACGGTCGCCGTCAGGGGCCCGGGCCCGGACGGGAACTGTGCGAACTGCCGCAACTCTGGCATGTCTCCCCCTCGTTCCTCCGAAGCGGTGCCTCCGAAGCGATGACGGACGGCGAGGTGCCCGTGCCGGTGAGCGATAGAGTACGAGGGATTCCGGTCTGTTTTCAATGTGACCTGATCGAGACCGGACGAGACCCGACTCGGCTCATGGGAGGGGTTCTTGTGGCGAGACAGGAGCGCGCCATCAGGACACGCAGGACGATCGTGGAGGCCGCGGGCGCCGTCTTCGACGAGCACGGGTACGCCGCGAGCACCATCGCGATGGTGCTGGAGCGGGCCGAAGTCACCAAAGGCGCCCTGTACTTCCACTTCCCCTCCAAGGAGTCCCTCGCCCAGGCGGTGCTCGACGAGCAGTTGTCGCTGGGGGCCGTGCCGCCGCATCCGTGCAAGCTCCAGGAGATCGTCGACATGACGTTCGTCTTCGGGCAGCGGCTGCGGACCAACTCCCTGCTGAAGGGCAGCGTGCGGCTGACGGTGGACCAGTGCGCGCCGCCCGGGGTCGATCACACGGGGCCGTTCAGGCAGTGGGGCGAGCACCTGACGGGGATGCTGCAAGGGGCTCGGGAACAGGGCGAGTTGCTGCCCACGGTGGAGCCGCGGGAGACGGCTGACCTGCTGGTCGGGGCGTTCGCCGGAGTGCAGTTGATGTCACGGGCGCTGCACGAGCGCGCGGATCTCGGGCACCGGATCTCCGTGATGTGGGCCCACATACTGCCGAGCATCGCGGTGCCGGGACTTCTGACCGGCCTCGACAGCCGTCCCGACCGCGGGGCACGGCTGCTGGCGCTGATCGAGGGCCGGGAACTGGTGGGCGCGGAGGCCTGAGCGCGGGGGCTCTGCCACGGGCGCCGCACGCAAGTGGGCCGGCCCGTGCCCCATCCGCACCGGTCGGCCCACTCGTTCGCGGGAGTTCGCTCAGAAGGTCAGCTTCCAGCTGTTCAGCGTGCCCGTGTCCTGCGCCGCCGTGTCCTGGACGCGCAGCTTCCAGGTGCCGTTGGCGGTCTCGGAGGAGGCGTTCACGGTGTAGGTGGTGTTGACGTTGTCGGCCGAGTCGGAGGAGCTGGCCGTCTTCAGGCTGTACACCGTGCCGTCCGGGGCGACGAGGCCGATCACCAGGTCACCACGGTAGGTGTGGGTGATGTCGACGCCGACCTGGAGGGTCGAGGGGGCGTTGCCGGTGCGGCCGCTGACCGTGATGGCGGACTCGATCGCGGAGCCGTTGTCCGGGACGGCGACGGCGGTGGTGTTGGAGAAGGTCGTCCCCGTCGTCGTACCGCCGCCGCTGACGGCCGCGACCGTCTTCGCCGCGTCCGCGAGGCCCGCGCCGCAGCCGCCGGAGCAGGCGCCCGGCAGCGGACGGGCGTTGTTCTTGATGGCGGTCTCGATCTGCGCCGGGGTCAGCGAGGAGTTGGCCGACTTCACCAGCGCGACCAGGCCCGCGATGTGCGGGGTGGCCATGCTGGTGCCCTGGTAGTAGGCGTACGACTCCGAAGACGGCGTCGAGGCACCGGAGTTGAGCGTGGACAGAATGCCGTTGGCGGTGCCGGTGCTGGTCTGGCCACCGGGCGCCGAGATGTCCACCAGGGAGCCGTAGTTGGAGTAGGAGGCCTTGGCGCCGGTGCGGTTGGTGGCGGCGACCGAGATGATGTTGTTGCAGTTGCCCGGCGAGTGGCCGGAGACGTTCTCGTTGTCGTTGCCGGCGGCCACGACGACGGTCGTGCCGCGGCTGACGGCGTTGTTGATGGCGGTCTGGGTCGCCGAGGTGCAGGCGCCGTCGCCGCCGAGGCTCATGTTGATGACCTTGGCGACGTTGGTGTTGGCGGGCACGCCGGAGACGGTGCCGCCGGACGCCCAGGTGATGGCGTCGATGATGTCGGAGTCGTAGCCGCCGCACTTGCCGAGGACGCGCACCGGGGAGATCTTCGCGCCGTACGCGATGCCGGCGACGCCCTTGCTGTTGTTCGTGACCGCGGCGATGGTGCCGGCGACGTGCGTGCCGTGCCAGGAGGAGGTGGAGGCCGGGATGCCCGCGCCGCACTCGTTGGCCGCGTAGTAGTCGCCCGGGTCGGCGGGGTTGCTGTCGCGGCCGTTGCCGTCGACGGAGACCGCCGTGTCGGAGATGAAGTCGTAGCCGCCGACGATGTTCGCGGCGAGGTCCGAGTGGGTGACGTAACCGGTGTCGATGACGGCGACGGTGACGCCGGTGCCGGTCGACGTCGCCCAGGCGCCGGGCACGTTCATGCCGGCCGTGGACTCGAACAGGTCCCACTGCTTGGCGTACTCGGTGTCGTTCGGGTCGGCCTGCGGCTTGTTCAGGCGGTCCGGTACGACGTAGGCGACCTGCGGGTCCGCCTTGAACTCGGCGACGGCGTCGGCGACTTCGGCCTTGCTGGGGTCCGCGCCCAGGTCGACGAGGGCGGCCCCGGTGCCGAGTCTGCGCTGGAAGTCGGCGTCCTTGGCGGCGGCGTCGGCCTCGGCGGCCTTGTTCGAGGTGGCCTCGGCGGCGCCGGACTTGTAGCCGACGATGAGGCGCTCGGCCTGGACGCCGGGGGCGGCCTCGGTGAGCGCGGCCGGGACGGCGGTGTCCTGCGCGGGGGTGTCCTGGGCGACGGCGACGGAGGCCGTGCCGACGGAGAGCAGGGCCGCGGAGACGGCCGCGGCGGTTATCAGCTTCCGCCGGAGGGAGGGGGAGGTACGCAAGGGCTTGCCTTTCGTGGCCGTGCTCCGGGCAGCGCGGAGCGGCAGTCGATTCGCTTCGGCGATGAAGCGGCGGGGGGGTGCAGCTGCGGGGGTGGAGCCAGGAGCGCGGCGGCCGGCCGGCGAAACGTGGGGTGCGGGCGTGACCCGTTCGGGGTTACCTGTGGGTCAGCTGTGGTCGAACGATAGGCAAAGGGAAGGTCATGGGGATACAGGGGAAACCCTTGAGCAGGCAAGGAACCCACCCTCTGCACCGACCGGTTGACCGGGGATGGCCGCTTTGCCCGCGTCTGCCTGCGGCGGACCGTGCGGGGCGCCGGTGAACGCTCGCGGGCCGTGTCCCGTACTGCACGGAAGCCCGTCTTTCCCGCGCCGCCCGAGGAGGCGTTCCGGATGGCCCGGATGCCCTGGACCACAGCCCGTCGTACGAGTGCGGCGGTCGCCGCCCTGACACCCTTCCTGCTGACCTTGTTCGCGGCGGCGCCCGCGCAGGCCCATGGCGCTCCCACGGATCCGGTGAGCCGGGTCTTCGCCTGCTCCCCCGACGGCAGTTCCTCGGGCACGGCCGCGTGCCGGGCGGCCGTGGCGGCGAACGGCTCGCCCTTCACGGCTTGGGACAACCTGCGGGTCGCGAACGTGAACGGCCGGGACCGGCAGACGATCCCGGACGGCAAGCTGTGCAGCGGTGGCCTGCCCGCCTACCGGGGCCTGGACCTGGCGCGCGCCGACTGGCCGGCGACCCGGCTGTCCCCCGGCGCGAGCCTGACCATGAAGTACGTCTCCACGATCCCGCACACCGGCACGTTCCGGATGTACCTCACCGAGCCCGGCTACGACCCGTCGAAGCCGCTGAAGTGGTCCGATCTGCCGGAGCGGCCGTTCGCCGAGGTGAAGGACCCGGCGCTCACGGACGGCGCCTACCGGATCAGGATGACGCTACCGAAGGACCGTACGGGGCGGCAGGTGCTGTACACGATCTGGCAGAACAGCAGTACGGCGGACACGTACTACTCGTGCTCGGACGTGGTGTTCCCGGCGGCCGAGGACAAGAGCGGGGACGGAGCCGCCGCCCCGGCCGCGTCGCCGACCAGGTCCCGGGCTGCGGAGAAGAAGCCGGCGACGAGTCCGGCGCCGTCCACTCCCGCCGCGACGCCCACGCCGGCTCCGTCCCTCGCCCGTTCCGCGGGCGCGGTGGCCCCCGACTCCACGCCGGTGGCCGCCGACGCGGACGGCAACTCCGGACCGTCCGCGCCCGTGCTTGCGGGCGGCGCCGCCGCGGTGCTGGTGCTCACCGGGGGCGCCGCCCTGGCGCTTCGTCTGCGCCGACGCTGAACTACGCGCTCACAGCGTTCAGTTGACGTAGACGGGGTCGCCGCTCGCGGTCACCGGGCTGTACTTGGCGCTCCAGAAGCCGTTGGCGGGGCACAGCGAGGAGCCGGAGGTGCGGGTGAACTGCTGGTTGCTGAACGCGATGCTGTTGTCGGCGTTGTCGGCCGTGCCGGACAGGCCGGCCGCCGCCTGGTAGACACAGCTGACGCTGCCGAGCAGGGTGCGCAGCACGACGGTGGTCTGGATGGCGGAACCGCTTGCCGGGGTCACGGAGACGGCGCCGCCGGAGGAGACGTCGGTGGTGTAGGGCAGGTTGTTCACCGTGATGCTGGTGACGCCGAGGACGCCGACCACGTTCGAGGTGCAGCTGCTGAAGGTCTGCCCGGTCAGGGACTCGACGGCGGTGCCCGGCGCGGTCGGGTTGCTGCCCACCGTCGCGGTGAAGGTGGAGGCGGCACAGGTGATGCCGCTGGTGCCGGTCGCGCTGGAGAACAGGGTCGCGGTGGTGCCGCCGGCCAGGGACGCCGTGATGGTGGTGCCCTCGGCGACGCCGGGTCCGCCGACCGAGCCGGTGGTGAGGACCGCGACGTCGTCCGCGGCGGCGGGGGCGGAGGCGGCCACGGCCACGGGGAGCGCGAAGGCGGCAGCGGCGGCGGTGAGGGAGACGAGAGTACGCATACGCATGCGGGGTTGCCTCTTTCGTGAGGTGAGGGTGGGTGTGGGGGGGGCGCGGACGCGTGTCGCGTCCGCCGTTGCCGACCCGTCACGCCTTCTCCGTACGTGACGGACCGGCAACGGCAGCCGCCGGTGACCGTCCGAAGGCCCCATGGGGGAGGGCTCCGGTCGGGCCGGTCGGGAGGTGGCGAGCCCGGTGCGGCCCAGGGGGGAAGCGGCCGGTACGGGTGCCGTGGAGGGTCGGGCTCGGGCGGTGAAGAGCCCGTGATGGACAGACGGTCCGGGAATGCGGACAGGTACCGCCCGAAGGCTTGGATCCGGCGCCACGGATCCGGGGGAAGCCAGGAGAGTTGTAGACCTGATCATCTGTCAACGTCAAGGTACCGAAAGGGAGTTGATCTTTGATTGGCGGTTTTTTCCGCCCGTCCGAGCGTTGTTGATCACCGGTGCCACATAATCAACACCCTTTACTCACAACTTGCTTGACCCATGAGCGTAACCGCCGGTAACTTCCGTGGCGTTACTGCGGAGTACGTACCGGAAAGCCCTTGCAGCCACCGGGAGGTGCGAGGGGGCGTGCGCCGCAGCCGATGTCCGCGCCAGGACACCACGCCTACGAAGCCGCACATCCGCACGTGAGCCCCACTTGCGTTGACTATGTCCCTGGGAGCAGCACATGGCCTCATCCGTCGGCAACACCTCTGAGACCTCCGAAAGCGGTTCCGCTCCACAAGCCCCCGACGGCTCCGCGAGACGCGGGCGGGTCCGGGGTCGCCGGGCCGCGATCATGGCGGTGCCGGCCGTCGCGATCACCGCGGGTCTCGCGATCATGACCGCCGAGGGTGCGCTCGGCGTCCAGTTCGCCATCTCCGGCATGCCCTTCACGGTCACCGCGGAGAACCTCAACGGCACCGGCTTCGAGCAGTTCGGCGGCCTCGACAACATGGCGGACAACAGCCCGAACGCCGGCGACACCGGCGGCCAGGTCCTGGTGATGACCTCCGCCATCAAGAGCGCGACCCTCACCAAGCTGTGCCAGAGCGTCGACCTGGGCGGCACCAACCTCGTCATCAAGGCCGGCTGGGGCGCCAAGAAGGTCGAGGCGACGGACCTGACCACGGACTCGACCGAGCTGTCCGGTGACGCCGCGTTCCGGAACATCGAGATCGGCAACGACGCCAGCACCCTCACCAAGGCCGGCGTGCAGGGCCCCCTCGGTGTCTTCAGCCAGCAGTCGGACACCGTGTCCATCGACAACCTGCGCCAGACCAACTACGCCACCACGGCCGGCGTGTTCAAGCTGCCCAACCTCAAGATGAGCTTCAGCGGCACGGCCTGCTGATGGAGAGCCAGGAGCCGGTGGACGGCGGACAGCCGATCGAGAGCGGACAGCCCGTGGGCGCGCGGCAACCCGTCGCCCAGCAGGACGCGTTCACCCGCTGGGTGTACGGACGGCCCTTCTTCGGCGGACTGTGGCTCACGCTGGGCGGGGCCTGGATCCTGCTCACCATGAAGGCCTCGATCAAGGTCGTCATGCACGTCGGGATGCAGGGAGTGGCGGGCTACCTCCTGCCGACCCTGATGATCCTGGTGGGTCTGCTGACCCTCTTCAGTCCGGGGCAGCGCCTGTTCTACTCGATCGTCGGCGTCCTGTGCTCCATGGGCACCTGGCTCACCTCGAACCTGGGCGGCTTCATGGTCGGCCTGCTGCTCGGGGTGGTGGGCAGCGTCCTCATCTTCGGCTGGCTGCCCGACCAGGGCCCGCGGACGAGCCGCCGCGACCGGCGCGAGCAGGGACAGCGGACCGCGCAGGACGGTCCGTCGTACGACACGGGGCAGCCCGGCACCGGGACGGACACGGCCGGGATGGCCTCCGCCACCCCGCAGGCCGCCCAGTGACCCGGACCCCGCAATGACCCGGACCCCGCAGTGACCCGGGCCGCCCGGTAGCCGGGCCCGCGCACTCCGCCCGGGTCCTGCGCCCGGTAGCCGGGCCCGCGCACAGCACCCGGGTCCCGCTGCCGGGGCGGACCGCCCGGGTCCGCGGCGTCACGCGCCCGCCCTCCCCGGGGCCGGACCGCGCAGGCACCGCCCGTCACCCGCCGGGCAGCCTGCGCGGTTCGACGCGTTCCTCCACCGCCCTGTCCCCCTCCCGGGTGACGACGTAGGCGCCCTTGCCGGGGATCTCGGTGACGGCCTCGACGAGTTCGGTGCCGCGGTAGACCAGGCCCACGCCGTCGTCCGTGCAGTGGGTCACGGGCAGGGTGCCGTCCGCGACGAGCCGGTGGACCAGGGGACGGCGGCCCGGGTCGCTGTCGTAGTGCACTCCGTTGCCGTACGGCAGGAAGCCCAACGCGTCGGTGAGCGGCCGGAGTTCGGGGCCGTAGGAGTCGGTGGTGCCGCCCTCGAACCAGCACAGGGAGCCCGCGCTGACGCCGCTCAGCACCACACCGGACTCCCACGCCCGGCGCATGACCCGGTCCAGGCCGTGGACCCGCCACACGGCGAGCAGGTTCGCGACGGAGCCGCCCATCACCCACACCACGTCCTGTTCCAGGACGGTGCCCTCGACGTCGTCCAGGTTGGGCATGGGGAAGAGCTGGAGCGGGGTGAGGTCGAAGCCGGCCACCCGGGCCGCCTCGTGCATCCGGGCCGTGAAGTGCTCGGCGTCCCCGATGGCCGTACCGGCGTACATCACGCGCGGCCTGCGCCCGTGGGCACCCGACAGCTCGACGGCATGGTGCACCAGCGCGTGGAAGGACACCATGGTGCGGCCCCCGGTGCGGTGTCCTCCGGAGGTCGCGACGATCGTCGGTTCTGTGGCCATTCACGTGATCCTAGCCAGCGGTCACGTAGCGGAGGGGGCAGGCGGTGCTCGGCGAACGCGGCGCGGAGACGGCGTGGTCGCCCGCGGGGCGTGACCCTCGCCCGCAGACGGGCCGGGACGAGAGCGCAAGCCCGCTACCGCCACCTCCTCCTGCCCGCTGACGTGAAGATCATTACGATGCGGAACCGAGAAGTCACTACAAGGGGCTGATCACTTGACTACCGGCGGTCACACGCGGTTGGCTCCTGGCCAGTGAAAGTTCAATCGGCCGACGCGCCCGCGTTCCGGCCGCACTTTCGCGTTCCGCCTGCTCGGCCGCACAGCGAGGTGCCGCACCCATGAACACTCCTCCCCCACCTCGGGCCCGCTCCAGATCCGTGTCCGTCGCCGCCCTGGCCGCCGTCGTCCTCCTGCTGCTCGCCGGCTGCTCCGGCGCCGGCGACTCCCGGCTCGACTCGGGCACGGACGGGGCGCAGGCGGACACCGCCCGCCTGAGAATCGCCCTGCTCACCCACGCGGGCAAGGACGACTCCTTCTGGGAGCTGGTCCGCAAGGGGGCCGAGGCCGCCGCCGCGAAGGACGGTGTCGAGCTGACGTACGCGAACGACTCCGATCCGGCGGGCCAGGCCCAGCTGGTGCGGGACGCGATCGGCGACCGCGTCGACGGCATCGCGGTGACGCTGGCCAAGCCGGCCGCGATGAGGGCGCCGGTGGCCGCGGCCCGCGCGGCGGGCATCCCGGTGGTCGGCCTCAACTCCGGTATCGACGCCTGGAAGTCGCAGGGGCTGCTCGAGTACTTCGGCCAGGACGAGAGCGTCGCCGGCGCGGCCGTGGGCACCAAGCTGAACGGCCTGAAGGCCAAGCACGCGCTGTGCGTCATCCACGAGCGGGGCAATGTCGCCCTGGAGGCGCGCTGCGCCGGTGTGCGCAAGACGTTCGGCGGCGAGACCGAGAACCTGTACGTGGAGGGCACCGACCCCGACGCGGTGGACGCGGTGCTCACGGCGAGGCTGCGGCAGGACCCCGGGATCGACGAAGTCGTCACCCTGGGCGCGCAGTTCGCGCTGGACGCCGTGGGCTCGGTGAAGGCGGCGGGCAGCAAGGCCCAGGTCGCCACCTTCGATCTCAACAACGACCTGGTCAAGGCGATCCGCGCCGGGAACGTACAGTTCGCGGTGGACCAGCAGCCGTACCTCCAGGGCTACCTCGCGGTCGACTCGCTGTGGCTGTACAAGACCAACGGCAACATCAGCGGGGGCGGCGTGGCCCCCGTCCTGACCGGGCCCGCCTTCGTCACCCGGACGAACGTCGCGGCCGTCGCGAAGTTCGCCGCCGCCGGCACCCGTTGACCCCTTCCTCGGGAACACCCTCCCGCTGACCGCCCAAGGACGACCATGCCCGACCGGAAAGGTGCCCGGCGCCGCCTCGGTTCCATACGTCTCTCCCTCATCCTGCTGGCGCTGGTGCCCAGCGTCACGCTGACCGCCATGTGGGGCGTGACGACCACGCAGTTGTTCTCGGAGGGTCTACGGCTGCGCTCGCAGACGGAGCTCAGCAGGTCGACCGGCGCGATGGGCACCGAGGCCACGCTCGCACTCCAGGGGGAACGCGCGGCCTCCGCCGCCTGGCTGGCCGGTGTGCCCGGCTCCCGGTCGGTGCTGGACCAGAAGCGCGCGGACAGCGACAAGGCGGTCGCCAAGCTCGTCGGGCGGTCGGACGAGATCCAGCGGGCGCCCGGCCGCATCGCCGACCAGCTGTACTCGGTGCTGGGCTCGGTCGGCAGCCTGGAGTACTACCGCGGTCAGGTGGACCACCCCACGGACATCACCGCCGTACAGGCACTGGACCAGTACACCTCGATCATCGACGACCAGGTCCACGCCTTCCAGCAGCTCTCCCAGGTCGACGACGGCGACCTCACCTCGCAGGCCGGGCCCCTCGTGGCCCTGGAGCACGCGGCGGAGCTCACCTCGCAGGAGGACGTCCAGCTGACCCTGGCCTGGCCGTCCGGGCATCTCGCCGAGAAGGACTGGGAGCAGTTCGTCCAGCTGGTGAACACGCGCCGCTGGCTGGTCGAGGACCAGATCGTGCCCGCGCTGAGCGGTAGCGCGAAGACCCAGACCGAGCGGATCCTCGCGAGCCCGGACTGGCAGACCCTGATGTCCGTCGAGGACCAGGTGCTCGCCGCGCGGTCCGACGGCACGGGACGGGTGGCCCTGCCGGACGCGCGCAAGCGGTGGGCGGCCGCGATGGAAAGGGTCTCGGTCCGCTACAGCGCCCTGATCCGGCAGCAGACCTCGGGGCTGCTGACCCGGAGCGCGGACAAGGCGCACGAGCAGCTGCTGACGGCCGCGTCGCTCAGTGCGGGCGGGCTGGTCGCGCTGCTGATCTGCCTCGTCATGTCGTGGCGGATCACCCGCTCGCTGTCCCGGCGGCTGCGCGGCCTGCGGGTGGCCACGCTGGGGCTCGCCCAGGAACTGCTGCCGGACGTGGTGGCGCGGCTGGAGCGCGGCGAGAAGGTCGACGTGGACAAGGCGGCGCCGGAGCTGGACTACGGCTCGGACGAACTGGGGCAGGTGGCCAAGGCGTTCAACACGGCGCAGCGGACGGCCGTGGTGACCGCGGTCGAACTCGCCGACACCCGGCGGGGGTTCCAGAAGGTGATCCTCGGGATCGCCCGGCAGAGCCAGAACCTCGTCAACCTCCAGCTCAGCCGGCTGGACACGCTGGAGCGCGAGCACCAGGACCCGGACGTCCTGGCCAGTCTGTACGAACTGGACTCCACGGCCAGCCAGTTGCGGCGGTACGAGGAGAACCTGGTCATCATCAGCGGCGGCCGGCCGGGGCGCAGCTGGAGCGAGCCGGTCGCGCTGATCGACATCCTGCGCAGCGCGGTGGGTGAGGTCGCCGAGTACCAGCGGGTCGAGGTGCACACCGAGGAGGAGGTCTGTCTGGCGCCGCCCGCGGTCGCGGACGTGATCCACCTCCTGGCCGAGCTGATCGAGAACGCGACGCTGTACTCCCCCGCGCCGAGCCCGGTCGGGGTGCGGGCGGGGCTGGTCGCCAAGGGGCTGGCCGTCGAGGTCGAGGACCGGGGCCTCGGCATGTCGGAGGAGGAGTACGCCGCCTTCAACGCCCACTTGGCGGAGGCGCCCAAGTTCGACGTGGTCGCTCTCGCCGACGACCTCCGCCTCGGCATGTTCGTCGTCGCCCGCCTCGCCAACCGCCACGGCATCCAGGTGACGCTGCGGTCCTCGCCGTACGGGGGGACGACGGCGATCGTGCTGATCCCGCACGAGGTGGTCGTACGGGACGAGGCGGGGGCGTTCGGTGACGCGGGGGCCTTGAGTGACGTTCCACCGGAGGCGGCCGGTGTGACCGCGGCGGTGGCGGGCGGCTCCGCGAGGACCGCGCTCACGGCCGGCCCGGTCCGCCGGACGAGGAGCGCCGACCGACCGGGCCGCCCACGTGACGCGGGCGAGGCCGACGACACGGGCGGCGCACCCGACGGGGACGACACGGACCACTCGGCAGGCGCGGACGACACGGGCGGAGCAGCCGAGGCGAACGGGACGGACCGCTCGACCGGCACGGGTGACCCGGACCGCGCGGCTGACGCGGACACTCGGGGCCACACGGCTGACGCGAACGAGTGGGATCGCTCAGCTCACGCGGGCGGTCGCCGTCACACGGCTGACGCGAACGAATCGGACCGCTCAGCTCACGCCGACGGTCGCGGTCACACAGCTGACGCGAACGAATCGGACCGCTCAGCTCACGCCGACGGTCGCGGTCGTGCAGCCGACGCGGTCCGGGCAGGCCGCTCAGGCGGCGGCGCCAGTCGTGCGCCGGGGCTCGCGGAGGTGGGGTCCGGTGCGGGCGCGGGCGGCCCGGTGGATGCCGGGCCCGCCGGGACGGACGGCACCGCGGGCGCGCGCGGTGCCCGCAGTGCCGCGGGCTCGGCCGCCTCGGACCTCGGCCTTCCCCCCTCGCCCCGCCTCGACGGTCTCGCCCCGCTCCCCCGGCGGGTGCCGCAGACCAGCCTTGCCGTGGAGTTGCGGGACGACCCCTCGGTCAGCGGTGTGGACGAGGGCGCCGAGGAGTTCACGGCGGACCACGCGGCCTCCTCGCTCGCCGGGTTCCAGCGCGGCACGCTACGCGCCCGGGACGAGGACGACCTCCTCGACGACCCGTGGGAGCCGGAGGGCCCGGAGAGCTCGCAGGACCCGGCCACGGACAGTGCCGCACCCGACGTACCGAAAGAGGCCACCACCTACGGGATCGACCCGCTCGACACCCCCGGGGACCGCGCTGCGGAGAGCTCGGACGCCGTCGGGGACGCCGGTTCCCCCGAGGCCCCCGACGGCCCCCTCGACGCCCCGCAGGACCCGGCCGTCGCCGCCCGCACTCCCCACACCGACCGCTCATGAAGGACACCGCCATGACACGCCCCACCCCCGCCACGCACACCCAGCTGGACCAGCTGCTCACCGGACTCGTGGAGCGGGTCGCCGACGTGACGCAGGCCGTCGTGCTCTCCGAGGACGGGCTGGTCGTCAGCAAGTCCACCGGGTTCCTGCGCGACGACGCCGAGCGGCTGGCGGCGACCGCGTCCGGCCTGATGAGCCTGAGCAAGGGCGTCAGCATGGACTTCCGCGGCGGTCCGGTGCGCCAGGCGCTCATCGAGATGGCCAACAGTTTCCTGATCCTGACCTCGGCGGGGCCCGGCGCCCACCTCGTCGTCCTCACCGGACCGAACGCCGACGTCGGGGTCGTGGCGTACCAGATGAACATGCTGGTGAAGAAGATCGGCGAGCACCTCAGCGCGGCACCGCGGGCCGGCATCGGCCCCACCGGCGGGTGAGGTGACCGACAGCGACGCGGCGGGCCGGCTGGTGCGGCCGTTCGCCCTCACCGGCGGACGGACGCGCCCCAGCCGCGCCGACTTCACCCTCATCACGACGGTGACCGCGGTGGACCCGCCACCGGAGCGGGCCCCCCGCCCGCAGCCCGAGCAGACCCGCATCCTGCGCCGGTGCGCCCGCCCGGTCGCCGTGGCGGAGCTGGCCGCGCTGCTCGACCTGCCGGTCAGCGTGGTCGTGATCATGCTCTGCGATCTGCTGGAGGCGGGCCTGATCACCGCGCATCCCCCGCGCCCCGTCTCGCCCCGCACCCCGGACCTGGACCTGTTGCAGAAAGTGAGGGAAGGCCTTGGCCGGCTCTGAGACGCGCGCCCGCGAGACCGCTGAGACTCCCGCCGCGCCCGACACCGTCAAGATCCTGATCGCCGGGGGCTTCGGCGTCGGCAAGACCACCATGGTCGGCTCGGTCAGCGAGATCGCCCCGCTGCGCACGGAGGAACCGCTCACCGTCGCCGGCCTGGGCGTCGACGACCTCGCCGGGATCGAACAGAAGCGGGCCACCACCGTGGCCATGGACTTCGGCCGCATCACCATCAGCGACGAACTGGTGCTCTACCTGTTCGGCACGCCCGGCCAGCAGCGGTTCTGGTTCATGTGGAACGACCTCGCGGTGGGCGCCCTGGGCGCGGTCGTCCTCATCGACGTCCGCCGCCCCGAGTCGAGCTTCGCCGCGGTGGACTTCTTCGAACGCCGGCGCATCCCCTTCGTCGTCGCCGTGAACGGCTTCGACGGCCGGCACCCCTACCCGGCCGAGGACATCAGGGAGTCCCTCGCGCTGCCTGCGGAGGTGCCGGTGGTGCTGTGCGACGCCCGCCGCCGCGAGTCGTCCCGGGACGTGCTGATCGCCCTCCTGGACCTGCTGATCGCCTCCGCGGTGGACGACTGACCCTCACTCGTCGGGTCCGGTCAATTCCCTGTCGGAGGACGGGATCAGCCGGGCCCGGAGGTCCGGATCGGGCATCTGCGGGTCGAACGGGAACATCGGCCGACGGATGCGCCGGTGTCCGAGCCGCGCCAGGTCCTGGTCCACTCCGCCCGGGGTGAGGGCCATCTTCCAGTCGGCGGCCATCGCGAACAGCTCCGGCTCCAGATACCCGATCTTGACGAGGACGACATCCGCCTTCCGGGGCTCCAACTCCAGGTCGGTGAAGTCGTGTTCATGGTGGTACGGCTTCCTCAGCCGCGTCAGGACCACGTGCACGCTCCCCACCCGCAGCACCACCTCGGTCACCGCGTGCTCGTCACCGTGCCGGATCGCGTGGACCACTCCGGTGAGCGTGAGGGGGCCCGCGTGCCGGTCGTCGACCTCGGCGCCCGCGGTCACGGTGACCGTGGCACCGACACCGGCCTCCACCGCTGTGTCGACGGCGGACGGGCCCGGCAGTGAGGCGTAGACGACCGTCGGCCCGGAGGGGTCCTTGAACTCCGGTCGCGCCAGCACCTGTCGGAGCCCCCAGGTGACGTCACCGGCGCCGCCCGCCGTCGGGTTGTCCCCGGTGTCGCTGATGAAGTACGGCCGCCGCCGGGAGGCCAGGGCCGCGTCCAGGCACTCCTCCAGGGTGCCGGTCGGCGCGACGAAGCCGAAGTCGTGGCGGGCCTTCCAGAAGCCCTCGGCGAGCCGTTCGGCACCGGTCGTCACCGCCTGCGCGGAAGGGCCGGTGACGACGACCGCGGCCCGGTTGCGGGGTTCGTCGGCCCACGCGTAGCCGACCCAGATCGCGGCGTCCGTCACGCCCTCGGTGGCTTCCACGTCCGCTACGGCCGCGTACACGCTCTTCGCCGGTTCGATACGGGTGCTGGTCTGCTCGCCGGCCAGCAGGACGGGGACCGGGATCCAGGCCTTGACCGGGCGGGGGGCGCCGCTCTTGAGGTGGGTCACGAGATTGCGGGCGGCGCGCTCCTTCGTCTCCGTCGCGTCCTCGTGGGGTGCCATGCGGTAGCAGGTGATCAGGTCGGTGCGGTGGGCGAGTTCGCGGGAGACGTTGCCGTGCAGGTCCATGGAGGTGGAGATGACCGTGTCGGGGCCGGTGATCTGCCGTATGCGGTGGAGGAGTTCGGCCTCGGCGTCGTCCAGGCCCGCTACCGTCATCGCGCCGTGGATGTCGTACCAGAGGCCGTCGAGGGGGCCCAGTTCCCTGAGACGGTCGAGTAGTTCACGGGTCAGCTCGGCGTAGGCGGCCGCTGTCACCGTACCGCCGGGCAGTGCCTTGCCGACGAGGGCGCCTCGCCAGTCGGCGGACTCGCGCAGGGGCTCGCCGGGGGCGAGGAAGGGGTAGCGGGTGAGGACTTCCTCGCCGCGCAGGGGGTGGAAGGCGGGGGCTTCGGTGCGGGCCGGGGAGAAGGTCGAGGACTCGATGCCGAGGCCTGCGACGGCGATCACAGGGTGCATGGGGGACTCCAAACGTGGTCTGTCGGCTGCGGGTTCGTCGTGGCTGGTCGCGCCCACGCGGCGGAGCCGCACATGGACACGGTCCCGCGCCCCTAGAGAGCTCCGGTGACCGTCTGCATCGCCTGCGCCAGCGCCCGCTGCAACGCGAACTGGCCCGCTCCCGCCAACCCCGCGTCCGCGCCCAACGACGTGCGCTCGATCACCAGGTGCTGTGTCACCAACGGGTGGCAGCCTTCGTAGAGTTGGCTTCTCACCGCCGCCACGAACGGCTCCAGCGTGGAGAGGATGCCGCCCAGGTACACCGCGTCCGGGTTGAAGAAGTTCACGTTGGCCGACAGGACTTGGCCCAGGTAGCGGCCGGCCTGGCGGACCGCGCGGGTGGCTTCCGGGTCGGCGTCCACGGCGAGGCGTACGACGTCCTCCGTCGCCGTCACCCTCAGGCCCCGTTCGCACAGGAGCCGTACGAGTGCGGCCCCGGACGCCACCGTCTCCAGGCAACCGGTGTTGCCGCACGAGCAGGGTGTGTCGTGGGCCGCCTCCACCCGGACGTGGGTGATCTCGCCCGCCCCTCCGGTCGCGCCCCGGTACAGACGGCCGTCGGCGATGATGCCGGCGCCGATGCCGGAGCCCGCCTTGACCATGATGGACTGGCGCTGCTCGGCGGGCCGGACGCTGTGCTCGCCGACGGCCATGCAGTTGGCGTCGTTCTCGACGGCCACCGGGACGGTGAAGCGTTCCTCGAACCAGTCGCGCACGGGGAAGCGGTTCCAGCCGGGCATGCGGGCGGGCAGGGTCACCAGACCCGGTTCGACGTCGACCGGGCCGGGGAGACACAGGCCCACGCCCCGGAGCCGGTCCGGGCCGTGCAGGTCGATGAGCGCCTGGAGGGTGTCCGCGAGCCCGGGCAGCGCGGCCTCGGGGCCCTCCGCGGTGGCGAACGGCACGGTCGACACGTCCGTGAGGCCGCCCCCGGGGTGGACGACTCCCACGTGGGCGTGCTTCCCGCCGATGTCGGCGGCGACCGCGTACCCGTCGCTGCCGCCGAGCCGCAGCACCTTGCGGGGCCGTCCCCCGGTGGAGGACCGGGTGCCCTCCTCGGCGACCAGCCCGTGGGTCAGCAACTGGCCGACCGCGAAGGACACCGTGGAGGGCGCGGCGCCGAGCAGCGCGGCGAGTTCCGTGCGGGTCGAGGCCTGTCCGGAGGCGAGGAGTTCGAGGATCCCCTCGGCGAGCGAGGAGAAGCCCGCGCCGTTTCTCCGATGGGGCGGGGCACTTTTTTCAAGCATGGACGAAGTTACTCCCGAATTCGGCGGCCGGGGCGTCGAGCGTAAGCCCGGAAAGCCCCTCTGCCCTTTTTCCAGAACAGCAGAAACAGGCTTTTTACAGCGGCACGCCTGTTTCTTCCAACAGAGGGGGCGTTCACTGGCTCCACCCCCGCTTCCGCCTCCCAGGTCCCTGGAGCAACCATGTCCGCTGCCCGCACGAGACTCCTCGCCGGTGCCGCCGCCCTCAGCGCGGGCACCCTGCTGCTCACCGCGTGTTCCGGGTCGAGCGGCACGTCGTCGGCCTCGCACGACACCATCGACTACGCGCTGCCGGCGAACTTCACGCCGAACTGGATCCTGCCGATCGGCACCGCGGCGCACCTCAACACCAACAACATCTCCATCGCGAACACACTGTGGGAGCCGCTCATCGCCTACGACGGCTCGACCGGCAAGATCGGCTGGAACAAGGCTGGTTCGGTGGCGACGGACGCGAAGTTCGCCGCCGACAACAAGAGCGTGACGATCACCCTGGGCGACCGGCACTGGAGCGACGGGAAGCCGATCACCTCCGCGGACGTGAAATTCTGGTTCGACCTGATCAAGGCGAACAAAGCCCAGTGGGCGGGCTACAACCCGGGCAAGGCTCCGGACAACTGGACGTCCTTCAGGACGGTCGACGGCCGCCATTTCACGATCACCTTCGACAAGGCCTACAACCCGCAGTGGATGCTGGCCAACGAGCTGAACTCCATCACCCCGCTCCCCCGGCACGCCTGGGCCGGCGGCCGGGACCCCAAGCAGGCGTGGACGTATCTCAACGACGCGGCCAAGAACATCTCCGGATACGCCTCGAACCCGCTGTGGAAGACCATCAGCGGCCCCTACGCCGTGAAGTCCTTCTCCACCGCGGGCAAGGTGGTCCTGACCGCCAACAAGAAGTACGACGGCGGTGAGAAGGCGAACATCCCCACGGTGAACCTGCTTCCGTTCACCACCGCGGACGCCGAGAAGAACGCCCTGCGGTCCGGCGGCGTCGACTACGGCTACATCGAGGCGACCGACCTCGACCAGAAGGACAGCTTCACCGCGCAGGGCTACCGGGTGGAGCCGTGGTCGGGCTGGGCGATCACCTACATGCCGTACAACTTCAACAACCCGGCGATGGGGGCGGTGTTCAAGCAGCTCTACGCCCGTCAGGCGGTCCAGCACTCGATCGACCAGGCGAGTCTCGCGAAGGTCGTCCTCAACGGGACGGCGGTGCCGGGCTACGGGCCGATCCCGCAGGGTCAGGCCTCGGACTTCCTGTCGCCGGTGCAGAAGGACAACCCGTACCCCTTCTCGAACGACACCGCCAAGTCCCTGCTGACCAGCCACGGCTGGACCGAACAGGGTGGCGTGATGACCTGCTCCGAGCCCGCGAAGTGCGGTGCGGGCGTCGCCAAGGGCACGAAGTTCGAGATGCAGGTGCTCTCGCAGTCCGGGTCGGCCGTCACCGACAACATGATGAGCGCGATCCAGTCCTCGCTCTCGAAGAGCGGCATCAAGTTCTCCATCAGGACGGCCCCGGTCAACTCGGTGCTCTCGCAGACCCCGCAGTGCACCTCGGGGCAGTCGATCTGCAAGTGGCAGCTCAGTTTCTTCGGTACGGCGGGCAGTTGGTACTTCAACGCCTTCCCGACCGGTGACTCGCTGTTCCAGACCGGCGGCGGCTCGAACTTCGGCAGCTACTCGAACCCGGCCGTGGACAGGCTCATCTCCGCGACGACGACGTCCAGTTCGAACCAGGCGATCCAGGACTACAGCGCGGCCCTCGCCAAGGACCTGCCGGTGATCTGGCTGCCCGAGCCGGACTACCAGATCTCCGTCGTCAGGAACGGCCTCGGCGGGTTCTCCCAGGACTCGCTGGCCAACTTCCACCCGGCGCAGTGGAAGTGGACGGACTAGTGGACACGGTCCTCTACCTCGGCCGGCGGCTCCTCCAGGCCCTCGCCGTGATCCTGATCGTCACGATCGTGGTCTTCTGCCTGCTGCACGCGCTGCCCGGGGGCCCCGCGCGCGGGATCCTCGGGCCGCAGGCCACGGCCGGGCAGATCGCCGCTTTCGAGCACGAGCAGGGGCTCGACCGGTCGCTGCCCGTGCAGTACGCCTACTACCTGCGCGAGTTGGTTCAGGGTGACCTCGGGACGTCGTACACCCTCAACGAGGCGGTGTCCCGGCTGATCGAGCAACGGCTGCCGAAGACACTGGTGTTGACCGTGCTGTCAGCGGTGGTGGGGCTGGTGCTCGCGGTGCCGCTGGGGATGTGGCAGGCGGTGCGGCGGAACAAGCCGGCGGACTACGTCATCACGACATTGAGCTTCGTCGCGTACTCGACGCCGGTGTACTTCCTCGGGCTGCTGCTGATCCTGCTGTTCACGCAGGTGCTGCGGTGGTTTCCGTCGCAGGCGCCCCAAGGGGACACGCTGGCGCAGGTGTTCGCGGATCCCGCGGGGCTGGTGCTGCCCGTGGTGACCGGAGCCGCGTCCATGGTCGCCGTGTTCAGTCGGTATATGCGGGGCGCGACGCTGGAGAACCTCTCCGAGGACTATGTGCGGACCGCTCGGGCGGGGGGTGCGTCGCAGTACGCGGTGCTGTTCCGGCATGTGTTCCGGAACTCGCTGACGCCGGTGGTGGCGATGCTCGGGTATTACGTGCCGGTGCTGTTCGGGGGTGCGCTGGTGGTGGAGCAGTTGTTCAACTACCCGGGGATGGGGCTGTTGTTCTGGTCCGCGGCGCAGTCTTCGGACTATCCGGTGCTGCTGGGGTGTGTGCTGGTGATCTCGGTGGCGACTGTGGTGGGGACGTTGCTTGCGGATGTGGTGCAGCGGGTTGTTGATCCTCGGGTGAAGGAGGGGAGGGTATGAGCGGTCGTATTGAGGCTGTCCGCCGGTGGGGGCTTGTCGCGCAGTTCCCCGCGCCCCTTAAAGCGCGCTTCGCGCGCAACAAGCTTGCCGTGGCCGGGCTCGTAGTCGTCGTCCTCTTCCTTGGCTTCTGCTTCATCGGGCCCCTCCTCTACTCAACCGACCAGACCCACACCGATCTCACCCAGGTGAACCTCGCGCCCAACTCCAGCCATTGGCTCGGTACCGACGCCGTCGGGCATGACCAGCTCGGGCGGCTCATGTACGGCGGGCAGGTGTCGTTGCTCGTGGGGCTGGCGGCCGGGGTGCTCGCGACCGTGATCGGGACGTTGTGGGGGGCCGTCGCCGGGTATGCCGGTGGGTGGGTCGATGCCGTGATGATGCGGGTCGTGGACGCCGGGATCGCCATTCCCGCGCTGTTCATCCTGCTCGTCGTGTCCGCCGTCACCAGCCCCGGGACGCTCGGCTTGATCGTCGTGCTCGGGCTGGTGTCCTGGCTCGTGCCGTCGCGGCTCGTGCGGGCCGAGACGCTCACGCTGAAGAACCGGGACCATGTGCTGACCCTGCGGGCCACCGGGGGGACGCACGGGCGGGCGATCCGGCGGCACATCCTGCCCAACGCCGTCTCCACGATCGTCGTCGCGGCCACCTTCCAGGTCGCCGACGCGATCCTGCTCATCGCCTATGTGTCGTATCTCGGTCTCGGTGTGCAGCCGCCGAAGACCGACTGGGGCGGCATGCTGTCGGCCGGGCTGACGGCCGCGTACTCGGGGCGCTGGTGGCTGATCGTGCCGCCGGGCCTCGCGATCATCCTCGTCGTGTGCGCGTTCAACGCGATCGGCGACGGGCTGCGGGACGCCTTCGACGTGAGGGGACGCGCGTGAACATCCTGACCATCGAGGACCTCGGGGTGACCTTCGCGACACAGACGGGGGACGTGCCCGCCGTGCGGGGGGTGTCCCTGCACGTGCGGCCCGGCGAGACGCTGGCGCTGGTCGGCGAGTCGGGGTCCGGGAAGTCGACGGTGGCGCTCGCCGCGATGGGCCTGCTGCCGGGCACCGCGCGTGTCTCGGGGCGGGTCTCGGTCGGCGGCACGGAGATCGTCGGGGCGACGGAGGCCTCGCTCACCCGGCTGCGGGGGCGGACCGCCTCCATGGTGTTCCAGGAGCCGGCCACCGCCCTCGACCCGCTGACCCGGGTCGGCGCCCAGATCGCGGAGGTCGTACGCAACCACCGGGACGTCTCCCGGTCCGAGGCCGCTCGGGAGGCGGTCCAACTCCTGCGCCGCGTAGGGATTCCCGAGCCGGAGCGGCGCGCCTCGGCCTTCCCCTTCCAGCTGTCGGGCGGGCAGCGGCAGCGGGTCGTCATCGCCATGGCGATCGCCAACTCGCCGGGTCTGCTGATCGCGGACGAGCCGACCACCGCGCTCGACGTCACCGTGCAGGCCGAGATCCTGGACCTGCTGCGGGGGCTGGCGGCCGACTCCGGCACGGGCGTGCTGCTGGTCACGCACAACATGGGTGTGGTCGCCGACTTCGCCGACCGGGTCGCGGTGATGCTGCGGGGCGAGGTCGTGGAGACCGGGTCGGTGGAGGAGGTGCTGTTGCGGCCCCGGCACGCGTACACCCGGGAGCTGCTGGCGGCGGTGCCGCGGCTGCGGTTCAGCGGTACCGACACCCCGCCGGCCGAGGAGACGGCGCCGGTGGTGCGGCTCCGGGACGTGTCCGTGCGGTTCGGGCGGGTGCGGGCCCTCGACGGGGTGTCCCTCGACGTGCGGCCCGGGGAGACCGTGGGGCTGGTGGGCGAGTCCGGGTCGGGCAAGTCGACGGCGGCCAGGGTCGCGCTCGGGCTCGTCGCGCCCGACTCCGGCTCGGTGTCGCTGTTCGGCGCCGACCTGCGCCGGGTCCGGGGCCGGACACGGCGGGAACTGCTCGCCGGGGTGGGCGTGGTGCTCCAGGATCCGGTGGCCTCGCTGGACGCGCGGATGAGTGTGGCGGAGTGCGTGGCCGAGCCGCTCAGGGTGCACCGCCGGGGCATGTCGGGGGCCGAGCGCCGGGACCGGGTGGCGGAGGTCCTCGAACTCGTGCGGCTGCCGCGGGAGTTGGCGGGGCGCGGACCTCGTGAGCTGTCCGGAGGTCAGCGGCAGCGGGTGAGTCTCGCGCGGGCGCTGGTCCTCGAACCCCGGCTGCTGGTGGCGGACGAGCCGACCAGCGCGCTGGACGTGAGCGTGCAGCGGACCGTGCTCGAGGTGATCGCCGAGTTGCAGCGGGAGCTGGGGTTCGCCTGTCTCCTCGTCTCCCACGACCTGGCCGTCGTCCAGGAGTTCGCGGGGCGGGTGGTGGTGATGCGGGACGGGCGCGTGGAGGAGCAGGGGCCGACCATGGCCACGCTGCTGCGCCCGGAGACCGAGTACACCCGGCGGCTCATCGCGGCCGTCCCCGTGCCGGACCCGGTGGTGCAGCGCGAGCGGCGGGCCCGGCGGACGGAGGTCACCGCGTGAAGGCGTTCGCCGGTGTCGACATCGGCGGAACGACCACGCAAGTGGCCCTGTGCACACCGGACTTGGCCGTCCTGGACCGGCTGGAGACGGCCACCCGGGCAGACGTCGGCGGGGCCGCGATGACCGGCGCCGCGGTGGATGCCGTACGCCTGCTGCTGGACCGCAACGACGCCCGGCTGCTCGGGGTCGGGGTCGGGGCGGCGGGTGTGGTGGACCCGGTGGGCGGACGGGTGCTGGTGGCCAGCGACTCGTTCCGGGGCTGGGCCGGGTTCGCGGTGACGGCGGCGTTCGAGGCGGCGCTGGGGGTGCCTGCGTTCCTGGACAACGACGTCAACGCGTTCCTGCGCGGCGAGGCGACGGCCGGGGCGGTCGCCGGGGAGCGGCATGTGCTCGGGATGACCCTGGGGACGGGGGTCGGCGGGGCGCTGTGGCTGGACGGCGCCCTGTACGGCGGGCCGCACGGCGCGGCGGGCGAGATCGGGCACGTCCCCGGCTTCGGCGACCTGCCCTGCACCTGCGGAGGGCGCGGGCATCTGGAGACGCTGGCCTCCGGGCGGGCGATCGCGGCCCGGTACGCCGAGCGGACCGGGCGCGTGGTGAGCGCCCACGAGCTGGCGGCGGCCGCCGACCCGGACGCGCTCGCCGTGTACGAGGAGGCGGGGGCCGCCGTGGCGCGGGCGCTGCTCGTCACGGCGGGCCTGCTGGACGTGACCACCGTGGTGCTGGGCGGTGGGGTCAGCCGCGCCTGGCACCTGCTGGCACCGGCCGTCCACCGCGCCCTGGCCGCCGAACCCCCGGTCAGCGGGCAGGAGTTGCGGGTGCTGCCCGCCCTGCTCGGCGGGGACGCGGTGACGGTGGGGGCGGCGGCGCGGGTGCGGACGGAACTCGGCGGGGTGTAACCCGTGGCGTCCGGCGGGCCGGGACGCACCCGTGAGGGCACGTCCCGTCCAGCCGGGCTCTGGGTCAGCCCAGGCCGTTCGTCTTCAGCCAGGCCTTCGCCACGTCCAGCGGGTCCTTGTTCTCCAGCTGGACCTGGGAGTCCATGTCGAGGAGCGCCTTGGTGTCCAGCTTCGCGGAGACCGCGTTCAGGGCGGCCACGCCCTCCTGGCTGAGGCCGGACTTGTAGACCAGCGGGGTCACGTTCGCGAAGCCGAAGAGGTTCTTCGGGTCCTGGAGGACGACGAACTTCTCCTTGGTGATGGTCGGGTCGGTCGTGAAGATGTCGGCCGCCTGCACGGTGTTCTTCTTCAGCGCCGCCTGGGTCAGCGGGCCGCCCGCGTCGAGCGCCTTGAAGGACTTGAACTTCAGGCCGTACTCGGACTCGAGGCCGAGCAGACCCTGCTGCCGGGTCTGGAACTCCGGGGAGCCGCCGATGACCAGGTCCGGGGCGATCGCCTTGAGGTCGGCGAGCGTGGAGGCGGAGGTCAGGTTGTACTTCTTCGCGGTGTCCGCGTTGACCGTGACCGAGTCCTTGTCCTCCGCCGGCGCCGATTCCAGCAGCGTCAGCTTGGGGTCGAGCTTGGCCTTGACCCCGGTGTTCACGGCCGCGGCCGACTCCTGCGCCGCGTCCTTGTCGAGGTAGGCCAGCAGCGAGCCGTTGTACTCGGGCAGGACGGTGATCGAGCCGTTCTTCAGCAGGCCGTAGGTGGTCTCACGGCTGCCGATGTTGGGCTTGTAGGTGACCTTGACGCCCTTGGCCTTCAGGGCCTCGCCGTAGATGTCGGCGAGCAGGATGCTCTCGGCGAAGTTGTTGGAGCCGACGACGACGGTGTCGCCGCTGCCGGCACCCGCGCTGTCCTCGTTGAGCGGGTCGGAGGTGTCGTCGGAGGACCCACATCCCGCCAGCAGGACCGTGGCGGCGGCGAGCGCGACGGCGGCCAGGCCGGGGTTCTTCCTGATGGACCTGCGGTGTACGGCGGTAACAGTCACGATTCCCGTTCCGGACTCAGGGGGACTCAAGGGGGATTCAGGGGGCTTGGAGTGAAGCCCTCGGCTTCGGGGAAGCCCTTGCTCTGATCCAATCCAGCCTGTTCTCGCCCAGTCAAGACCGGCCTGGTCACAATTGGCTCCCATCACCAGTCGGTTGTGAAGGAAAAGCGAAACCGGCGCGCGGGGTGCCGACAGGTTGTAACGGATTCTTGACTCAGGGCGGCGGGAAGCGCTGTCCGAAGAGGCTGTAGTCTCGCCGAAGTTGGCGCCGGTCACACAGGCGTGCAGGAGCCACTCAGGTGTCCTATGCACCGTCCCGTAGCGATCAGAATCGGTCATGCGCGGTCCTCGCGCGTCGGCCGGGACATCCACGAAGGAGGGCTGGTGTCCACGAACGAGGTGGACGCGTCCACCCGGTCGGCACCGCCGCCGAGCCGGGACGATGTACGCGATGACCGGGGCCTGCGGGACTTCGCGGAGCGCTGGCCGTTCCGGCGCAAGCTGAACATCCTGGTGGGCGTGCCGCTCGCGGTGGTCGCCGCGCTGCTGGCCTACCTCTTCGCCGACCAGGTCGGCCAGTCCCAGGACGCGTCGAAGGCCGCCCAGCTGGTGCGGGACAGCGCCCAGGTCGCCAAGCTGGTCGGGCAGTTGGAGGCCGAGCATCAGCAGGCCGTCCTGCTCTCGGTGCGCCACCAGTCGAACCGGGCCGGCGACACGCCCTCGCAGACCGCCTACCGCGAGGCCCAGATCCGGGTGGACAACCAGGTCGAGAAGGTCCGCGCGACCTTCGGCGACCGGCTGCCGGACGAGGAGGCCGAGGCGCTGCGCGAGGTCAACGGCCTCGCGGACCTGCGCACCACCATCGAGAAGGCCTACCTGCCCGCCGACAACATCGACCCGGCCTACAGCGACGCCGCCAAGGGCCTGATCGACGGCCTCGGGCTCGACCGGAACCCGGCCCTCGCCGCCACCTTCACCGGCAACCTGCTCGACTCGCTGCTGCGCGCCGACGCCGCGCACGGCTCCTTCGAGACCGGTGTCTTCTCCGCCACGACCGGTGACTCCAACGCCCTCATCGAGCTGATCGGCGCGATCGGCTCCTACGACGAGTACACCCACCAGGTCGAGCGCTTCGGCCGGTTCGCCACCCCGGAGCAGGCCGAGGAACTCGGCGACATCGAGCACAACAGCGCCCAGGCGACCATCGCCCGGCAGTACGCAGAGCTCCAGATCGACCCCGGCTCGCTCCAGGCGGAGAGCCGGTCCGAGATCAAGGCCGCCTTCCAGACGGCGCTCGACTCCTACCCGGACTACCGCACCCAGGCCCGGACCCGGCTGAAGACCACCACCTCGCTGATCGACCAGATCGCCGACCGCGCCGACGCCGCCTCCCGTGAGGCCCGCTCGAACGCCGCGTGGCTGCTCGGGTCGGCCCTGCTCGGCTTCGTGCTCTGGCTGGCCTTCTCGGTCGCCGTACGGCGTTCGGTGGTACGGCCGGTGCAGGCGCTGACCGGTGCCGCCCGGCAGGTCGCCGAGGTGGCCGGCCGTGAGCTCGCCCGCGTGGCCGACGACGACACCGAGGACACCGGCACGCCGCGGCTCCAGGAGATGCCGGTCACCGCGAAGGACGAGATCGGCGACCTCGCCGACGTGTTCAACCAGGTGCAGACCACCGCGGTCGCGCTCCTCGAACGCCAGGTGCTCAGCCGGCGCAACGTCGCCGAGATGTTCGGCAACGTGGGCCGCCGGGTCAGCAACCTCACCACGCGGCAGCTGGCGCTGATCGACGCGGTCGAGCGCGGCGAGACCGACCCGGCGCTGCTGGAACGCCTCTACAGCATCGACCACATCGCGGTCCGCCTGCGCCGCAACGCCGACAGCCTGATGCTGCTCGCGGGCATCCGCGAGACCGTCCTCGACTCCGGTCCGCTCGCCCTCACCAACGTCGTCCGGGCCGCCCTCGGGCAGATCGAGGGGTTCCAGCGGGTCTCCCTCCAGGCGGGCACCGAGGTCATGGTGGAGCCCGACATCATCGGCGACCTCACGCTGATGGTGGCCGAACTCGTCGAGAACGCGGTGTCGTTCTCGCCCGCGGGCAGCCCGGTCGAGGTGATCGTCAAGGACAGCCGCGAGGGCGCGCTGGTCGTGATCTCCGACCACGGTCTCGGGATGAGCGCCGAGCGCCTGGAGGAGGAGAACGCCCGGCTCATCCGCCGCGAACGCCTCGACCTGGTCCCGACGAAGGTCCTCGGCCTCTTCGTGGTCGGCACGCTGGCGCGCCGCTGGGACGTGAGCGTGGCCCTCTCCCGCACCCCGGGGGGCGGCGTCACGGCCGAGGTGACCATTCCCTCCTCGCTGCTGCTGACGATGAGCCCGGTGGCGGTCGCCGCGGGCGCCCCGACGGCAGCCGCGGCGCACTCCGACGCGCCCCCGGCCGCCGCCCCGCCGACCCGCCCGGCACCGACCTGGGCCTCGGACCCGACGCCGGCCCCGGACCCGGTTCCGGCAACAGGTCCTACGGCCGCACGCCCCGAGTCCGGCCAGGAGGCGCCCACCGGCCCACTCCCCCGGCGTACCGCGGATTCCGAGCCCGGCGTCACGGGGGCCACTGCCGGCGACGGCGATCACGCCCCGCTCCCCCGCCGGGTCCCGCACCGCGACACGGCTCCCGACGGACCGGACGCGTCCGCCGAACCCCCTTCTCCCACGCCCCCGTTCATCCCGAAGGCCCGCGCCGCCGAGGCAGCCGGTACCGCCGACGACCCAGCCGGCGCCCGCCCCCTGCGTCGCCGCGTCCGCGGGGCCACGCTGCGGACCACCCTCGGTGCCGACGTCGTACCGAAGGCCGCCGCTCCCCGGCCCGCCGACGCGGAGGCCGTGCGCGACGAGCTCGACGCGTTCGAGGCGGCCGTGGAGCGGGCCCACCGGGACACCGGCAGCCACTCCCGACCGGTACTGAAGGACACCGTGGAAACCCACCAGACCGCATCCAACCCCCCGCACGAACAGAACCACTCCCCGGAAGGAGCGGAGCAGTGAGCACGTCCACAGGTGACACGCCTACGGGAGGCAGCACGCCCGCCGATCTGCAGGCCGCCGCAGCCGACTTCACCTGGCTGCTGAACCGTTTCGCGACGGAGACCGCGGGCGTCGTCGACGCCATCGCGGTGTCCTCGGACGGGCTGCTCATCGCCGTCTCGGAGCTGCGTGAGCACGCGGACTCCGAACGCCTCGCCGCGATCGTCTCGGGCATCACGAGCCTGGCCGCGGGCGCCTCCGGCAACTACGGTCTCGGCGCCCTCAACAAGGTCATCATCGACCTGGAGGGCGGCCATGTCCTGGTCTCCGCGATCGGCAGCGGCGCCGTGCTCGGCGTCGTCACCGACAAGGAGGCCAAGCTCGGCAACATCGCGTACGAGATGACCCTGTTCGCGAACCGTGCCGGTGCCGCGCTCAGCCCCCAGCTGGTGCTGGAGCTGAAGAACAGCGTCGGCGCCACGTCGAAGCGCTGACCGAGGAGGAAGCGCAGTCATGGCGGACGGCAGCACGCCTCCGGACCCGGAGCCGGGCGGTCCCGTGCCCGCCGTACGGCCTTTCCTCGTCACCGCCGGCCGGGTGGCGCCCGATCCGTCCGGCCGGACGATGCCCGTCGAGACCCAGGTGGTGGCCACCGCCGAGGGGCTCGCCGTGCTCGACCGGCTGGCCTTCGAACAGCACGACATCGTCGCCGCGTGCCGGATCCCGCAGTCCATCGCGGAGATCGCGGCCCGGCTGCGGCTGCACCTGAACGTGGTGCGGATCCTCGCCGAGGACCTGCGCACGGCAGGGCAGTTGACGGTGCACGTGCCCGACACCGGCGTCACCCACGACGCCTCCGTCCTGCGCAGGCTCATCGACGGCCTGCGTGCCATCCCCGACTCCCGAGGGGTACTCCGTGACACCGACTGAACCGGCCACCCGGCCCTCGGCCGCGCCCTCCGCCGCCGTACGACCGCCGCTGCCGGTCAAAATGGTGATCGCGGGCGGCTTCGGGGTGGGCAAGACCACCGCGGTCGGCTCGATCTCCGAGATCGAGCCGCTGACCACGGAGGCCGCCATCACCGAGGTCGCCGCGGGCGTGGACGACCTCAGCCACACCCCGCGCAAGACCACGACCACGGTCGCGATGGACTTCGGCTGCATCACCGTCGACCCGACCCTGAAGCTGTACCTGTTCGGCACGCCCGGCCAGGAGCGCTTCGGCTTCATGTGGGACGACATCGTCGAGGGCGCGGTCGGTGGCCTGGTCATCGTCGACACCCGCCGCCTCGACGACTGCTACGCCGCGGTCGACTACTTCGAGCACAAGCAGATCCCGTTCGCGGTCGCCGTCAACGCCTTCGACGGCAGGGTCGACCACACCCTGGACGAGGTCCGCTGGGCCCTGGACGTCAACGACCGCGTCCCGGTGATCGTCTTCGACGCGAGGGAACGGGGTTCGGTGCGGGACGCTCTGCTGGTCGTCCTGGAACAGGCACTGGCCCGCACCCAGAGCTGAGGTGGGCCGGGGGGACTCCCCCGGCCCGTCACTCAGTTGCTCCTGAGGACCCCACGCGACACGGTGAGCCGGGTGATCCCCCAGAACAGCGCCAGCGTGGCCAGCGCCAGGGCGGCGACCAGGGTCGCCCCGCCCACGACCTTCTCGTAGTTCCGCTGGTACAGCCCGTCCACGATGTACCGCCCGAGCCCGCCCAAAGACACATACGCGGCGATCGTCGCCGTCGAAACGATCTGGATCGCCGCCGACCGCAGCCCGCCGAGGATCAGCGGAAGAGCGACCGGCAGCTCGACCCGGAACAGCACCTCCACCTCGTGCATGCCCATCCCCCGCGCCGCGTCCACCGGCGCGGGATCCACGGACCGCATCGCCTCGTACGTGGTGACGAGGATCGGCGGCACGGCGAGCACGACCAGCGGGATCATCACGTTGATGAGTCCGAACCCGAGGGACAGGGTCATCAGCACCAGCAGACCGAAGGTCGGCAGTGCCCGTCCGGCGACGGCGATGAAGGCCAGCGCGTTGCCGCCGCGCCCGTAGTGCCCGGTGACGAGCCCGACCGGCAGCCCGATCGCCGCGGCGATGGCGAGCGCCTCCAGGGTGTACTGGACGTGTTCCCAGAGCCGCGTGGGAATCCCGTCGTAGCCCGTCCAGTGCGCGTTGTCGCTGAAGAAGGCGTTGATGAAGTTGAGGACGTTCACCGGGCGGCGACCTCCGGTTCGGGCCGCTGCGCGCGACGCGTCCGCGCGCCGCTCGGCATCCACGGCGTCAGCAGCAGTCGTACGGCGACCAGCAGGCCGTCGGCGAGGATCGCGAGGACCGCCATGGTCAGCACGGCGTTCACGGCGAGTTCGGGCCGGTTGTAGATGTTCGCGTCGTTGATGAGGTTGCCGAGCGCCCCCTGGTTGCCGATGAGGGCGCCGACGCTGACGAGCGAGATGCTCGACACGGTCGCCACCCGCAGCCCCGCGATGATGGCGGGCACGGCGATGGGCAACTGGACCTGGAGATAACGGCGTACGGGCCCGAAGCCCATCGCGGTCGCGGCGGCGAGGGTCTCCTGCGGCACCGAGCGGACCCCGTCGACGATCGCCGGCACCAGGATGACGAGGGTGTAGACGGTGAGCGGGATCATCACCGTGAGCTCGGTCTGGCCGGTGTAGTCGATGAGGACGACGAAGAAGGCCAGCGAGGGGATGGCGTACAGCACGGTCGTCACCCACAGCACCGGCGGGTACAACCACCGGAAGCGCACGCACAGTTGGGACAGCGGCAGGGCGATCACCAGTCCGGCGAGGACCGGCAGCAGGGCTTCCCTGAGGTGCAGGCCGATCAGCCCGAGCCAGCTGTGCTGGAGGTCGCTGGGGATGTCGAAGAAGCCGTTCACCGCACGGCCTCGGAGTCGGTACGGCCTTCCGCGTGCGCCCCGCGGATCGCCTCGCCGATGCTCTGCTGGGAGACCACTCCGGCGACCCGCCCCTCGGCGTCGACGCCGACCGCCCAGCCGGTGGGCGAGAGCACAGCGCAGTCGAGCGCGGCCCGCAGCGAGTCCGTGCCGGCCACGAACGGCCGCCCGTACGACAGCAGTCGACCGGTGTCGATGCTCCCGGCGGTCAGGTCCCGGGGCTCGCTCCAGCCGAGGGGCCGGCCGTCCAGGTCGGTGACGAGGAGGTAGGGGGCCTCGTCCGTGCCGCGCGCGGCGATCTGCTCGGCGGTGGCGTCGACCGCGACGACCGGTCCGGTGAGCAGCCGGAGTCCGGCGGAGCCGAAGAAGGAGAGCCGGCGGATGCCCCGGTCGGTGCCGAGGAAGTCCTCGACGAAGGCGTCGGCGGGACGGGAGAGCAGTTCGGCGGGCGGCGCGTACTGGGCGAGCTTGCCGCCGGTGCGCATCACCGCGACCATCGTGCCGATCTTGACGGCCTCGTCGATGTCATGGGTGACGAAGACGATGGTCTTGCCCAACTCGTCCTGGATGCGCAGGAGTTCGTCCTGGAGGCCCTTGCGGACGATGGGGTCGACGGCCGAGAAGGGCTCGTCCATGAGGAGCACCGGCGGGTCGGCGGCGAGCGCCCGCGCCACTCCGACGCGCTGCTGCTGGCCGCCGGACAGCTGGTAGGGGTACCGCTTGGCGAGCGAACCGTCGAGCCCGACCCGCTCCATCAGCTCCCGGGCCCGGGCGCGCGCCTTGTCCTTGCCCCAGCCCAGCATCCGGGGCACGGTGGCGATGTTGTCGACGATCGTGCGGTGCTGGAAGAGACCGGCGTTCTGGATGACGTAACCCATGGAGCGGCGCAGGGTGTTGACCGGCTGCTGCCGGCTGTCCTTGCCGTCGATCAGGATGGTGCCCTCGCTGGGCTCGACCATCCGGTTGATCATCCGCAGGGTCGTCGTCTTGCCGCAGCCCGAGGGTCCGACGAGGACGGTGATGGAGCGGTCGGGTATCTCCAACGAGAGCCGGTCGACCGCCACCGTGCCGTCCGGGTACCGCTTGGTGACTGAATCTATCCGTATCAAGGCGCCGAATACCCTTCGGGTCTGGCCGGGGTTGACCACTTCCGGCCACTCGAACGGCCGTCCGGCAGAGTCTAGACCGCCGGGGTTTCGACGCCGTGACGGCGGTCCGGGCGCTGTCCGTTCAGGCGGCCGCGGGAGCCGCGGGGAAGCCGGGCGTACGCAGTACCCGGCGCTCGGCGTCCACCGCGAACACCTCGCAGCCCGCCAGGGAGGCCGCCCAGTCGACGCCCTCGGGGCCCAGGGCGAAAGCCGCCGTGGCGACCGAGTCGGCCTCCGTGAGGGTCGGCGCCACGACCGTCAGGCTGAGCAGGCCCGTCGCCGGGCGGCCGGTGCGGGCGTCGAGGATGTGGTCGCCGCGTTCGTAGCGCGCGGAGGTGGCGACCGCCCCGTCGGTGAGCGTGAGCACCGTGCACAGCTGGTCGGCGTGCTCGGGATGCCGTACACCCACCCGCCAGGGGCCGCCGGAGACGACCACGTCGCCACCGGCGTTCAGGACGTAGCGGGTGGCGCCCGCGGCCCTGAGCAGTTCCGCGGCCCGCTGCACCGACCAGCCCTTGACCACCGCGCAGGGGTCGAGACGGCGACCGGGCGGCCGTACGTCGAAGGCGCCGCCCGTGGCGAGACGGTAGTGCTCGCACAGGGCGAGGATCTCGCGCAGGTCGGGGCTCAGCTGGTCGGAGGTCAGCTCGGCGCGGTCGTACCGCGACACCTCGCTGTCCTCCTTGAACGGGCTGAACCGGGCGTCGACCTCGCGCAGCCACGCGAAGACCTCGTCCGCCGCCGACTCGGGGACGTGCTCGTCGTCCACCCGCAGTGAGACGGGGAAGCCCATGACGTGTTCGACCCGGTGCATCGCGGTGCTCAGCCCTTCGCGTCGATCGCGGCCTGGAGGGACTCCTTGTAGCCGTCACTGGTGATGGTCGCTCCGGACACCGTGTCGATGTCCGCGCTCTGCGCCTCCAGGGTCCCCGAGATCAGCTGGGGCACGGCCGCGGTGGTCTGCGGGTGGTTCGGCTGCTGGAGCATCCTCACGGCGGCGATCTTGTCGCCCTCGAAGGTCACCTGCACCTGGACGGTGCCCTTCTCGGTGTCGACCGCGGTGCCGTCGACGGTCTTGGACGACTGCTGCGTGGCCGATGCCGAAGGGGATGCCGACGCCGTCTTCGCGTTGTCGTCGATCGCGGCCTGGAGGGAGTCCTTGTAGGCCTCGCTGGTGATCGTGGCACCGGAGACGGTGTCGATGTCCGCGCTCTGCGCCTGGAGCGTCTCCGCCACCAGTTTCGGCACGGCGGCCTCGGTCTGCGGGTGGTCGGGCTGCTGGAGCGTCCTCACGGCGGTGATCTTCGTACCGGCGAAGGTCACCTGGAGTTGCAGGGGCCCCTTCTCCGTCTCGACCGTCGTGGTCGTGACCACGTTCGTGCCGGACGCCCCGGAGGAGGACGTGGACGTCGGTGCCGGGGTGGCGGCCTGGACGGTGGAGGAGCCGGAGGAGGGCTGGTACAGCCACACGGGCACCAGGCCCGCGATGCTCAGGACGACGACAGGTATGGCTCGTTTCACGGTGTCTTCCTCATCCCGCCAGGCTGAAGCGCTCGAAGTGGGTCTGCGCCTTGGGCACGTTCAGCTCCCGCAGGCTGCCCAGCACGGCGTTCATCATCGGGGGCGGTCCGCACAGGAAGACGTCCCGCTCGGCGATGTCCGGCACGAGGCGGGCCAGTTCGGCCGCCGCCAGCTTGTCGGGCACCGGCGGCCCGGTGACCAGGTGGAGTTCGGCGCCCTTGGCGACCGCGAGGTCGCGCAGCTCGTCGTAGAGGACGGCGTCCCGGTCGGAGCCGACCCGGTAGATGACCACGGCGTGGCCCTCCAGCTCCTCCAGGAGGGCCCGGATCGGGGTGACGCCGACGCCGCCGGCGATCAGGAGGGACTCGGGGCGGGTGCGGTGCAGGGCGGTGAAGGCGCCGTAGGGGCCCTCGGCGAAGACGCGGGTGCCGACCTTGACGTGCCGGAGGGCGGCGCTGCCCTCGCCGGCCGCCTTGGCGGTCAGGCGCAGGGTCTTTCCGTCGGGGGCGGCGGAGAGCGAGAAGGGGTTGGCCTGCCACCAGCGGTCGGCGGTCAGGAAGCGCCACAGGAAGAACTGGCCGGCGCGGGCGGGCAGTTGGTCGAGGTCCTTGCCGCTGATGTAGATCGACACGACGTTGTCGTTCTCGGGGACCACGGCGGTGACCCGGAACTGGTGGCGCCAGTTGCGCCACAGCGGGAGCACCGCGCGGCCCAGGACGACCGAACCGAGCGCGACGCCCCAGACGCCGTACCAGTAGGCGGTGGCGGCGGACGAGGACGTGAAGGTGGTCCCGACCGAGACCTGGTGGGTGAAGGCCAGCACCACGGCGACGTAGGTGTAGAGGTGGATGAAGTGCCAGGTCTCGTAGGCGAGGCGGCGCCGGGCGTAGCGGGCGGAGACCGCGCCGACCACGAGGATCAGGAAGAACGCGACGACCGCGCGGAGCACTCCCTCGGTGGTCTCGGCGAGGTCGACGATCTCACCGATCGGGCCCGTGTCGGTGCCCTCGGCGTAGCCGAACGCGATGAAGACGACGTGCGCGAGGAGCGTCCACAGGATGCCGAAGCCGGTCCAGCGGTGCCAGGAGGTCAGCCGGTCCATGCCGATGCGGCGGTCGAGCCAGGGCAGCCGGGCCACCAGCACCAGCTGGAAAGCCATGATGAGCGCGGCGTACAGACCGGTCAGGCGGCCGAGCACGATCAGCGCGTTGGAGGCGAAGCCCGCCTGGGTGAAGAACCAGGCGACCACCGCCGCGTTGGCGGCCAGCACGGCGTACAGCCCGGTGCGGGCCACCACCCGGGGGCGTTTGGCCGCCGTGGGGGGCGCGGGGGGCGATTGGACGGTCGTCACGGGAGGGAGCTCCTTGATCGGGGCCTGGGCTACCGAGCTTCCCCGGCGGTAGCTGTCGATCAGCTGTCGTACAACTTTCAAGAGGTTATCGATCTGTCCCGGGTTCCCGCCCGGCGCTGGCTTTCGGCCCGCTGTGCAGCACTATGAGCAGGTGGAAAAAGTACGACTCCTCGTCGTGGACGACGACCCGCCGATCGCCGATCTCGTGGCGACGGTCGCCCGCTACGAGGGCTGGGAGGCGGTCACCGCGAACTCCGGTGAGGAGGCGCTGAGCCGTGCCGCGGAGTTCCGTCCGGACATCGTGGTGCTCGACCTGATGCTGCCCGACATCGACGGCTTCGGCGTCCTGGACCGGCTGCGCCGCTCGGGGACCATGGTGCCGGTGGTGTTCCTCACCGCGCGGGACGCGGTCGCCGACCGGGTGGCCGGGCTGACCCGGGGCGGCGACGACTACCTGGTCAAGCCGTTCGCCGTGGAGGAGCTGATGGCCCGGCTGCGGACCGTGCTGCGGCGCGCCGCCGGACCCGGCTTCCAGCGCTCGGTGCTCAGCGTCGGGGACCTCACCATGGACGAGGACACCCGCGAGGTGCGCCGGGGCGACAAGCTGCTCACCCTCACCCCGACCGAGTACGAGGTGCTGCGGTACCTGATGCGCAAGTCGCCGACCGTGCTCACCAAGGCGCAGATCCTCGACCATGTGTGGGAGTACGGCTTCGGCGGCCGCTCCAACGTCGTCGAACTGGTCGTCAGCCGGCTGCGCCGCAAGCTGGACGAGCCCGACGACGGCCGGGCGCCGCTGATCCACACCGTGCGCGGCTTCGGGTACGTCATCCGGCAGGCGGCCGAGTGATCCGGCGGCTGCGCTCGGCGTACCGGAGGATGCGGCTCGGGACCAGGCTGGCGCTGGGGCTGGGGGCGCTGGCCCTGGTGGTGTTCGCGGTCGTGGGCACCGCGCTGACCACGTACATGCGGGACTACCTGTCGGCCCAGCTCGACACCCAGCTCGCACAGGCGCAGATCGCCCAGTCCAAGAGCATCGCGGACTACGGCACCCTCTCCGGCAAGAAGTACTGGAGCTGGTTCTACGCCGTGTACGACGTGACGGACGGCACCCCCACGCTCCGCAAGCCCGAGGACGCCGACGACCTGCCGGAGGACGTCGGCGCCTTCACCTCCCTGGCCGGGGCGCAGACCGCCGCGCACACCGAGCTGTTGCGCACCGAGCACATCGCGGGCGCCGGCGAGTACCGGCTGCGGGCCTGTGAGGTGAAGCCCGGGGTGGTCCTGGTCAGCGCCGCGCCGCTGGACGACATCGACGACACGGTACGGCGGCTGATCACCGTCCAGGTGATCGCGTTCGGGCTGGCCCTGCTGGCGCTCGTGGTGGTCGGCCGGAAGCTGCTGCGGCGCGGTCTGCAACCGCTGAGCGACATGGCGTCCACCGCGCACGGCATCGCCTCCCACGACCTCTCCGAGCCGGCGGCCCGGCTGCCGCTGCGCGCCGACAAGCGGGGCGGCGGCCCGGAGGTCGAGGAGCTGCGGACGGCGTTCAACACGATGCTGGAGCACATCGACGACTCGCTCGCGGTCCGCGCGGAGGCCGAGCAGCGGCTGCGCCGGTTCGTCGCGGACGCCTCGCACGAGCTGCGCACGCCCCTGATGTCGGTAAGGGGCTACGCGGACCTCTTCCAGTACGCCGCCGCGAACGCCCCCGAGGAGCGCGACAAGCACCTGGCCCGGCTGCGCGCCGAGGCGGCCCGCATGGGCTTCCTCCTGGACGACCTGCTGCTGCTCGCGCGGCTGGACGCGGCGGAGGTCGAGACCCCGCTCCGGCCCGCCGAGGTGGACCTGGTGGAACTGGTCGAGCACGCGGCCGACGCCTTCCGCGCGAGTCACCCGGACCATCCGCTGACGGTGACGCCTGGACCGCAGGCCCTGAAGCTGCGGCTCGATCCACAGCGGGTCCGCCAGGTCCTCGACAACCTCCTCACCAACGCGGCCGTCCACACCCCGCCGGGCACCGAGGTGTCGGTCGGGGTGCGGGTGCGGGACGGGAGCGCGCGGGTGCGGATCGCGGACGCGGGCCCCGGTATCCCGGCCGCGGACCAGGAGCGGGTCTTCGACCGCTTCTACCGGGTCGACAAGGCCCGCAGCCGGGACCGGGGCGGCAGCGGACTGGGCCTGGCGGTGGCGAACTCCCTGGTCCGGGCGCACGGCGGAACCGTCGAGCTGAGCAGCGGACCCGGCTCTACGGTGTTCACGGTGTCGTTCCCACTGAGTCTTACGAAGCCGTGACGTGCGGGCGCGGCCCGGTCGCCCCGGCCCGTCGCGGCCCTAGCGTGAGGGCATGCGCGTACTGGTCACCGGCGGTGCCGGATTCATCGGGTCCCAGATCGTCGAGGCGCTCGCGGCAGGCGGCCACGAGCCCCTCCCGTACGACGTCCGGACCGACCCGGCGTCCGACGTACGGGACGCCGACGCCGTCCGCCGCGCCCTGACCGGGGTGGACGCCGTGTGCCACCAGGCGGCCATGGTCGGCCTGGGCGTGGACTTCGCCGACGCCCCGCGGTACGTCTCCCACAACGACCTCGGTACGGCGGTCCTGCTCGCCGCGATGGCCGACCTGGGCGTACGGCGGCTGGTGCTCGCCGGGTCCATGGTCGTGTACGGCGAGGGCCGCTACACCTGCCCCCGGCACGGGGCCGTACGACCGGGCCCGCGCACCGTGGCCGACCTGGACGCGGGGCGCTTCGAGCCACCCTGCCCGCGGTGCGGCGCGGACCTCTCCCCGGGACTGGTCGGTGAGGACGCCCCGGTCGACCCGCGGAACGTGTACGCGACGACCAAGCTCGCCCAGGAACACCTGGCCGCGTCCTGGGCGCGGGCCACGGGCGGTTCGGCGGTGGCCCTGCGCTACCACAACGTGTACGGCCCCGGCATGCCCCGCGACACCCCGTACGCCGGCGTCGCCTCCTTCTTCCGCTCGGCGCTCGCGCGCGGTGAGGCCCCGCGGGTCTTCGAGGACGGCGGTCAGCGCCGGGACTTCGTCCACGTGCGGGACGTGGCCGCGGCCAACGTGGCGGCGCTGGAGGCGGGTTCGGCGGACGGCGCGCTCACGTCGTACAACACCGGCAGCGGCGAGCCGCACACGGTGGGCGAGATGGCCCGGGCGCTGGCCGAGGCGTACGGCGGTCCCGAGCCGGTGGTCACCGGGGAGTACCGCCTCGGGGACGTACGGCACATCACGGCGGACTCGGCACGGCTGCGGGCGGAGCTGGGGTGGAAGGCGGAGGTCGGATTCGCCGAGGGGATGCGGGAGTTCGCGGGCGCCGGGATGCGGGACGCGTAGCCCGCGGTGGACCGGTGGTGCCGCCCGTGAAGGCAAGCGGCCACGGGCGGCACCACCATGTTTCCAGGGGCGGTGGCGGGCGGCGCCGGCGGCTCTGTCAGGAAGCCGCCGACGGCAGCACCACCTCGAAGCGGCAGCCGCCCGGCACATTGCGTACGGTGGCCCGGCCCGCGTGGGCCTCCACGATGCCCCGGACGATCGCGAGGCCGAGTCCCGCCCCGGCAGGGGGAGTTCGGGCGTGCGTGCCGCGCCAGCCGGTGTCGAAGACGCGGGGCAGGTCCTCCTCGGGGATACCGCCGCAGCCGTCCGTGACGGACAGCACGACGCCCTCGGCGCGGTCCTCGGCGGCCACCGCGACCGTGCCGTCGGCGGGGGTGCGGCGGATCGCGTTGACGAGGAGGTTGCCCAGGACGCGGCTCATCTCCTTGCCGTCCACCTCGACCGGCACGGCCGCCACCCGGTCGCCGACCAGCCGTACGCCGTGCTCGCGGGCCAGCGGGTCGGCGCCCGCGAGGGCGTCCGAGACGAGGTCGTACAGGGAGATCCGGCTCGGGCTCAGCGCCAGCGTCCCGGCGTGGATGCGGGAGAGCTCGAAGAGGTCGCCGACCATGTCGTTGAGGCGTTCCACCTCGGTGCGGATCTGCCGCAGGTAGCGGGCGGGGTCGGCGGCGACACCGTCCTCCAGGGCCTCGGACATCGCGCGCAGCCCGGCGAGCGGGGTGCGCAGGTCGTGGGAGATCCAGGCGACGAGTTCGCGCCGGGAGGACTCCAGGGCCCTCTCGCGCTCCCTGGACTCGGCGAGTCTGGCGCTGGTGGCCTCCAACTCACGGCTGAGGGCGTCGAGTTCGGCGGTGGTGGGGCCGCCGGGCGAGGTGAAGTCGCCGCCGTCGCCGAAGGAGCGGGCGGCGAGGGCGAGGGCCCGGCTGCGGGCGGCGACCCAGCGGCCGAGCAGCAGGGCGGTGGCCAGCGAGACCACGGCGGCCATCAGGACGACGGTGGTGACGACCCGCAGGTCGTGCCCGGACAGGAACATCGCCTGGGCGACCGCGAGGGTGCCGGCCAGCATCGCGGTGACACCGACGGCGGCGACCACGGTGAGGTGCAGGGAGAGCGAGCGGCGCCGGACCAGCAGCAGGACCCAGGCGCCGAGGAGCCCTGCGGCGGCGGCGCCGAGGAAGGCGTAGAGGGCGATGAGGAGCATGTCGCGCATGGTCAGGCCTCGCTTCCCGCGGCGTCCTCGAAGCGGTATCCGACGCCCCACACGGTCTGGATGAGCCGCGGGCGCGCCGGGTCGTCCTCGACCTTTCCGCGCAGCCTGCGCACATGGACGGTGACGGTGGACAGGTCGCCGAAGTCCCAGCCCCACACCTCCCGCATCAGGTCCTCGCGGCCGAAGACCCGGCCGGGGTGCCGCAGGAAGAACGCGAGGAGGTCGAACTCACGGATGGTCAGGGCGAGTTCGGCGCCGTTCTTGGTGGCGCGGCGGGCCTGGGGGTCGAGGCTGAGCCCGGCCGCGCGCAGGGCTGCGGCCGGCTGGGCGGGCCGGGAGCGGCGCAGCACGGACTCGACCCGCAGGACCAGTTCGCGGGGGCTGAAGGGCTTGGTGACGTAGTCGTCGGCGCCGACCTCCAGACCCAGGATGCGGTCGTCCTCGTCGCCGCGGGCGGTGAGCATGATGACCGGGACGGGCCCGTTCCCCCGCATCCGGCGGCACACCTCCAGACCGTCCATGCCGGGCAGCATCAGGTCGAGGACGACGAGGTCCGGGCGGTGCGCGGTGGCCCGGGCCAGTGCGTCGGGGCCGTCGGCGGCCCGGTCCACGAGGTATCCGGCCCGGTCCAGGTAGCCGGAGACCACCTCGGCGACGGTGGGGTCGTCGTCGACGACGAGGACCCGGCGCCGGGTCTGCGCGTACTGCTGCTGCTCCATGCCGCCAGCCTCGCACCGCGCGCGCGAATGTGCCGCGGACGGGCTACGACGTCCTTGTTTCGTAAGGAGCCGGAGTCCGGTTTGTCCGTTCTGCGTTCGTAGGGTGAACGTCGTGACGACCCCTTCAGTGAACGAACCGGCGGCGTCCGTGGACGTCGTGCTGCCCTGCCTGGACGAGGCCGGGGCCCTGCCGTGGGTGCTGGAACGCATCCCGCCCGGCTGGCGCGCGCTCGTCGTGGACAACGGCTCCTCGGACGGCTCGGCGGGCATCGCCCGCGCTCTCGGCGCGACCGTCGTCCGCGAGGAGCGGCGCGGCTTCGGCGCCGCCTGCCATGCGGGACTGACCGCGGCCACGGCCGACGTCGTGTGCTTCTGCGACTGCGACGCCTCGCTGGACCCGTCGGACCTGGTGCCGTTCGTCGCCGAGGTGCTGGCCGGTGAGGCGGACCTCGTGCTCGGCCGGCGCCGTCCGCAGGCCCGCGGTGCCTGGCCGGCGCACGCCCGCGCGGGCAACCTCGCGCTCGCCCGGCTGCTGCGCCGCCGCACCGGTCTGCGGCTGCACGACCTGGGGCCGCTGCGGGCCGCCCGGCGTGAACCGCTGCTCGCCCTCGGCCTCACGGACCGGCGCAGCGGCTATCCGCTGGAGATGGTGGTGCGGGCGGCCGACGCGGGCTGGCGGATCGCCGAGCACGACGTGCCGTACCGGCCGCGGACCGGTGCCTCCAAGGTGACGGGCACCTGGCGGGGCACGTGGCAGGCGGTGCGGGACATGAGCCAGGTCCTCTCCGGATCCGGGACGGGGGTGCGGGTGTGACCACGCTGCTCGTCATCGCCAAGGAGCCGAGGCCGGGTCGGGTCAAGACCCGGCTCACCCCGCCGTTCACGCCCGAACAGGCGGCCGCACTGGCCGAGGCGTCCCTCGCGGACACCCTCGACGTGGTGGCCCGCACCCCGGCCCGGCGCCGGGTCCTGGTCCTGGAGGGCGCCCCGGGCCCCTGGCTGCCGCCGGGTTTCGAGGTCGTACGGCAGTGCGCGGGCGGCCTCGACGAGCGGCTGGCCGCGGCCTTCGCGGGCTGCGACGGGCCGGCCCTGCTCATCGGCATGGACACGCCCCAGGTGACGCCCGAGCTGCTCACGGTGGACTTCGCCGACTGCGAGGCGTACTTCGGGCCTGCGGAGGACGGCGGCTTCTGGGCGCTGGGCCTGGCCGAACCGGACCCGTCCCGGCTGCGCGGGGTCCCGATGTCGACCCCCGGCACCGGAGCGGCCCAGCGCGCCCGGCTGACCGGCCTGCGGGTACGGGACCTGCCCCCGCTGCGGGACGTGGACACGGCGTCCGACGCGGAACTGGTCGCCCGGGAGGCCCCGCACGGACGGTTCGCGACGGAGCTGACCCGGATCGCGGGGGTGCCGCGGTGAGGGGGCCACGAGTCGGCATCTCGACCGGTGCGGCTCCCCGCCTCAGGTCGGTGCTGCCGGGCGCCGGTGCCCGGGCGTACGAAGCCCCGGCGGGCGACGCCCGCAAGGATGGGCCGGAGGCGGCGGACGGCACCTGGTCCGCCGACCCCTACGCGCGGGCCCTGCGTACCGGCCGTGGCCCTCTCTTCCTGCGCCGGGCCGACGGCTGGCTGCTCCCGCTCGAACTGGAGCGCTGGTGCGCCGCCGCGGACGCCGTGGATCTGGGGGTGCTGCGGCGCTGCGAGGGCGCGGTGCTGGATGTCGGGTGCGGTCCGGGGCGGCTCGTCGCCGCGCTCGGGGCCCGCGGACGGCGGGTGCTCGGCATCGACGTGAGCGACGCGGCGGTCGCGCGGACCGTCGCGCTCGGCGGGCAGGCCCTGCGGCGGTCCGTCTTCGAGTCCCTGCCCGGCGAGGGCCGTTGGGGCACCGCGCTGCTGCTCGACGGCAACATCGGCATCGGCGGCGACCCCCCGGCCCTGCTCGACCGTACGTCCCAACTCCTGTCGCTCGACGGCCTGTTGATCGCCGAGACGGTCACCGATCCCGACCTCGACGAGCGGGTCCGGGTGCATGTCACCGACGCCCGTGGCGCGGCCGGCAACCCGTTCCCGTGGGCCCGGCTCGGCACCCCCGCCCTGCTGCGGCACGCGGCCCGCGCCGGCTGGGCGCCGGTGGATCAGTGGACGGCGGGCGGCCGCTGCTTCGTGGCCCTGCGCCGCCGTACGACGAGGACCACCGCCGAACCACCGAAGAGCACCGCCGTCACGAGCAGCCAGCGGGCCAGGAAGCCGTCCGGGGACAGGGCGGTCGCCGAGGCGTAGCGGTCCGCGACCTGCCCGCTGATCAGCGGGAACCACACGAGCAGGAGCAGCAGGGAGAAGGCGGCGGGGACCCGGACGTACAGGACGTGCCGGCCCGCCGTCCGCACCAGCGCCCGGTCCGCCGCCGCGTACAGCGGCAGCAGCACCAGGTCGTGCAGGACGGCCGCTCCGACGAACCACAGCGCGATCCCGAACCGGTCCCCCGCGAGCAGCCGCACCCCCGCGTATCCCGCGAGGGCGAACGAGCAGACGAGCAGGAGGAGTTGGAGGGGGCTGCCGAGCGGGATCCGCATCACAGGTCTCCGAAGGTCAGCCGCGCCACCCACTTGGTGTTGAGTACACCGGGTGCCGCGGGCACGATGATCCGGGCCGGGTGGCCGTGGTCGGGGGTCAGGTCCTCGCCGTTGACGAACAGGGCGAGCAGGGAGCGCGGGTCGGCGACCTGGTTGGCGCGCAGGGCGGCCCGCCGGAAGGCGCCGTGCCGTTGCAGCGACTCCACGAAGAGGTCCGGTGGCGCGTCCTCGTACCCGACGAGCGCGGCGAGGTCCCGCAGCCGCACCCCGCGCCACCACTGGTCGGAGGTGGACCAGCCCTCCACGCAGGCGATGGGCAACGCCGAGCTGTGCAGCGGGAGTCGGAGCAGGTCCGCACGGCTGAGGCGCACGGTACGGCCCGCACGCCCGACGACGACCAGCCGCCAGGCCTCCTCGCTCGTCTCGATGTGGTCGATCCCGGCGTAGGCGGCGGTCTTGTTGATCTGGAAGCCGTTCGGCCCGGAAGCCGGATCGGCGCCCCCGTGCGGGGCGAACAGGGCGGTTCTGCGGAGCGCGCCGTCGAAGCTCTGCCCGGCCGTGGTGAGGAACAGCAGCAGCGATCCGCCCCCGACGAACCAGAGGGCCCCGCGGCGGGACACGGTCGGCTCGGCGGGGTCCGGTGACACCAACTCGGTTTTCTCTTCCCTGAGTTGACGCAGATTGCGGAGCGCGAGGGGCGTCTTCAGCACGGCGTGCGCGACGAACGCGGTGAAGAACACCCACGCCCCGTAGAAGTGCAGCGGGTAGAAGGAGCCCGGGAAGACGTAGTCGAGCTGGACGTTGAGCACCCCGGTCACGAACTCGAACAGGGCGCCACCGACCAGCAGAAGCAGCGAGACCCGCTCCAGGGCGTGCGCGAGGGAGCGCGCGGGCGGCAGCGTGAACAGCTTGGGCACCACCGACCACAGCTTGGCCAGCAGGACGGGGATCAGGGTGATGCCCAGGGTGACGTGGACCCCCTGGTTCAGCCGGTACAGCCAGTGAGGGTCCGTCGGCCAGGAGAAGAGGTAGAAGCCGAGGATCCCCTTGTCCGGGGTCTTGTCGTTCACCGGCGCGAGGTCCGGGTTGTAGGCGGCGTACGACAGCAGCCCCGTCACGAACAACAGCGTGATGCCGCCGAGGAGGACGACCCCGAGGACCGAGGTGAGCCAGGGGCCGCGCAGCGGGCTGCGCCAGAAGGAGGGGGCGAAGGGAGACCGTGCCATGCCCCGACGGTAGGTCCGCGGCACCCCGGAAACGGGTCCGCGAACCATGACGAAAGTCTGACGTCGTCGCATGTCAGCCGTCCGGGGGCGCCCATGCGCCCTAGCGTCGTCCGGGTGAACCGGGACCTTCGTCGTGACCTGTATGCGGCCCTGTGCGCCGCGCTCCTCGTGCTGACCGCCGTCCTGGTCGGCCGGGCGATCCAGCACCGGCACGGCTCCCTCCGTGTCGGCTGGCCGCCCCTGCTGGCTAGCTGGGATCCCCATGTCGGTCCCGGCACCCCGGCCGCGGTGCTCGTCGCGGCCGCCGTGGTGGCGTACGGCCCCTCGCTCGCCGCCCGGCTGCCCTGGCGCCCGCTGCTGCTCGCCGTCTGGGGCGCGGGCATGGCCTGGACGTGGTCCCTGGCCCTCGTGGACGGCTGGCACCGGGGCGTCGCCGAGCAGCTCACCACCAGGAACGAGTACCTCCGGGCCGTCCCTCGCTTCCACGACATCCCGGCGGCCCTGCGGGACTTCACCCGGCACATCCTGATCGACGCTCCCGACAACTGGGGAGCCCATGTCGCCGGGCATCCCCCGGGCGCCACCCTCACCTTCGTCCTGCTCGACCGGGTCGGCCTCGGCGGCGGGGGCTGGGCGGGGACCTGGTGCATCACCCTCGGCACCACCGCGGCGGTCGCCGTCCTGGTCGCCGTACGGACCCTCGCCGACGAGTCGCTCGCCCGCCGCGCCGCACCCTTTCTGGTCCTGGCCCCGGCCGCGGTCTGGGTGGGTACGTCGGCCGACGGGTACTTCGCGGCGGTGGCCGCCTGGGCGGTGGCCCTGCTCGCCCTCGCGGTGCGGGGGGTCCGGCCGACACTGTGCGGCTTCTGCGCGGGCCTGCTGTTCGGTCTGACCGTCTATCTGTCGTACGGCCTGACGCTGATGCTCGTCATCGCCGGGGCGGTGGTGTGGGTGGGGTCCTTCCGTCGGCCCCTGTGGTCGGCGCTGGCAGGCTGCGCGGTCGCGCCGGTCGTCTTCACCGCGCTGGGGTTCGAGTGGTGGGAGGGGTACCGGATTCTCGTCACCCGCTACTACCAAGGGGCGGGCGGGGTCCGGCCGTACGGGTACTGGGTGTGGGCGAATCTGGCGTGCGCTGTGCTGATCGTGGGGCCGGCCACGGTGGCGGGGGTGCGGCGGGCCGTCGTGCGGCTGTGGCCGGGCGGGGGCTGGTCGCGCCCCGCGGCTGAGCCGCGTATCGATACAGCCCCGCGCCCGTTGGCGGCCTTGGTGCTCGCCGCTGTGCTGGCTCTGCTCGTCGCCGATCTCTCCGGGATGAGCAAGGCGGAGACCGAACGCATCTGGTTGCCGTTCGCCGCGTGGCTGTTGCCCGCGTGTGCGCTTCTGACGGGAGCGCGGGGCTGGCTGGTCGGGCAGGCCCTGGTCGCGCTGCTCCTCAACCATCTGCTGCTCACGGGGTGGTGAGCCGTCCCGGCAGCGGCAGTTCGGTCCAGATGATCTTCCCGTCGGGCGTGTAGCGGGTCCCCCAGCGTTCGGCGAGCTGGGCGACCAGGAAGAGGCCGCGGCCGCCCTCGTCCTCGGTGCGGGCGCGGCGCAGCCGGGGTGAGGTGTTGCTGCCGTCGGAGACCTCGCAGATGAGGGCGCGGTCCCGGAGCAGCCGTAGCCGGACCGGGCCGGTGGCGTGCCGGATGGCGTTGGTGACGAGTTCGCTGGCGACGAGTTCGACGGTGAACGACAGGTCCGTGAGGCCCCATGCGGCGAGCTGTTCGGTGACCGCGGCGCGGGAGCGGGAGACGACCGCCGGGTCGCTCGGCAGCTCCCACTGGGCGACCCGCCCGGGATCGAGGGCGCGGGTGCGGGCGACGAGCAGGGCCACGTCGTCGCTGGGCCGGGCCGGGAGCATCGCGTCCAGGACGGCCTCGCAGGTCTCCTCCGGCGGCCGGTCGGCGCGGGCGAGCACGGAGCGGAGCCGGGCGAGACCGGTGTCGATGTCCTGGTGCCGGTCCTCGATCAACCCGTCGGTGTAGAGCACCAGTTGGCTGCCCTCGGCGAGTTCCAGCTCGACGGTCTCGAAGGGCATGCCGCCGAGTCCGAGGGGCGGTCCGGAGGGCAGGTCGACGAACTCGACACTGCCGTCGGGGGCGACGACCGCGGGCAGGGGATGACCGGCGCGGGTGAGCGTGCAGCGCCGGGACACCGGGTCGTAGACGGCGTACAGACAGGTCGCCCCGACGATCCCCGAGTCCGCCTGGGCGCTGTCCACCGCCCAGCCCTCACCGCGGTCCAGGCGGCCCACCAGGTCGTCCAGGTGGGTGAGGAGTTCGTCGGGCGGCAGGTCGAGGGAGCAGAAGTTGTGCACGGCGGTGCGCAGCCGGCCCATGGTGGCGGCGGCGTGCAGGCCGTGGCCGACGACATCGCCGACCACCAGCGCCACCCGGGCCCCGGACAGCGGGATCACGTCGAACCAGTCGCCGCCGACACCGGCCTGCGCGGGCAGGTACCGGTAGGCGACCTCGACGGCGCTCTGCTCGGGGCGGCCCTTGGGCAGCAGGCTGCGCTGGAGGGCGAGCGCGGTGTTGTGCTCGCGGGTGTAGCGGCGGGCGTTGTCGATGCAGATGGCCGCGCGGCCGGCCAGTTCCTGGGCGAGGGAGAGGTCGTCCTCCTCGAAGGGGACGGGCTGTCCCGACCGGTAGAAGCTGACCACGCCGAGGGTCGTGCCGCGGGCCCGCAGTGGCACGGTGATCAGGGAGTGGATGCCGGCCGTGAGCACCCGGGCGAGCCGCGCCGGGTCCTGGGCGAGCCAGCCGCCCGCCTCCGCGAGCACCGGTTCCAGCACGGCCCGCCCGCTCTCCAGGCTGCGGGACTGCGGGGTCGAGGGCACATAGCCGACCTGGTCGCCGACGCCGTACAGGTCGGGCTCCTCGCGCACGCTGCCCACGGCGACCCGGCGCAGCGGGGAGTCGGCGCCGAGCGGTCCGGGTTCCTCGCCGTGCAGCACGGGGTCGGGCAGATCGACGGCGGTGAAGTCGGCGAACCGCGGCACGGCCACCTCCGCGAGTTCCTCGGCGGTGCGCGCGACGTCGAGGGTGGTGCCGATCCGGACCCCGGCCTCGTGCAGCAACTCCAGCCGCCGGCGCGCGAGCAGGGCGAGCCGGCCGACCCCGGGGTCACCGAGGAGGAGCAGACGGTCGTCGGTCGCGGGGGCGGGGGTGGGGATGCTCGGCGTGGTCGCCCTGGTCCTCGCCGGGGTCCCGGTTCTGATGGCCGTGGCGGGCGTCGGTGCCGGCGTCGGGGTCGGTGCCGGTGTCGGCGTCGGGGGCGGGGTCGCCGTCAGGGTCGGTGTCGACCTGGTCGTGGGGAGCGGTCCCGGTCGGGAACCGGGGAGCAGGTCGAGGGGGCCCGAAACCGAGTCCGGACGGCCGCCCAGGATCCTCGCCTCGATCACCACACCCGTCTCACCCGCCGCTCCCCGCACCTGCCGGCGCAGCAGCATCGCGCTGCGGCCACCGGAGAGCATGACCTCGTCGAGGGTCCGGTGCGGTGCCGCGATGAGTTCCTCGGCCTTCTCCCGCAGGACGGCCAGATCGATCCGCCCGAGACCACTCCCCTCGGCGTCCCCGGTCACCGGCGCGGGCTGCCGCGGCCACCCTCCGGCGTCCCGCCCCGCCCGCCGGTACGCGGCCAGCAGCGCCCGCTCCCGTTCCGTGGCCTGGTCCAGCAGCCGCGCCTCGATGTCCCGGGCCGCCTCGCGGACCAGCCGCAGCATCAGGGGGTCGCCGTCGTCCCGCAGACAGGTCAGATCGAGTACGGCCTCGATGTGCCCGCTGAGCGGATTGCGCACCGGCGCCCCCGCGCAGGCGAAGGGCTGGAGGCAGTCCGCGAAGTGCTCCCGGCCGACGACGTAGACGGGCCCGCGCTCGGCCAGCGCGGTACCCACGCCGTTGGTGCCGACGACCTGCTCGGAGGCGTCGAAGCCAGGGGCGAACCGCACCTCGTCCAGTCGCCCCCGCAACAGCCGGTCCCCGCCGAGCCGTTGCACCATCCGGCCCTGTCCGTCGCAGAGCGCGATGGTCATGCCCACCTCTGACAGGGAGCCGGTCAGGCGGTGCAGCACCGGTTCGGCGGCCCGCAGGAAGCCCTCGTCCAGGGCGAGGTCGGCCGCGTACGGCACGAGGAGCCGGTCGGGGTCGAGACCGACGGACCGGCACCGCTTCCAGGAGTCGAGCACCGCTCCCCGGACGTCCGAGTCCACCCGGGCGCCGGCCAGGAATCGTTCGTGGGCATCGACCAGGCCGCCGATGTCGTCCCAGGTGACGGACAACGGAATCACTTCCCTCACCAGGAGGTGGCCCGGTCGCTCGCCGCCGCTCGGCTCGCCCCCGGCGCTCTCCAAGCCCCTACACCGTAGACCTCTTGTGACGCGCCTCACAACAGCCTTCGCAGGGTCTCCGGAGCCGCCCGCGCGGGGCGCCGACGCCGCGACCGGACCGGCCCACCCGCAGGGCCGGTCCGGTCCAGGAGTCATTCAGGTCAGCAGGTGGCCACGCCGGGCAGCCACTCCGGGCCCTTGATGTAGATGACGGTCATCCACGAGCCGTCGGTGAGCTTCGCCCAGGCGTCGTTGGTGTAGCCCTCGGCCGTCACCGTCTGGGCGTGGGCCTGGCAGACCACGTTGACCGTGGTCGGCTGCGCGAAGTAGTCGACCACGCCGGCGTTGACGTTGGGCTCGCTGTGGGTGCGCACCCCGGTGCCCCAGGTCTGGAACGCCTTGCTGCCACCGGACGGCGGCGGGGTGCTGCTGCCGCCGCAGTCCGGGATGCCGGGCAGCCAGGCCGGGCCCTTGATGTAGATGTTGGTGACCCAGGAGCCGTCGGCGAGCTTGGACCAGGCGTCGTTGGTGTAGCCCTCCGCGGTCACGGTCTCCGCGTGCTGCTGGCACTGCACGGACACCTGCGTCGGCCCGGGGAAGGTGTCGACGACGGCGGAGCCCACGCTCGGCGACCGGTGCGTGCGCACGCCGGTGCCCCAGGTCTCGAAGACCGTGCCGCCGTTCGCAGGCGGCGGGACCGGGGTGCCGGAGCCGTTGATCCGGACCGCGCCCGCGTAGTCGCCGCCGGTGCGCACGGAGGTGACCCGGATGTGGGTGCCGGACTCGTACGCCTCGACCATCTGGCCGTTGCCCAGGTACATGGCCACGTGGTGGACGTGCCCGCTGCCCCAGAACATCAGGTCGCCCGGCAGCAGCGGGGCGGTGCCCTGTCCGGCGGAGAAGCGGGCGGAGGCCTGCGAGGTGTGGAACTGGTCGTCGGCCGTCCCGTTGAGCAGGTCCTTGCCGGTGGCCTGGTAGTAGGCGTACCGCATCAGTCCGGAGCAGTCGAAGCCCTTGCGCTCGCCGTCGTGCAGGCTGTCCGGGTCCGAGCCGTCGTAGTAGCCGTAGCTGGCGCCGGGCGTGGCCGCGTGGCCGCCGCCCCAGCTGTACCAGACGCCGATCTGCGAACAGGCCGCGGCGACGGCGGCCTGCGCGGTGGCCGAGGCACCGGGCGCGAGGACCCCGCAGCTCGCGTCCGCGGCGGCCTGGGCCGCGTGGGCCGGGGCGGAGAAGAAGGCGGTGAGGGCCAGGGCCGAGGCGCCCAGGATCGCGCCGCTGGTCCGGCGGCGCGTGCTGATGGTCTTCAAGGGACTCTTCCTTCGTCGAGGTGACGTCGAGATGGCGCCGGCGGGATGCCGGTGACGCCGGCGGGCAGACCGGGCGGCACACCCCACCCCCGTGGAGGTGTGCCACCCGGTCAGTTGTGGAGCGCGGCGCGCATCTTGGCGAGGCCCCGCAGCCGGTTGCGCTGGACCGTGCCGCGGTGGGCGCCGAGCCGCTCCCCGGCCGTGTCGTGGGTGAATCCCTCCAGATCGACGAGGATCACCGCGGCGGCCTCCTTCTCGGAGAGCATGCCGAGCAGGGAGAGCGCCGTGGCGGAGGCCTCGTAGGATGCGAGTCCGCCGTCCCAGCCGGACTCCGGCAGCTCGTCGGTGGTGCGCTCGCGGCGGGAAGGGTGCTGCCAGGAGTCGCGCAGCAGGTTGAGGGCGACGGCGCAGGTGTAGGCGTACGGATGCTGCTGCCGCGTCAGGCTCTGGGCGCGGGCCCGTCGGGAGAGCCGCAGATAGGTCTCCTGGAGCAGGTCGTCGGCGTCGTGCGGATTGCCCGTCAGCGCCAGCAGCCGTCTGCGCAGACGTGGCATGTCGGCCGTGAAGGAGGCGTCGAAGTCTCCCGGGCTCATCCGGGTGTCGGCCTCACGCGGCGGTGGCGGACAGCCATGAGGACTGTGGTCCACTCGTTCCCCCTTGCGGTGATCCCTTGCGGTGATCATGTGATCCCTTGCGGTGTTCTGTGGTGCTGTCCCGCGCCGGTGGTCAGGCCGGCGGGCGGGGTGGGGCGGCGGGGCCGTAGCGAGCGGCCGGGACCCGGCGCAGCAGCGCCCAGTACCGGTCGCCGTACGACCAGTGCCACCACTCGGTGGGGTAGTTGACGAACCCGGTCGCGCCGAGCACGCGGCCGAGCAGGGCCCGGTTCGCGCGTGCCTCGGCGCTGACGCCGGGTGCGTGGGTGCGGCAGGCGCCGCCGCTCTCCTCCGGGGTGGCGTTGACCTCGGTGCCGAGCGGCAGTTCGCGGCCCGTGTGGTCGCACAGGGTGAGGTCGACCGCGCCGCCGCTGACGTGCGGGGCGACCTCCGGCGGTGAGATGTACGCGCTCGCCAGCTCACGGATCCGCTCGGGACCCGCGTCCGGGTGGTCCTTGCGCAGGGTCGCCGCGTACTGCTCGAAGTAGCGGCGCTGGAGGTCCGGCGGCCGGTACCCCTCGACCACCAGCAGCCGGATCCCGGCGGGCAGCAGCCGCTGCGCCCGCACGAGCCGCTCCAGCGCGCCGGCCCGCAGATGGGCGTAGCTGCCGTCGCCGTCGGCCTGCCGCTCGTCGAGCAGCAACTGCCCGCCGACCCGCAGATCGACGAGCGGCTCCCCGCATTCGTCCGGCCGGACGGCGGCGACCCGAGGATCGGCAAGCGTGATGATGTCGGTCACGGGAACAGCGTCCCGGGCACCTCTGCAATTGCTCTGCAGAACGCCTGCAAGCAGATACCCGGGGTCCTGCAGCGCGCCCGAAGGGGCGCGGGGAACGGCGCGACCAGGCCCAACGCACCCGCAGCCGCCCTACAACCGAACCCGGCACCCCAGTAGGCGACTAACCCCGCTCCCCCGCCTCCCTGGCCCCCAACTCCCGAAACACACCCATCGCTTCAGCCCGGGCCTCCGAACCGGCCCCCGACTCCCCCACCGCGTCGAACACCTCACCCAGATCCCACAGCGTCCGCGCCCGCCACAGGGGAAGCCGCAACGCCTCCCACCGACCGAGCGCCCGCTCCAACGGCCCCCGCGCGGCCACCGCGTCACCGGCGGCCAGGTGCCACTCCCCCAGCGTCCGCAGCACCAGCGCCTCCCCGAACCGGTCCTGCCGGTCGCGGGCGACTTCCAGACACCGCTCCAGCCGCTCGCGCGCCTCGCCGAGCCGCCCCTGCCGCAGCTCCACCTTCGCCAGCGACTGCTCCGTGTACATCAGGCCCAAAGTGTCGTGGAGGTCGGCGAACCCCCGCAGCGCGTCCCGCAGCAACCCCTCCGCCGCCGCCCACTCGCCCTCCGCCCTGTGGCACAGGCCCAGCGAACGCACGGTCAGCGCCGCACCGAACCGGTCGTCCTCCGCCCGGTACAGCTCCAGGGCCTGTGTGAAGGCCTCGCGGGCGTCCGCCCCCTGCCCCTGTTCCCGGTGGACGCAGCCGATTCCGTACAGCACCTGGGCCAGGGCCCCGCGGTCGCCGTCCGGCCCGTACCGCTCCAGCGCCGCGCCGAACAGCTCCAGGGCCTCCGCGAAGAGGGCCTGTTCCCTGCGGGCGGTGGCCATGCCGACCAGGGCCTGGGCCGTCCCCTGCGGCACGTCCTCGAGGGCCTCGAACAGCCTCAGGGCGTCCCTGAAGTAGCCGTACGACTCCTCGAACTCGTCTTGTTCGTAGCGCAGTTGGCCCAGTCCGACGTGCAGCCACGCCTCGCCCTCGCGGTCGCCGCTGCGGCGCACCGCAGCCATCGCCGCGGTGTGCGAGCGGGACCAGGCGTCGAACTGGTTGTACAGGGCGACGGAGCTGGCGATCAGTGCCCCGGCGAGGTCCCGGGCGGCGCGGTCCAGGCCGTGGTCGGCGCAGTGGTCCACCGCGGCCAGCAGGCCCGCCTGTTCGGCGGCGAACCAGGCGGCGGGCCGGGCGAGCAGTTCCTCCTCGGCCCCGGGGTCCCGCGGGTCGACGGGCCGTACGGAGGCCGGTTCGGGGAAGTAGCGGGCCGCGCCGCCGGGGCCCCGGGCCGCGGCCTTCTCGGCGAGTCCGAGCCAGCACTCGACGAGCCGCAGGACGGCCGCCGAGCGTTCCTCGGCGCTCTCCTCCGACAGACAGCGTTCGCGGGCGTGTTCGCGGGCCAGGTCGTGGATGCGGTAGCGGCTGCGGCCGGTGCCGTCCACCCCGATCACGTCGATGAAGTGGCAGTCCACCAGTCGCTCGACGGCCTCCTCGGCCTCCTCGGTGCCGATGTCCAGCAGGGGCGCGGCGATCCAGGCGGCGAAGTCGGGCAGGTCGAGCAGGGCGAGCCGGCGCAGGGCGCGCTGCTCCTGCGGGTCGAGGTCGGCGTAGCCCAGTTCGAGGCTGGTGCGCAACTCCAGGTCCCCGGCGCGCAGTTCGTTGAGCCGGAGCCGTTCGTCGCGCAGCCGGGCGGCGAGCCGGCCGGGCACCCAGTGCGGGCGGGCGGCGAGCCGTGCCCCGGCGATGCGCACGGCGAGCGGCAGCCGCCCGCACAGGGAGACGATCTCGGCGGTCTGTTCCGGCTCGGCGTCGGTACGGTCCGCTCCGGCGACCCTTCTCAGGAGTTCGAGGGCCTCGTCCTGGCCGGGCACGGTCAGGTCGAGGTGGGCGGCGCCCTCCAGCGCCACCAGCCGGCGCCTGCTCGTGACCAGCACCGCGGAGCCGGGTCCGGGCGGCAGCAGCGGCCGTACGTGTGCCTCTCCGGCGGCGTTGTCGAGGATCAGCAGGATGCGGCGGTGGCCGGTGTACGTGCGGTACAGGCCGGTGAGTTCCTCGACCGAGCTCGGCAGGGTCTCGGGTTCGGCGCCCATGGCGCGCAGCAGCCGGGCGAGGGCGTCGGCGGGCTGGAGGGGGGCGGTGTCGGCGGCCCGCAGGTCCACGAACAGGCGGCCGTCCGGGAAGAGTTCGGCGGTGCGGTGGCCGACGTGGACGGCGAGGGCGGTCTTGCCGGTCCCCGAGCGTCCGGAGATCACCCCGATGGGCGGGGCGGTACGGCCCGGGTCGTCGACTCCGCCCAGCAGCGAGACCGCCCAGTCGATCTGGTCGGCACGGCCGACGAAGTCCGCGATGTCCGGGGGCAGATGGGAGGGAGCGGGTCGCGTGGCCGCGCCGGCCCCGGCCGCCGTACGACGCACCGCCGCCCGCTCCCCGACCTGTCGCCCGGCCACCGAGGACCGGGAGCCGGGGCCGAACGTGTCGGACTCGTGCGGCGACCGCGAGCCGGGAACGGACGGTTGGGACTCGTGCGGCCGGAAGCCGGGGCGGAACGGAAAGGACTCCCGCGCCCCGGAGCCGGAGCCGGGGGGAGTGGACTCGTGCGCCCCGGAGCCGAAGCCGAACGGAGTGGACTCGTGCGCCCCGGAGCCGGGGGAAAGGGGATCGGACTCGCCCGGCCGGGACCCCGTGCCGAACCGTGGGGACTCATGGGCCCGGGAGCCACCGCCTGACGGCGAGGAACCGGGCGGCGAGGCACCGGCGCCGGGCCGTGCGGCGCCCTGAGACCGCGGCCGCGGTCGCGGGCCGGTACCGGACCCGAACCCCTCGGCGGCCCGTGAGCCCTCGCCGCGCCGGTCCTCCGGACCGAGCAGCGCCGGGTCGTTGGTCAGTACCGCCTTGTGCAGGGCCCGTAGCTCCGGTCCCGCGTCGATGCCCAGCTCCTCCCGCAGGGCCTCGCGACCCTCCTGGTAGGTGCGCAGGGCGTCGGAGACCCGGCCGGTGCGGAACAGCGCGGTCATCAGCTGGCCGCGCGGCCGCTCCCGCAGAGGGTGCGCGGCGACGTGGGCGAGCAGGGGCGCGATGGTGCGGTCGGCGCGGCCGAGCTCCAGGTGCAGGCCGAAGGACTCCTCCTGGGCGACCAGCCGCAGTTCCGCCAGCCGGGCCGCCTCGATCCTGGCGAACGACTGCGCCAGCCCCTCCAGGGCCTCCTGGCCGCGCCACAGTCCGAGCGCCTCGGACAGCAGCTCGGCGGCCTCCGCGACGTGCCCCCGGGCGGCCTCGGACCGGCCGGACGCGAGCAGTTCCTCGAAGCGGCGGGCGTCGACCTGGGCGGGGTCGAGGTCGGCGACGTAGCCCGGCGGCCGGGTCCGGATCACCTCGGCGGCGTCGACCCGGGCCAGGGCGCGGCGGACCGCGGAGACATGGGTGGCGACGAGGGCGTTGGCGGTCGCGGGGGCCTGTTCGTCCCAGACGGAGTCGACGAGCCGTTCCGTGGAGAGGACCTCGCCCAGGTGGACGACGAGCGCGGACAGGACGGCGAGTGGTCTGACCCCGCCGAGCGGGGCCCGCCGGTTGCCCTGCCACACCTCCACCGGACCCAGTAGCCGTACCTGGAGCATGGTCCCCCGATCGCCGCACCGCCCACCCCACGGATACGCGATCGACGATATCGACGGGCACGGACACCGCACGGCGTGCGCACAGCCGCGCTGGCCGGATCCGAACGGCTGATCACCCCGGGGTGGACCCCGGACAGCGCCTGGACACAGGAACAGAGGCCCCACTCACCGACACCCCCACCGAACGGCGGTTGGCCTGATTTCGACGGTCGGCACAGAACCGGCTCACCTGAGGGACGGCTGGTGCGGGCCGCTCGTATGACCGCCGGCACGAGAAAAAGAATCCGCGGTCCGAGGGCATACGGACGCGCCTCCCGGGGCGTCAACGGCTCGTAGGGACAACCCGGTTCGACCGCACCCCAGGAGCATGCCGATGAAGCGCGCCGACGCCCCACGCCGGACGGTGACAGCGAGTGGACGCAGCACGCGACGCGCGGCCACCACGGTGGGCGTGATCGCGGCTCTGTCCTCGCTCGTCCTGACCGGTTGCTCGGCGGACTCCGGGACGGCCCACCGCGCCGCGCCGGTCGCACGGGCGGAGGCCGCCGCAGCCGCCGACAAGCTCACCTACGCCCAGGACCTGCGGATCTCCGACGCCGAGCAGCACCTCGTCACGGAGTGCATGCGCAAGCACGGTTTCGACTACCAGGAGGAGAAGCCGCCGAGCCTGGAGGAGAGCCGTCCGGTCGGCTATGTGCAGGACGACGTCGACTGGGCGCGCAGCCACGGCTACGGCAGCCGGATCGAGGCGAAGGAGGACCTCGCCCGCCTGCGCAACCCCAACATCGCCTACCGCAAGTCCCTCTCCCGGTCCCGCCAGAAGGCCTTCGACATCGCGATGGACGGCGGTCGGGACGCCGTGGTGCTGAAGGCGCCGACACCGTCCGGCGGCACGATCAGCAAGCAGTCGGGCGGCTGCGCCGGGCAGGCGGAGAAGACGCTGTACGGCGATCCGGAAGCGTGGTTCCGCTCCGACGTGACCGTCAGGAACCTGCGCCCGCTGTACGTGGGCAGGCTCCTGGCCGACAAGGAGTTCAAGACCGCGGTGGCGGCCTGGTCGCGGTGCATGAACAAGGCCGGCCACCCCTTCCCCGACCCCGACGCGGCACGCCAGTCCACACGCGATCACAGCGCGCGGCAGACCCCGGCCGAGGAGGCCAGGTCCTTCGCGAACGAGACCCGGATCGCGGTCGCCGACGCCACCTGCGCCCGCTCCGTCTCCCTGCGCTCCATCGGTGAGCGGCGCGAGGCCCACTACATCGGCGAACTCGCCGGCACGTACGGTCCCGCCCTCACCGCCCACCTGCGGATGCAACGGCACGCGCTGACCGTCGCCGAGCGCACCGTCCCGGCCCGCACCTGACCTGGTACGCACCGGTCCCAGAACATCCGTGACACGCGCGTCACGGACAGACCCCGCGACGACGCTCGCGGATCGTCACCTCACCATCCCCACCACGCCTCCCACGAGGCGCGAACAGAACAGGAATCCGTCATGCGCAAGCTGACCGTCTCCCTCGCCACCCTGGGCATCGCGGCCCTCGGCATCGCCGTCCCGGCCACCGCCCACGCGGGCCCCGGCTGCAACGCCAACTGGAACGCGCACGGCCGCGACGGCGACGTCCGTGCCTGGGACGGCACCGACTGCGGCGGCGAACTCCTCGGCGTCACCGCGGGCAGCGACCCCTCGTGGGGCGACGGTTCCGGCCCCTTCCAGGGCAGCGACACGAACCGCGCCTCGTCCGTGATGAACAGCGGCTTCGTCGGCGGCAAGGACGTCGTGGCCTTCTACTGGCTTGACAACTACAACGACGGCTCGTACGGCTGCCTCCTGCCGGGCGAGAAGTACGTGGACGACCTCAGCCGGAACCACTTCACCAACAACGCGAACATGAACAACAACATCCAGTCGCACACCTGGGTGACCTCGTCCGCCTGCGCCCCGGGCTCCTTCATCAGCTGAGAGTCCACTCGCCTCACTCGCCCCGGCACCCCGACACGGGTGCCGGGGCGACCCGTTTACGCGACCGCCGCCCCACCCCGTGTCGCCCACCCGCCCGCACTCCTTCGACTGCCGGACATTTGAACGTCACGCCGAGCGGGAACGTTTCCCTCGTCCCCTGTGCATCGCCTTGCCTCCGTCATGCCCCGTGTCCCGCACGGGGCATGACGCGAAAGGACGACGTGAGCCGTGTCCCTGCTTCCGCTCGAAGGTCCCCCGGGGCCGCTCCCCGCCCCCGCCCCGGCCCCGCTCCCGAGCAGCGCCCCGGCCCCCGCCCCCGCCGGTTCCCGCCGCTCCCTGTCCCGTCTCACCCGCCGGCTGCTGACCCTGCTGCCCCTCCTGCTCATCGCCGTCTGGGCGGTGCTGGACTGGCGTGCCCTGTACGACGGCACCGCGCGGCTGGCCGACGCCGACCCCGGGTGGCTGCTGGTCGCGCTTCTGTGGACCTGCCTCGGCTGGGTGTCCGCCTCCGTCGTACGCCAGGGCGCGCTCCCCGAGCGGCTGCCCCCGGGGCTCCTGGTGGCCTCGCAGTTCGCCGCCGGTGCCGCCAACCACGTGCTGCCGGCGAGTCTCGGCGCCCACGCCGTCACCCTGCGCTTCCTCCAGGGCCGGGGCATCCCGCTGGCCCGCGCCACCGCCTCGCTCGCGCTGTACTCGCTGGTCCGGCCGATCGCGAAGACACTGGTGCTGGTCGGTTTCCTGGTCACCCTGCCCGGCCTGCTGCGGCTCGGTGAGCTCGTCCCGGACCGGCGCATGCTGTTCCTGCCCGTGGCGGCCGCGGCGCTCGGTCTCGGCGGCACGCTCCTGCTGCTGGTCCTGGTCCGTCCGCTGCGCCGCCCGGCGGTCACGTTCGTGCGGACCGCCCTGACCGACGCGCGCCGGCTGCACACCATGCCCAGCCGGGTCCTGGCCCTGTGGGGCGGTGCGGCCGCCGCGCCCCTGCTCCAGGCGAGCGTGATCCACGCGGTCGGCGCCTCGCTCGGCGTGACGCTGTCCTGGGCGCAGGTCGCGTTCGCGTACCTGGCCGCGAGCACCGCGGTCGGGTCCGTGCCCGCGCCGGGCGGCATCGGCCCGGTGGACGCGGCCATGGTCTTCACCCTGTCCGTCTACGGCGTTCCGGTGAGCATCGGCACCGCGGCCCTGATCGGCTACCGCGTCCTGACGGTGTGGCTGCCGCTGCTGCCGGGGGTGCTGTGCATGTCGGCACTCGTGCACCGGAAGGTTCTTTGAGCATTCGCCCCATTGAATGCTTCATTCAACGTCAATAGCCTCTCAGGGTGGATTCATTCATCAACTTCAGACGTACGGCCGCCGCCCTGCTCCTCGCCCTCGGCCTGGCGGCCCCCGGGGCCCCCGCCTCCGCCGCGCCCCGGCAGCCCGCGCCCCAGGTCTGGCCGACTCCGCAGCACATGACCGTCGGAAAGGGCCGACTGCCCGTCCCCGACCGGGTCGTCGAGGTCGTCGGACCCGGCACCGACCCCTCCGCCCGACGGGTCGTCGAAGCGGCCCTCAAGGCGGCCGGCGCCGACCGCATCACCACCGTGCACAGCGGCGACCGCCCACCCCCGGGCGCCCTCACCGTGTACCTGGGCGGCCCCGGCGAGAACAGGGCCACCGCCCAGATACTGAAACAGCTCCACGCCGGCTCCCCGAGCGGCCTGCCCTCCGGCGGCTACGTCCTCGCCGCCGGCCGCAGCCGCGGCCGGTCCCTCCTCGCCCTCTCCGGCGCCGATGCGACCGGCACCTTCTACGCCGCCCAGACCCTGCGCCAACTCCTCGACGGGCGCCGGGAGTTGCCCGCGCTGACCATCCGCGACTGGCCCACCGCCGCCCTCCGCGGAGTCATCGAGGGCTTCTACGGCACCCCCTGGACCCACACCGAGCGGCTCGCCCAGCTCGACTTCTACGGACGTACGAAGCAGAACGTGTACGTCTACTCCCCCAAGGACGACGACTATCTGCGGGCCCGCTGGCGGGACGAGTACCCGCCCGCCGAACTGGCCCAGCTGAAGGAGCTGGTGGACCGGGCCACGGCCGACCACGTCCGCTTCACCTACGCCCTCTCCCCCGGCCTCTCCGTCTGCTACTCCTCCGAGGCGGACATCAAGGCCCTCGTCACCAAGTTCGACTCGCTGTACGCCATCGGTGTCCGCTCCTTCGCGATTCCTCTCGACGACATCAGCTACACGAAGTGGAACTGCCCCGAGGACGAGAAGGAGTTCGGCACCGGCGGCGGTGCGGCCGGTGCCGCCCAGGCCCAGCTGCTGAACACCGTCTGGAAGCGGTTCTCCGCGCAGCACCCGGACCTCGAGCCCCTGGAGACGGTCCCCACCGAGTACTCCGACCTGGCCGACTCCCCCTACAAGAAGGCCCTGCGGGAGCGGCTCGACCCGTCCGTGGTCGTCGAGTGGACCGGCGTCGGCGTCATCGCGCCCACCATCACCACCGACCAGCTGAAGCAGGCCCGCGAGGTCTACGGCCACCCGATCCTGGTCTGGGACAACTACCCGGTCAACGACTACGTCACCAGCCGTCTCCTCCTCGGCCCCTACACCGGCCGCGAACCGGGCGTGGCCGCGCAGGCCACTGGGGTGACCGCCAACCCGATGGTCCAGGCCGAGGCGAGCCGGCTCGCCCTGTTCACCTCGGCCGCCTACCTGTGGAACCCGAACGCCTACGACCCCCGCGAGGCGTTCCTCGCCTCGGTCCGCGATCTGGCCGGACAGGGCACCGGCGCCGCCAAGTGGCTGCGCGTCTTCGCGGAGAACAACTACTCCTCCCAGCTCGACGCGACCGAGTCCCCCACCCTCACCGGGCTGATCGCCGCCTTCCGCGAGGCGTTGCAGCAGAACAGCGGAGTCGACCGGGCGGCGGCCCGACTGAAGTCCTACTTCGCCGGCATGGCCGCCACGCCCGCCCAGTTGCGCGCCCACCTCGACAACCCGGGCTTCCTCGACGAGACCTCCGCCTGGCTGGACAAACTCGGCAGCTACGGGAGCGCGGGCGAGACGGCCGTGGACCTGCTGCTGGCGCACAAGGCCGGGGACACGACGGCGGTGTCCAGGTACTGGGGCGAACTCCAGGCCGACCGCAAGGAGTTGGACGCCGTACCACAGCAGGTCTCACCGGGCGTGATGGACCAGTTCCTCTACACGACGATGCTGGAGAACGCCCCCGACCCCGGCGTGGAAGCGTCCTTCTCGCCCCCCTCCCTCTCCCTGAAACCCGGGGCATCGGCGACGGTCACCCTCGACCTCTCCGACTCCCGGACCGGGCCGGTCAGTTGGAAGCTCGACGTGCCCACGGGCGTCACCGCCACACCCTCGGAAGGCACCGGCACACAGGCCACCATCACCCTCACGGGCAGGACGGTGGGCGTGCACTCGGTCGTCGTGGAAGGCACCGGCATCCTCGACCGGGCACTGCCCGTCCAGGTCACGGACGGCACCGGCACGCCCCGAGCCCTGACGGCCGACTTCAGTGGCGCGTCGGTGAGTTCGATCGACCTCTCCTCCGGGACGACGACGGACATCGCCGTCGGCGCCAACCCCGGCGAGGTCGTGGTGAGCGCGGACGGCCGTACCGCGTACGCGGCCAACCAGGGTTCGAACACGGTCAGCGTGATCGACGTGGCGAGCGCCGAGGTCACCGCCACGGTGCCGGTCGGCAAGGTCCCGGCCGGCCTCGCCCTCACCCCGGACGGCGACACGCTCTGGGTGGCCAACTACACGGACGGCACGGTCCAGTCGATCGACACCGCCACTCTGAAGACGGGCACACCGACACCGGTGGGCGACGGTCCCGAGAACATGGCGATCACCCCCGACGCCAAGACCCTGTACGTGGCGAACATCCACGACAACACGGTCACCCCCGTCGACCTCACCACCGCCAAGGCGGGCAGGGCGATCCCGGTGGGCCCGAGCCCCTTCAACGTGGTGGCGGCCCCCGACGGCAGGACGGTCTACGTCTCCAACTCGGGCGGCTCGACGGTGACTCCCATCAACACGGCGACGAACGACACCGAACCCACCCTCCTGGTCACCGGCCAGGCGTACGGCCTGGGCCTGTCCCCGGACGGCCGCACCCTCTGGGTCAGCCCCAGCAACGGTGACACGATCACCCCGGTGAACACGGTCACCGGCGCCCCGGGCACCCCGGTGAAGGTGGGCAGGTCCGCCTTCGACGTGTCCCTGAACTGGGACGGCACCACGGCCTACGTGACAACGGCGGACGCCAACGCCCTGGTCCCGGTGGACACGAGCACGGGCAGCACGGGCAACGCCTACACAACGGGCGCATATCCGCTGGCAGTCGCCCTGACTCCGGTACCTGTGAACTAAGGGTCAGGACACTTAGGGGCGCGGGGAACTGCGCGACCAGCCCCCCACCGGCCGCCAGTTCCCCGCGATACCCCAGAAACCCCAAACCCTAGGTGGCCGTACGCCGAACCCGCCCCGCATACCGCTTCTCCAACTCCAGATTCCCCTCGAACCCACCAGGCACGTTGGCCGACACATACACCGGCGGCCGCTCCCCGGACGCAAGCAACAACCCCGACGCCTCGGCGACAGCCATCTGCACCAGCATCACCCCGGTCAGAGTCGACAGCGCCCCCACCGCCCCACCCCCCGGCAACGCCATCATCGCGTCCCCCACCGGCGCCGCGTTGTCCAGCACCACGTCCGCCAGATCCACCAGCTTCTTCCCGCTCGCATGCCCGGCCGGCACGGCCGACGTGTGGGTGAGCGAGGTGATCGCGAGAACCCGGTGCCCCCGCGACTTCGCATGCAGCGCCATCTCCACGATGACGTTGTTGACCCCGGAGTTGGAGATGATCACGAAGAGGTCCTGCGGGGCAGGCGCGGCCAGGTCGTACAGCCGGACGGCGACCCTCGGCGCGCGCTCCAGCAGCGGATCGTCGAGAACGCTCGGCGCGTCCCCGCCGTACAGCACGAGGTCGGACATCTGGAGTCGGTTCGTGGGCACGAGCCCACCCGCACGGCCCGCGATCTCCAGCACCATCGCCTGGGAGTGCCCGGTGCCGAAGGCCTGGATCACCCCGTCGGCGCGGATGCAGTCGGCGATCAGCCCGGCGGCTCGGCGCACGTCCTCGCGGGCGGACTCGGTGACGTGACGGAGGACGTCCAGGCTCTGTTCGGCGAAGCCCTGGGCGCTGACTGACTCGACGGACACGCGACACTCCCCACTGATGGATTGAACCACCATTCAATCACCGATCGATGAATCAATAAATCACAGCACGGTCCTGGTATTCAATCAGTGCCCCAAAGGGTGGCTGATACCTTCTTTCCATGCCTCCGACGGACGTCACCACACTGATCCGCACCGAGCTGCCCCGGCTGGCCGGTTCCCTGCGGAAGGTCGGCGAGCTGATCCTGGAGGATCCGGCCGCCGTCACCCACTGCTCGGCCGCCGAGCTGGGACGCCGCACCGGAACCTCGCAGGCCACGGTGACCCGGTTCTGCCGGGCCATCGGACTCGACTCCTACCAGCATCTGCTGATCGAACTGGCCCAGGAGCGCGGGAGAGGCGAGGTCTCCGACTGGGGCTCGGCCGAGATCGGCCCCGACATCTCCCCGGACGACAGCCTGGAGCGGGTCGTCCAGGTGGTCGGCAGCGCCGACCTGCGCGCGATCCAGCAGACCATCGAGCGCATCGACCTCGACGCCCTGGAGCGGGCGGCCCAGGCACTGGCCAAGGCCCGCCGGATCGATGTGTACGGCGTCGGCGGCAGCGGCGCGGTCGCCCAGGAGACCGAGACCCGGCTGTTCCGCATCGGCTGCCAGGTGCGCGGCTGGACCGAGGTGCACGGCGCCGCCACCTCCGCGGCCCTGCTCACCCCCGCCGACGTGGCCATAGGGATCTCCCACTCGGGCGCCACCCGCGAGACCCTCGAACCCTTCGAGATGGCCAAGGAGCGGGGCGCGACCACCATCGCCATCACCACCGATCCGCGCTCCCCACTGGCCAAGGCCGCCGACATCCGGCTCATCTCGGCGACCTCGGAGACCAGTTTCCGCACCGGCAGCATCGGCGGCCGGCACTCCGTCCTGATGATCGTGGACTGCCTCTACGTCCGGGTCGGCCAGGTCGCCTACCAGCGGGCCAGCGCCTCCCTCGCCCTCACCGACCACATCACCCCGCAGCACGCCGTGAAGAACCGCCGGGCCCGCTGAGCCACGCTCCGGCTGGCCCGGAATGTATGGATGAACCACCTGAGATAACTGAAGATGGTTGTTTGAATCATCCCGGCGGTGCCAGGATGGGGCTCCCCCGAGCACGCACGAGCACTCGTAGGAGCCCCATGCGCGTCACCTCTGTCGAGTCGACCGAGCTGTTCGTCGGCACCCCCGGGCAACCGCGTCAGGTGGTGGCGGTCGAGATCGAGCACGTCCCGGGCCGGTCGGTCCGTGTCACCGTCGAGGGCGCCGCCCACGGGGAGACGGTCGCGACCGTCGGCGAGAGCGGCACCGTACGCGCCGAGATACCCGTGACCGGCGCCGACGGACCGATGACGGTCACCGCCACCGACCGGGAGCACACCGCGAGCGGCACCGGTGAGTTCACGGTCGCCGAGCCCGGCTGGACCATGTTCATGGTCAGCCACTTCCACTACGACCCGGTCTGGTGGAACACCCAGGGCGCCTACACCGAGACCTGGGACGTCGCCGACGACCCGGCCGGCACCGGACTGCCCGCCCGTACCTTCGACTCGCGCGGCCAGTCCGGGATGAGCCTGGTGAGGGCGCACTCCGATCTGGCCCGGCGCGACCCCGCGTACACCTTCGTGCTCGCCGAGGTCGACTACCTCAAGCCGTACTGGGACGCCTTCCCTGAGGAGCGCGGCTTCCTGCGGGAGCTGATCCGCACCGGCCGCGTCGAGATCATGGGCGGCACCTACAACGAGCCGAACACCAACCTCACCGGGGCCGAGGCGACCGTACGCAACGCCCTCTACGGCGACGGATACCAGCGGGCGATCCTCGGGGCGTCCCCGGAGACGGCCTGGCAGCTGGACGCGTTCGGGCACGACCCGCAGTTCCCGGGGCTGATGGCGGACGCGGGCGTCACGTCCAGCTCCTGGGCGCGCGGGCCGTTCCACCAGTGGGGGCCCACGCTCTCGGTGTTCGGCGAGGAGCCGCGGGATCCGAACCGGATGCAGTTCCCGGCCGAGTTCGACTGGATCGCCCCCTCGGGGCGCGGGATCCTCACCGCGTACATGGTCAACCACTACGGGGCCGGCTGGCGGATCGACAACGCGCCCACCCTGCCCGCGGCGGAGGCCGAGGCCCTCAAGCTGTTCAAGGGGCTCAAGCAGGTCGCGCTCACCCGCAACGTGCTGCTCCCGGTCGGCGGTGACTACGCCCCACCGTGCCGCTGGGTGATGGACATCCACCGGGACTGGAACGCCCGTTACGTGTGGCCGCGGTTCGTCTCCGGCATCCCCCGGGACTTCTTCGCCGCCGTCCGCGCCGAGTTGGAGGCCGAGGGCCGCAAGGCGTCCCCGCAGACGCGGGACATGAACCCGGTCTACACCGGCAAGGACGTCTCCTACATCGACACCAAGCAGGCCCAGCGGTACGGCGAGACGCTCCTCGCCGACGCGGAGGCCTGGGCGACGCTCGCCTCGCTCGTCACCGGTCACCCCTATCCGGACGCGGCCCTCGACAAGGCCTGGCGGCAGCTGGTCTACGGCGCCCACCACGACGCCATCACCGGCTCCGAGTCGGACCAGGTGTACATCGATCTCCTCACCGGCTGGCGGGAGCTGGCCGACCTCGCCGAGACCGTGCACGCCGACGCGACGAAGGCGCTGGCCGACCGGGTCGAGCCGGGCACCGGACCCGACCTCGTGGTCTTCAACCCCGCCACCTGGGAACGGCGGGACGTGCTGACCGTCGCCGACCCGGGGCTCGTCCCCGTCGGCGACGACTTCCAGCCGCTGCCGGCCGTCCGCGAGGAGGACGGCACCCTCCGGGTCGTCGTACCGCAGGTGCCCGGCACGGGCCTCAAGGCCCTGCCCCTGGCGGCCGGTTCGATCCCCGAGTGGACCCCCGGCGAGGGCACGACCATCCGCAACGAGTTCTACGAGGTGACGGTCGACCCGGTGCGCGGCGGCGCCGTGAGCAGTCTCAGGTCGGTCGCCGAGGACCGGGAACTCCTGCCCGCCGGGGACATCGGCAACGAGCTCGTCGTCCAGGAGGAGTTCGCCCGGCACCCGCGCTTCGGCGAGGGCCCCTGGCACCTCACCCCTACCGGCACGACAGCCGCCCGCAGCCGTGACGTGCCCGCCGACATCGATGTCGATCACTCCCCGGCCGGCTCCCGCATCACCGTCCGCGCCGACCTCGGGCTGTTCAGGTACACCCAGCGCCTGACCCTGTGGACCGGCGTGGACCGGCTCGACGTCTCCACGACGATCGACGGCTACGACGGCGAGGACCGCCTGATCCGCGTCCGCTGGCCCTCCGACGTGCGGGGCGGACTGCCCGTGCACGAGGTCGCCGACGCGGTGATCGGGCGGGGCTTCGGCTTCGTGGAGGTCAACAGCGAGGAGTTCCCCTGGACGCTGGACAACCCGGCCAACACCTGGTTCGCGCTCGGTTCCACGGCCCGGGTCGCGCTCCGGGACGACTCCGGGGCGGCTCTGGGCCAACGGTCCATCGGGGTCGCCGAGTTGGTGTACGCCGACTGGGACGAGGCCGGTGAGCTGGGCGCCCCGCTCGCGGCGGCCCTGGTCCGTGCGGGCGTCACCGCCACCTCGACCATCGCCGGCGGCCCCCGCTACGGCGACCTGGAGGTCGACTCCAACCTCCCCGACATACGGATCGCCGTCGGCGGCCCGGAGCGCAACTCCCTGGTCGCCGAGGCCCTCGCCATGGACCCGGCCGCCGACCGCGAACTGCGCCGCCAGGTCGCCGAACAGGGCGTGGCGGCCGTCTGGGTCGCGCCGCGTGCCTCCCTGCGCGAGGAGTGGGTGCCCGGCGCCGACCTGCGCGACCTGGAACGCCTGCCGCTGCTGGTGGTCGCGGGCTCCGACCCCTCGGGGGACGCGAAGGCGGTGGACACGCTGATCGCCGACCTCGACGACTTCACGATCACGGCCACCGCGGCGGGCGGCGGCGAGGCCCTCCCGCCCGGTGACGCCTGGGACGGGCGCGGCTTCGCCGTCCTGAACCGGGGCACGCCCGGCTGTGTGATCACCAGCTCCGGCGATCTCTACATGTCGCTCATGCGCTCCTGCACCGGCTGGCCGTCCGGCATCTGGGTCGACCCGCCCCGCCGCACCACCCCCGACGGCTCGGGCTTCCAGCTCCAGCGCTGGTCGCACACCTTCGAGTACGCGGTCGTCGCGGGCGAGGGCGACTGGCGGGACCTCGAACTCCCCGCGCGCGGCCACGAGTTCAACCACCCGCTCACGGCCAGGGTGCGCGACGAGGGGGAGAACCCGCTGCTGCCCCGCACGACCTCCCTGCTGGAGGTGGAACCGGCCCGCGAGGTGCTCCTGGACGCCCTCAAGCCGCTGGGCTCACCGCTGGCCAGGGGGAGCTCCGTCCCGGCGGACCCCGGCCGCGGGGTCGTGGTCCGGGTGCACGAGGTGAACGGGCGACCGGTGCGGGCCCGGGTGCGCGGGCCGGTCGCCTGGACGGAGGGCGCCCGGGCGGACGTACTGGAAAGGCCGGGCGAGCCCCTGACACCGGACGGCGAGGGGACCCTGGAGACGGCGCTCACCGGCTTCGAGGTGGCCACCGTCCTGGCCGCACCCCCGCAGGCCCCCGAACCGGGGACCGACCCCGGCGTCGCCGCCCACGAGCCCGCCCAGCCGATCCACACCCGCTACTGGCTCCACAACTCCGGACCGGCCCCCCGGGGCAACATGCCGGTGTCGGTCTACGTCTCCCCCACCGCTCTGACCGCCACCGGCCCCGTCACCGCGACGGTCCGGGTCGGCTCCGAACTCACGGACACCTCGACGCAGGGCACCGTGGTCTTCGAGGTACCACCCGGCTGGTCCGCGGAGCCCGCCGAACTGCCGTACGCGCTGGGCCCCGGCGGCTTCTCCCTGTCCGAGGTCAGGGTGACACCGCCACCGGGCGCCGAGCCCGGCCGCCACTGGCTCAGGGCCCGGCTGACGTACGGCGGCCAGACCTACGAGGACGTCGTCGGCCTCGACGTGCCGGGCTCCCCACCGGCCGGTCCGGGACTGACGTGCGAGCTGAACGCCGACCGGGTCACCGTGCGCCACGGTGAGCGGGCTCAGGTTCCGGTGAGCCTGCACAACACCACCCGGGGCCCGGTCGGCGGCCAGCTGTGGGCGGTGTCGTCCTGGGGCACGTGGCGGGGCGTGGGACCGGGCTTGCAGGGCTTCAGGGTGCGGGGAGGGGAGCGGACGGAGGCGGTCATCGAGGTGGACGGTTCATCGATCCCACCGGGCTCGTACTGGCTGATGGCGAAGACGGCATGGAACGGCCAGGTGGCATACACGAGGACGATCCCCTTGGAGGTGACTCCGTGACGCCGGAACACGCAGCACTGATAGACGGCGAACCCCTGCCGACAGCACGGGTGAACGCCTTCTTGGAAGCGCCCTATAGGGGCGCGGGGCTGCATCAATTTGCGGCTCCGCCGCGGGGCGCGACCAGCCACGACGGCCCCGCACCCGCCCGACGACAGATGGAACCCCCCTCTGTCGCGAGACAAAGACGCCGCTGGGCCACCCAAGTGATCGTCACCGACGAACTCGCCCGAAGGGCCTGCGCCGACCGAGGCCTGAAGGTCCCGGAAGAGCTCTCCCCGGCCAAGGCCCTCACCCTGGCCGAGTCCGACGTCGCAGACCTGGGCAGCATCGTCGCCGCAGCGCTGGCCCACTCCCCCGCCGCCCGCACCCTCCTCGCCGCCCTGGAGTCCGAACAGACGGTCCCGGAGACCGCCGTACGCGACTACTACGACCGCAACCAGGACCGCTTCCTCACCCCGGACGCGCTACGCCGAGGCGTGACCCCCTTCGACGGAGCGGCCCCGGAGGACGTACGCGTGTACGAAGAGGTCCGCGAGGCCATCTCACGCGAGCTGCAACGGGCCGCGGGCCACCAGGCCTTCTTCGGTTGGCTGGACCAGGCACGCGCCGGTGTGACCTACTCCCACGGGCACGAACACCCCGGCGATCCGTCCCATCCGGACCACGAACACCGTCACTGATCTCCTACGGAACCTAAAAGCAACACGGCAAACCATTGACCTCCGATGAATTCTGGTCCACCTTTTCATCAATCGGAGTCGGAGTTGGTTCATTGAACCAGCCGTGGAGGGGCATCACATGCGCGTAAAGAGACTGACCCGCACCCTGACCTGTATCGCCGTGCTGTCGCTCACGGCCGCCGGCTGCGGCCTGTCCGGCGGCGGTTCCGACAGCGGTGACGCCACCGCCGGCGGCTGCAAGGTCGACAAGGGCAACGTCGGGTCGGGCAAGCTCACCGGCGAGGTCAAGGGCGACATCACCTTCCAGACGACGAACCTGAAGAAAGACTTCGGTGACTTCTTCAACGGAGTGATCGCCGACTTCGAGAAGGCCCACCCCGGCACCAAGGTCAAGTGGATCGACGACCCCGGTGACAACACGTTCACCAGCCGGACCGTCGCCGACGCCCAGGCCTGCACGATGGCCGACGTCATCAACGTCAACGCGCCGACGGCGACCGCCCTCACCAAGGCGGGCTACCTGCTCGACATCGGCACCAAGGACCCCGACGCGGCCAAGCCCTTCGTGCCGTCCTTCTGGAAGACCGCCACCTTCGCGGACGCCTCCGGCAAGTCGATCCACACCACGCTGCCCTGGTACACCGGCGGTGTCCTCCTGACGTACAACAAGGACCTGCTGGCGAAGGCCGGCGTCGACCCGGCGAAGCCGCCGACGAGCATCTTCGGGCTCTTCGCCGACTACGAGAAGGTCGCCAAGGCCTCCGACGGCAAGTTCTTCGCGACGATGGCCAACCCGATCTGGCGCATCCCCGCGGACTTCGACCAGATGGGCATCAAGGTCCTCTCCCCCGACGGCAAGTCCGCCGTCTTCGCCGACGACCCGCGCACCACCCAGTGGGTCGCCTGGATGGCGAAGCTGTACAAGGAGGGCGCGATGCCGAAGGACTCGCTGTCCTCCAGCAACGACCCGTCCACGCTCTACAGCCAGGGCAAGGTCGCGTACGGCTCGACGAACCCGAGCTTCGTGCGGTTCGTGCAGCAGAACAGCCCGTCCGTCTACGACAAGACGGCCGTCGGGCAGCAGCCCTACGACGCGCTCGGCCGCGCCTCCGCCGGCGCCCCGCAGTACATCTCGGTCGCCGCGACCAGCAAGCACGCCCCGGTGGCTCTGTCGTTCGCGGAGTTCCTCACCGACGCCGAGAACCAGACGGCCTGGTGCAAGGACCCGAAGGTGGTGATCTTCCCGACCACCACCGAGTCACTGAACGACCCGTTCTTCCAGAACGTCACCGGCAGCGACCCGTTCTCGCAGGCCCGCAAGCTCGTCGCCGACCAGCTCAAGACGGCCGACACCAACCAGACCAACCTCTCCCCGGCCGTGCAGAACGCCATCGTGTCCCAGGTGCAGCTGGCCATGCAGGGCAAGAAGAGCGCTGCGGACGCCGTCAAGGACGCCCAGGAGAAGTCGAACGAACTGCTGAAGCAGGGCAGCTGACGGTGACGGCACAGACCATGAAGCCGGTGTCCGGCGTGGCGGAGTCCCCGACCTCCTCCGCGCCGGGCCCGGCCCCGTCCCGTCTCCGCCGACTCGCCAGGGCCGCGCTCCCCGGCCCCGCCCCCGGCGCCAACGGAGCGGCCATGTACCGCCGTTGGTGGCTGCCGTGGCTGTGGACCGCGCCCGCGATCGCCTGCGCGGTGGTCTTCGGCGTGTTCCCGTTCCTCAACACGGTGCTGCTGTCGTTCACCGACGCCAAGCCGCTGGGCGGCGCGTCGAGCTTCGTCGGGCTCGACAACTACACGCGGATGCTGGACGACTCGGACTTCTGGCTGGCGACCCGCAACAGCATCCTGTACGCGCTGATCGTCGTACCGCTGATGGTGCTGCTGCCGCTGCTGCTCGCGGTGCTGGTGGAGAAGAACCTGCCGGGCATCGGCTTCTTCCGGTCCGCCTTCTACACCCCGGTGCTGGCCTCCAGCGTGGTCGTGGGCCTGAGCTGGCAGTGGCTGCTCGCGGACGACGGACTGGTCAACACCTGGCTCCAGAAAGCCCACTTGATCAGGTCGGCCATCCCGTTCCTGTCGGACTCGTGGCTGATCCTGCTGTCCGCGATGGGCCTGACCCTGTGGAAGGGCCTCGGCTGGTACATGGTGTTCTACCTGGCCGCCCTCGGGAACGTGCCCAAGGAACTCCACGAGGCCGCCGCCATGGACGGCGCCGGAGCTGCCCGCCGCTTCTGGCACATCACCGTGCCCGGCGTACGGCAGGCCATGATGCTCGTCGGCACCCTCACCGGCATCGGCTCGCTCCGGGTCTTCACCGAGATCTACATGCTCGGCAGCTCCACCGGCGGCCCCGGCGGCGCCGACCGCACCCTGCCGTTCTACATCCGGGACGTCGGCCTGGACCCCATCACCGGCAACGCCGGCTACGGCTCGGCCGTCAGCGTGGCCCTGTTCGCGCTGACGCTGGGGCTGACCCTGCTGGCGCAGCGCCTGACGAAGGAGGACGAGGCATGACGACGACCGCCCTCGCGCCCAAGCGCCGCCGCCTGACACCGCGTTGGCGGGACTACGGCCGCCCCCGCGAGCTGATCGTCCGTTATCTGCTGCTCCTCCTGGTGCTCGGCCTCACGGTGGGCCCGCTGCTGTGGCAGCTGCTGGCGTCCCTGAAGGGCACGAGCGAGGACGTCTTCGGCGCGGACGCCACTTTGTTGCCGCACCACCCGACCCTGCGCGCCTACCGGACGGTCTTCGACCAGGTGCCGGTGTGGTCGTACATCAAGAACAGCCTGATCGTGGTGGCCCTGTCGGTCACCAGCCAGCTGGTGTTCTCCACCACCGCCGGCTACATGCTCTCCAAGCCCGGCTGGAAGGGCCGCAAGGCGGTCTGGGTGGTCCTGGTCGCCTCGATGATGTTCCCCTTCGAGTCGATCATGGTGTCGCTGTTCCTGAGCATCCGGGACCTCGGCCTGGTCGACAGCCTGGCCGGCGTGTGGCTCCCCGGCTTCGTCGGCGCGATCAACGTCCTCCTCATGCGCGGCGCGTTCCTCGCGGTCCCGCGCGAGATCGAGGACTCGGCGATGCTGGACGGCGCGAACGAGTGGCAGCGCTTCCGGTACCTGTACCTGCCGTCGGCGTGGGGCGCGATCCTGGTCGTCGTCATCAACACCTTCATCAGCGCCTGGGACGACTTCCTGTGGCCGCTGATCGTGCTGCGCTCCGAGAGCAACATGACGCTGACGCTGGGACTTTCCCGTCTCCAGAGCTCGTCGTTCGGCTACGACCAGCGGATGGTGATGGCCGGTTCGGTGATCTCGGTGATCCCGGTGCTGGTGCTGTTCGTGATCACCCAGCGGTGGTTCTACAAGGGCGTCTCGGCGGGGGCCGTGAAGCTGTGACCCTTCACACCGAGCGCCTCCGCGGCTGACGCGGCGACCCTGATCTCGACGGTGCCACCGAGACCTCGGAGCGGCAGGGTCACCGTACGGCGCTCCCCCGGAGCCAGGCCGACACCCTCGAACGCACACAGTTCGAGGGTGCGCGGCCAGGTCGGCGTGACGAGGCGGCGAAGGTAGACCTGGACCACTGAACGGCCGTAGCGCGGGCCGGTGTTGGTGACGTCGACCTCGACCGTACGTCCCGTCAGGCGCGGCTCGCCGTACGCGAAGTCCGTGTACGACAACCCGTGCCCGAAGGAGTACCGCGGCTCGGCGCTCTGGTCCACGTAACCGCCGTACTCGGTGTCCTTGTGGTTGTAGTAGACGGGGAGCTGGGCCGCCGAGCGCGGCACGGAGACCGGGAGTCGGCCCGCCGGTTCGGCGAGTCCGAGCAGGACCTCGGCGATGGCGTCGCCGCCCCAGGGGCCGGGGTACCAGGCCGTGAGCAGCGCGGGCGCGGTGTCGGGTACGACGTGCGGGCGCCCTTGGACCAGGACGACGGCGGTCGGCGTGCCCGTGGCCACGACGGCGTCGAGGAGCGCGTACTGGGCCGCGCCGAGCCGCAGTTCGGCCAGGTCTACGCCCTCGCCGCAGGTCATCTCGGGGACCGCGGTGAGCGCGGCCCCGTTGGCGTCGAACTCGGTCCCGGTGGTGCGGGCGCTGCTGCCGCCCAGCACCAGCACGGCGAGGTCGGAGGCGGCGGCCGCGGCGATCGCCGCCGGGATGCCGGAGAGGTCCGTGCCGGTGAGGGCGCAGCCGGGGGCGTGGCGGATGTCGAGTCCGGGCGGGGCGAGCCGGCGCAGGGCGTCGAGGACGCTGCTGCCGGTGCCGGGGCGCTGCGGGGCCGTGTAGTCGCCCAACTGGTGCGCGGTGGTGGCCGCTTGGGGTCCGAGCACGGCGAGTCGGGAGACGTGGCCGCCGATGGGCAGGACCCCGTCGTTGCGCAGGAGGGTGACGGCGGCCCGGGCGATCTCCTTGCTGAGCTCCGCGCCACCGGGCGGCGGCGCGGCGGCCGTGTGCCGTCGTTCGAACAGTCCCAGCCGGAACTTGAGGCGCAGGACGCGGGCGACGGCCGCGTCGAGGACCGTCTCTTCGACGAGCCCGCGCTCGACCGCTTCCTCCAGGTGGGTGAAGCCCTCGTCCCAAAGGCTCAGATCCACACCGGAGTTGAGCGCGAGAGCGCCCGCCGAGACCTTGTCGCCGGTGATACGGGCCAGCCGGTCGACGGCGAGACCGTCCGCCATGACCAGCCCCTCGAAGCCCCACTCCTCGCGGAGCAGCCCGGTGAGCAGGGCGCGGTTGCCGGAGCAGGGCATCCCGTCGACCTCGTTGTACGCGGCCATGACGGCGGCGGCGCCCGCGCGGACACCGGCCCGGGCGGCCGGGAGGTGGATCTCGTGGAGCTCGCGCCAACCGAGCTCGGACTCGGCGGAGTTGCGACCGCCGACGGTGGCGCCCTGGCCCGCGAAGTGCTTGAGGACGACGGGGGCCTTGTCCTCCGCGAAGACGTCACCGGCCCCTTGCATCCCCCGGACCAGCGCCTGGGTGAGCCGCGCGGCCAGGTAGGGGTCCTCGCCGAAGCACTCCTCCGTGCGGCCCCAGCGCGGGTCGCGGACGATGTCCAGCGCCGAGACGAGGGCCACATGGCCGCCGCGGGCGCGCAGTTCGGCGGCGGCGTGCGCGGCGGCACGCTCGTACAGGTCCGGGTCCCAGCCGGCGCCGACCGCCAGGTTGACCGGGAGGACCGTGCCGTCCAGGGCCATGAGGCCGTGCGGGACCTCCTCGACGAAGAGGGCGGGGATACCGAGCCGGCTCCGCTCCACGACGTGCCGCTGCACCAGCTCGGCCAGTTCGGCCCCGTCCTCGGCGCCGGGCCCGCTCCCGTGGTCCACGCCGGACCAGGCGTCGGCGCGCTGGAGGCCGTACAGGGCGCCGAGGCCCTCGAAGCGGTCGGTCTCGGCGTACAGGGCGTCGGTGAGTTCGAAGCCGCCGCCGGGGGTGCGGCGGTAGGCGTCCCAGCCGTACATCCGCTGGTTGAGCTGGCCGGCCTTCTCGCGCAGGGTCATCCGCGCGAGGAGGTCGCGGACGCGGGCGTCGGTAGGGGCGGTGGGGTCGCGGTAGAGGGCGTCGCTCATGAGGTGTGGGCCAGTCGTGCGAGGGCGACCGCGCCGGGGCAGCCGTCGGCCACCCAGTCGAGGCTCAGGTCATGGGCGTGGAGCCGCTCGGCCAGCGGGGCGGTGAGGGGGCCCGCCGGCCCGAGGAGGCCGCCGGTGGCGACGATCCGCTCGCCGGGGCGCGGTTCCAGCGCCCGTACGGTCTCCAGCAGGTGGTCGGCCGCCTCGGCGAGGATCGCCAGGGCCACGGCGTCCTTCTCGGCCGCCGCCTCGGCGACCAGCGGGGCGAAGCGGGCCAGCCGGATCGGCGGGTCGGCCATCACGGCGGGCAGCAGATGCCGGCGGAAATCCTCACGCCGGGCGCGCTCCCAGCCGGGGACTCCGGGGGCGGGGGTGCCGGTACCGCTCGGCAGGTCGGTGCCGCCATGGTCGTACGAAGGGATTCCGCCCTTGGGGAGGACGTCGACGGGCAGGCCGAGGGTGCGGCCGACCCAGGCGGCGAGGACGGTGGGGCGGCCGCGGCCGTCGGCCATGCGCAGGGCGGCGCGGACCGCGCTGCGGCCGATCCAGAAACCGCTGCCCTCGTCACCGAGGAGCCAGCCGTCGCCGTCGACCGTGGTGGTGGCGCGCCGGGCGGTGACGCGCAGGGCGACCGCGCCGGTGCCCGCGACCAGGGCGAGGCCGTCGGAGGGGGTGCCGGGGGCGGCGGCGAAGGCGGCCTCGATGTCGCTGCACACGCCGACCCGGTCCGACGGGATACCGAGGCGGCGCAGCGCCTCGGTGAGGGCCGTACGGGCCTTCACGGTGCCGGGGTCCTGTGCGGAGGCCGCCGTGGCGCCCGCGAAACCGCCGGTCACGGCCACGACCCGAGTACGCGCCTCCTCGGGCACCACTCGGGCGAGTGCCTCGACGAGGTGCTCGGTGAGCTGCGGGACCGGCACGGTCATGGCGTTGCCGGGGCCGCCGACGGCCTCGCCGAGCACCCGGCCGTCGGTGGCGGAGGCGGCGGCGAGAAGCGCGCGGGTGCGGGTGCCGCCGGCGTCGAGGCCGATGACCAGGGCGCCGGGACCGTCTCCCAGTTCGTGGTTCAAATAATTACCCATCGATGACTATGGTGATTGATACATTCGCGCAGGACAAGAGCGGAAGACGAGCCGGGCCGAGGTCGGACCGGGCCGAACCCGAGGAGGATCCCATTCCCACGCTCCGCTTCGGCGTCAACTACACGCCCCGCCACGGCTGGTTCCACGCCTGGCACGACTTCGATCCGGCCCGCACCCGCGAGGATCTCGCCCAGATCGCCGGACTCGGCCTCGACCACGTCCGGGTCTTCCACCTCTGGCCGCTCCTCCAGCCCAACCGCACCCTGATCCGGAGCGCCGCCGTCGACCAGCTCGCGCAGCTGGTCGACCTGGCCGCCGAGGCGGGCCTGGACGTCCTGGTGGACGGCGTGCAGGGCCATCTGTCGAGCTTCGACTTCTACCCGGAGTGGACCCGCAGCTGGCACCACCGCAACGTCTTCACCGACCCGGACGCCGTCGCCGCCCAGGCCGACCTGCTGCGCACCCTCGGCCGCGCCCTGTCCGGCCGCCCCAATCTCATCGGCCTCCAGCTGGGCAACGAGCTCAACAACCTGATCGAGCACAACCCGGCGACGGTCGAGGAGGTCGACCACTACCTGGACTCCCTGCTGGCGGCGGCCCGCGAGGGGCTCGGCGCGGGCGGGGGCCTGGTGACCCACTCCGCGTACGACGCGGCCTGGTACGGCGACGACCACCCCTTCACCCCGCAGGCCTCGGCCCGCAAGGGCGACGTCACCACCGTCCACCCCTGGGTCTTCTCCGGCGGCTGCGCCGGCCTCTACGGCCCCCGCTCACCCCAGGTCCTGCACCTCGCCGAGTACGGCACGGAACTCGCCAAGGCCTACGCCGAGGACCCCTCCCGCCCGGTCTGGGTCCAGGAGACGGGCGCCCCCGAACCCCACATCCCGGCCGCCGACGCCCCGCACTTCGCCCGCGAGACGATCCTCAACGCGTCCGGCTGCGAGGGCCTGTGGGGCGTCACGTGGTGGTGCTCCCACGACGTGGACCGCGCCCTGGCGGACTTCCCGGAACTGGAGTACACGCTGGGCCTCTTCGACGCACAGGGCCGCCCCAAGCCGATCGCGGAAGCCCTGGCGTCCACGGTGGCGGAACTCCGGGTGGCCCCCCTGGCGGCCCTCCCCCGCGACACGGCCCTGATCCTGGACTGCACCCCGTCCACGCGATCGGTATCGGGCCCGGGAGGCGCGTACTTCGAGGAGTGGATGCGGTTGCGCCAGCAGGGGGTGCGGCCAGCGGTGGTCCTCGCGGAAAAGACGGAGGACGAGGGCTACTTGGCGGCCAGGGGAATCAAGGAGCTCATACACATTCCGTGAAGGTGAGCTACTCCAGGGGATCGGGGAACTGCGCGACCAGCCCCCACCGGCCCGCGGACGAAATCATCGCGCAACGACCAGAACCTCAGCCACCGCCCGCAAGTTGACCTTCCCCCGCCCGTAAGAACACAACGCGCCATCCTCCGGCAGCCCCGTGGCGACCCGTACCGCCCCCGGCCTCCGGCCCATCAGCTCATCCCGCACGCGGGCCTGCCACGGGTACAGGCCCGCATCACACGTGGCCACGACCAGCGGCGCACTCCCGGCCCTGGCCAGAATCACATCGACGAGCACCGAAGGATCAACCGGCTCCCCGGAAACCGCCGTCCCCGTAGCCGTCGGATCAACAGCCAGCACCTGGGTCAGCAGATCCTCCCCGCCCCAGTTCAACGCGGGATGCGGCGCCGGGAACAGATCCACGACATGCGCCCCCGACACGCGAACCGGCAGCTCCTGACCGGACACGGCCCGGCGAGCCGCCTCAAGACCGGCCTCCGCGTCCCACGGCGCGACCTCCGCCGCCGGCGTCGCGTACCGCGAGGCCAGCCGCTGCACCCGCCCCGCCGCCTCCCGGATCCGCTCCTCCGCCAGCACCCCGTCCCGCAGCGCCTCCAGCACGGCGTCCCGGCACTCCAGGGTGACCCTGAGATCGGCCACGGCGACGATGACCTGGTCGGCCCCGGCGGCGAGGGCGATCCGCGCCCCCGCGGCCTCCCCGTACAGGTCGGCGATCGCCTTCATCTCCAGCGCGTCGCTGACCAGCACCCCGTCGAAGTCGAGCTCGTGCCGGAGCAGATCGCCCAGGATGCGACGGCTGAGCGTGGCCGGACGGTTGGCGTCGAGCGCCGGGAACACGACATGCGCGCTCATCAGCATCGGTACCCCCGCGGCGATCGCCGCCCGGAAGGGTGCGAGGTCGAGTTCCTCGTACGGCCGCGGGTCGACGGCGATCTCGTGGTGGCTGTCGGTGAGGGTGCCGCCGTGCCCCGGGAAGTGCTTGGCGCAGGAGGCGATACCGCGGGCCTCGGTCGCGGCGATCCAGGCGCGCAGATGCCGGGAGACCAGCTCGGTGTCCTCGCCGAAGGCCCGGGTGCGCACGATCGGGTTGTCGGCCTGCCGCTGGACGTCGGCTACGGGGGCGTAGGAGGCGGTGATGCCGAGGGCGGCCAGGTGTCCGGCGAGCGCGTCGGCGCAGCGGGCGGTGAGGGCCGGGTCGTCGACGACGCCGAGGGCGTAACTGCCGGGGACCTCCGGGGCGCCCGCGGCCACCAGGTGCCCGATGCCGCCGCCCTCGTTGTCGATGGCGACCAGCAGGTCGGGGCGCAGGGCCCGCAGGGTGTCGGTGAGGCGGCGCACCTGCTCCGCGTCACGCACGTTGCGGGTGAACAGGATGACCCCGCCGAGGCCGCGGTCGATGAGCCGCTTCAGGGTGTCGGGGACGGCCGTGGTCCCCTCGAACCCGGCGACGAGGCAGCGGTGGGCGGCCTCGTCGAGGTCGACGGGGAGGGCGGTGCGGGCAGACGGGTGCTCGGTGTGGGTCACCCCCGGAATCCTCTGGCTCACTCAGCCGAAAGTCAACAGACCGATGGTTCGGTCATTCACTCCGGGGGTGGTGGTGTCAGCCCTCGTCCGCCGTCAGCCGCAGCGAGATGCTGTTGATGCAGTACCGCTGGTCGGTGGGCGTCGGATACCCCTCGCCCTCGAAGACGTGCCCGAGGTGCGAGCCGCAGCGGGCGCAGCGCACCTCGGTGCGGACCATGCCGTGGGAGCGGTCCTCGATCAGTTCGACCGCGTCGGTGTCCTTCGGGTCGTAGAAGGACGGCCAGCCGCAGTGGGACTCGAACTTCGTGGTGGAGGTGAAGAGTTCGGCTCCGCAGGCGCGACAGGAGTACACGCCGGTGGTCTTGGTGTCGGTGTACTCACCGGTGAAGGCGGGCTCCGTACCGGCCTGGCGGAGTACGGCGTACTCGGCCGGCGTCAGCTCCGCTCGCCACTGCTCGTCCGGCTTTTCGACGTCGTACGACATGAAGCTCAGCCCCTTACTTCGCGAGACGGTCCAGGATCAGCGGGCCGAGGTCCGTGACATCACCCGCGCCCATGGTGAGAACCAGATCACCGGCCTTCGCCATTCCCGCGACCGCCGACGGCACCTCCGCCTTGTCGTGGACCGGCGTGACGTCCGCGCCCGCGGTCCGCGCCGCGTCGATGATCAGCTCGCTCGTGACCCCGGGGAGCGGGTCCTCGCGGGCCGGGTAGATGTCCAGGACGACCGAGGCGTCGGCCAGCGCGAGGGCCTCGCCCATCTCCTTGCCGAGCTCCTGGGTGCGGGAGAAGAGGTGGGGCTGGAAGACGACCAGGATGCGGGCGTCCCCGGCGGCCGCGCGCATGGCCTCCAGGTCGGCGGTCATCTCGGTGGGGTGGTGGGCGTAGGAGTCGATGACCTGTACCCCGGCCGCCTCGCCCTTGAGCTGGAGGCGCCGCTTGACGCCGGTGTACGCGGCCAGGGCGGGCGCCAGCTCGCCGGCCGGGACCCCGAGGGCCACGCCCGCTGCCAGCGCGGCGACCGCGTTGTGCGCGTAGTGGCGGCCGGGGACGGAGACCGTGAAGGTGAGCTCGGCACCGTCGAGGAGCACGGTGACCTCGCTCTTCAGGCCCTGCGGGACGACCGACAGCACCCGCACGTCGGCGTCCTCGGCGTCGCCGTACGTCACCACGCGCACCCCGCTCGCCCTCACCCGCCGGGTCAGCTCGCGAGCGCCCTCGTGGTCGGCGTTGACCACCAGCGTGCCGCCCTCGACGACCCGGCCGACGAACGTCTCGAAGGACTCGTAGATCTCGTCCATCGACGCGTAGTTGGCGTGGTGGTCGAGCTCGACGTTGAGGACGATCGCGACCTCGGGGGCGTACTTGTGGAAGCTGCGGTCCGATTCGTCGGCCTCGGCGACGAAGATCTCGCCCTCGCCGTGCAGGGCGTTGGAGCCGGGGGCGTCGAGGTCGCCGCCGATCGCGTACGACGGCTTCAGGCCCAGTTCGGACAGGGAGACCGCCAGCATCGACGTGGTCGTGGTCTTGCCGTGCGTGCCCGCGACGGCGATCGGCCGCAGGCCGTCCATCAGGGCGGCGAGGGCGTCGGAGCGGTGGACGACCGGGATGCCGAGCTCGGCCGCCCGGGCCAGCTCGGGGTTGTCGGCCCGGATCGCCGAGGACACGACCACGCAGGTGGCGTCGGACGCCAGGTGCTCCGCCGCGTGCCCGATGTGCACGGTCGCGCCCAGCGCCCGCAGCGCCTCCGCGGTCGCCGACTCCTTGGCGTCGCTGCCGGCCACCTTCGCCCCGCGCTGCGCGAGGATCTTCGCGATCCCCGACATCCCGGCCCCACCGATCCCGATGAAGTGCGGTCGGTCCATGGCGGTAGGAAGGCCGGGTGCCATGCGTGTGTCTCCCCAAAGTGGTGCGGTACGAGTGCGGGGCTCAGCCTATGCCTTGCTGTGCGAGAACAGCTTCAGCACCGGTACGCCCACCTTGTGACGGGCCCGGGACGCCCAGTCGCGGTGGAAGAACTCCTCCACGTAGTGCGGATCGGTCAGGACGATCACCTCGTCCGCGCCGATCTCGTCGACGAGGGACTTCAGCGCGTCCAGGGGGTGGTCCTCGATGAGCCGCCCCTCCGCCTCGCTCCCGGAGGCTCTGAGCGCCTGGAGGGACACGGACAGCGCCTGCTCCCCCACTCCCTTCGCGGCCTCGCCCTCGGGTGTCTCCCGCTCCCGTACGGCCTCGTCCAGCTCGCCCAGCGCCACGTCGTCGATGGCCCTCAGCAGCCGGTCCGCCTGATCCCCCCGCGGCTGGAGCAGCACGTGGAACGCGACCTGCTCGTCCCCGTGCAAGGTGGTGACGAACTCCACGTCGGCGGACGTCAGGGCCTTCTCGATCATCAAAACGCTGGTGAACACCGGGCGTCCCCTTCTCTGGGCTCTGCGGAAACCATCCTGCCCCGTGATCGCACGGGTACTGCCGGATTCAGTGTGCCCGTCGGACGCTAAACGGAACGACAGATTCCACCGATGTCGGCGACAGCGGTACGGATCGAACCCCTATACCCATACGCCCCCGTTCAAGGCCGGCGGTACCTGCTGTAGAGGAATCCGTCCTCCTCCAGCAGGGAGTCCAGTACGAACCGCGCGGGCACCGCGACCGACGGTCCGCCGGCGATCCGCTGCGCGTCCCCCGCGGTGAGCATCGGGGACAGGGTCAGACAGAGCTCGTCGAGCACCCCGGCGGCCACCAGTTGTCCGAGCAGCCGGGGTCCGCCCTCGGTCAGCAGCCGGGTGTGCCCGAGCTCGGCCAGCGCCCGTACCGCCCGCGCGGGGTCGACGCCGACGCCGTCCCCGGCGATCACCACCCGTGCCCCGGCCTTCTCCGCCGCGGCGACGCGGTCCGGGGCGGCCGCCGCTCCGGTGAGGATGAGCGTGGGCACCAGGGGCGAGGTGTACAGCGGGAGGGAGAAGTCCAGGTCCAGGCTCGCGCTGACCACCGCGATCGCCGGGGCCGGGCCCTGTCCGGCGGTCTCCCGCACGGCCGCGAACTCCGCACGCGCGCGTGCGGGCCGGTACCCCTCCTGGCGGACCGTTTCCGCACCGACCACCACGACATCGGCCAGCGCCCGCAGCGTCCCGAAGATCCGCATGTCGGTCGCGGTCGAGATGGGGTGCGAACGACCGTCGTGCTGGGCGGCCCCGTCGAGCGTGGAAACCATGTTGGCGCGCAGCCAGACCTCCGGAGCACCGGGTCCCGCGCCCGGCCCGAGCTCGGGGTAGGCGTAGGCGGCGGCGAGCTCGGCGAGGCTCCAGTCATGACCCGCCGGCGGCCGGGCCGCCGTCGCGTCGCCGTCGTGGCCGCTCCCGTTCTCGGCCGGGGTCCGGATCGCTGTCTGGTCGGTCACAGGGAACAGGCGTCGCATGTCGTGCAGTGTGGCACGGCGCTTAGCATGGTGAACCGTGTCTACTTCCCCCGCCGCGTCCGGGTTCGGCCCGATGGCCGAGACCGCCCCGCTGTCCCTGTGCGACCGCGCGCCGCACGTCCCCGCGGACCGGCTGGTCGCCGAGATGGTGCCGCCGCCGCGGTTCGACTCGGTGCGCTTCGACACCTACCTCCCGGACCCGAACCAGCCCAGCCAGACCGAGGCCGTGCGGGTCCTGGAAGGCTTCGCGGCGGGCCTCGGCGGCGCTCACGCGCTCGGCGGCGGCAAGCGCGGCTTCCTCGGCTTCGGCAAGGCGTTCGGCAGGACCAAGCCGGCGAAGACGCCCGCCGGCCCCCGCGGTGTCTACCTCGACGGCGGCTACGGCGTCGGCAAGACCCACCTGCTGGCCTCCCTGTGGCACGCCACCCCCGCCGAGCCCGCCCTCAAGGCCTTCGGCACCTTCGTCGAGCTGACCAACCTGGTCGGCGCCCTCGGCTTCCAGCAGACGGTCCGGACGCTCTCCGGCCACCGCCTGCTGTGCATCGACGAGTTCGAACTGGACGACCCGGGCGACACCGTCCTGGTCTCCACCCTGCTCGGCAAGCTCGTCGACGCGGGCGTGGCGCTTGCCGCCACCTCCAACACCCTGCCGGGCAAGCTCGGCGAGGGCCGGTTCGCGGCCGCCGACTTCCTGCGCGAGATCCAGGGCCTCGCGGCGCAGTTCCGTCCCCTGCGCATCGACGGCGAGGACTACCGCCACCGCGGGCTGCCCGAGGCGCCGGCGCCGTTCGCCGACGAGGAGGTCACCAGGGCGGCGTACGCCACCGAGGGCGCCTCGCTCGACGACTTCCCGAGCCTGCTGGCGCACCTCGCCAAGGTCCACCCCAGCCGGTACGGCGCCCTGACGGACGGTCTGCGGGCGGTGTGTCTCACCGACGTCCAGCCGGTGCCGGACCAGTCGACGGCGCTGCGGCTCGTGGTGCTGGCGGACCGTCTCTACGACCGCGAGGTGCCGGTGCTGGCCTCCGGGCTGCCCTTCGACCGGCTGTTCAGCGAGGAGATGCTGAACGGCGGCTACCGCAAGAAGTACTTCCGCGCGATATCCCGGCTCACCGCGCTGGCCCGCGACGCCAAGGGTCTCGTCGCGTAATCACACCGAAAGTTCGCCCGTCAAGGGCAAGTTCGCGACAGCGACCCCGCACGCTTCAGCCTCTCTTCAGCTGGAAACGTTAAGTTAACCCTGCAAACAACTTTGCCGGGCTAAGGTGTTTCTTGACCAGCCGTTGACCAACCGTTGGTCTGGACTAGAAGTGCGAATGCGGGAGGGGGCGCATGTTCCGAGGTGTGACGGTGCGTACCGCGCTCACGGCCCTCGCCGCCGTCCTGCTCGCCCTCCAGTTCTTCGCTCCCACCGGGGGCTTCGCATCCGCGCATACTGGCCGTCAAGTCGAGGCCAAAGCTCTTGCCGGATCCAAACCAACCGGCGCCACCCAGCGCACCGAAGCCGCCACGAAGCGCCACTGCAACCCCGCGGGGGACCCGACCGGTCCCCTGCGCGCACGCGACCGGCACCGCGCCGTCGACTTCGCCCCCCAGGGGCCCGAGCGCCCGGCACCGACCCAGGAGTCGGCGAGCGCACCCGGGAAACACGCCGTTCCTGGCGGTTTCCCCTTGTCGAGACCCTCGACAGCCCATGCTCCGGCGGCACTTCAGGTCTTCCGCTGCTGATCGCGGCGAAGTCCCCCCACCTCACCTGAATCACTGTCATGCAAGCCGACGCGCGTCCCGCGCGGCCGGTACGCCCGACGCGCCCCCACGGCGCGCCAGGAGGAGTCACCACATGCAGCCCCTCATCGACAACGCCCGTACGTTCGGACAGCGCCCTGAGGAGTTCGCCCCGCTGGCCCAAGGCCAGTCCCCCCAGGTTCTGTTCATCACCTGCTCGGATTCCAGGGTCGTCCCGGCCCTGATCACGGGCGCCCGCCCGGGCGAGCTCTTCGAGCTGCGCACCGCGGGCAACATCGTTCCCCCCTACGCCTCCGAGCACCCCACCAGTGAGGCGGCCACCATCGAGTACGCCGTGGAAGTCCTCGGCGTGCGCGACATCGTGGTCTGCGGGCACTCCCACTGCGGCGCCGTCGGCGCCCTGGTCCGCGGCGACGACCTCGACGCCGTGCCCGCCGTACGGGACTGGCTGCACCGCGCCACCCCGCGCCCGGCCGGCGTGGCCGAGGACCCGGAGGTGGCCGAGGGTGTGCAGAGCCATGTCCTGGCCCAGGTCCTGCGGCTGCGGTCCTACCCGTTCATCGACAAGAAGCTCGCGGAAGAACAACTGACCCTGCACGCCTGGTACTACGAGGTGCACACGGGCGCGGTGCGCGTCCACCGCGCCGAGACCGACGCGTTCGAGGGCCTGTGATCGCGATGCCGACCAAATTCCCTCACCTGCGGCAGGACTTCGCCGCCTCCCTGGTCGTGTTCCTGGTCGCGCTCCCGCTGTGCGTGGGCGTGGCCGTCGCCTCCGGTGTCCCCGCGGAGCTCGGGCTCGTCACCGGCATAGTCGGCGGGCTGGTCACCGGTGTCATGCGGGGCAGCAGCCTCCAGGTCTCCGGGCCGGCCGCCGGTCTGACCGTCCTCGTCTTCGAGGCGGTGCAGGAGTTCGGGCTGCCCGCACTCGGTGTGATCGTGCTGGCCGCCGGGCTCATCCAGCTCGGCATGGGCGCCCTGAAGCTGGGGCGCTGGTTCCGGGCGATATCCGTCTCGGTCGTCGAGGGCATGCTGGCCGGTATCGGCCTCGTGCTCATCGCCGGCCAGCTGTACTCCGCGGCCGGCCTGAAGGCGCCCACCACCGGGATCGGCAAGATCCTGGGGCTGCCCGGTGCCGCCGTCGACGCGCTCGGCAGTTCCACCGCGCTCATCTCGCTCGCCGTCGGCGCGGGCACCGTCGCGGTGCTGGTGCTGTGGAAGAAGCTGCCCAAGAAGGCGCAGACCGTGCCGGGCGCGCTCGCCGCCGTCCTGCTGGCCACCGTGGTCACCCAGGTCTTCGGTCTGTCGATCGCCACCGTCGAGGTGAACGGCCTGCTGGACTCCATCCAGCCGCCCGGCTCGGAGGCCTTCGGCGAGCTGGCCGACCCGGCCATATTCGGCACCATCCTGGCGTTCACGCTGATCGCCTCCGCCGAGTCGCTGTTCAGCGCGGCCGCGGTGGACCGGCTGCACGACGGCCCGCGCACCGAGTACGACAAGGAACTCATGGCCCAGGGTGCGGGCAACGCGGTGTGCGGCGCGCTCGGCGCCCTGCCCATGACCGCGGTCATCGTGCGCAGCTCCGCCAACGTCCAGGCGGGCGCGCGGACCAAGGCGTCCCGAGTCATGCACGGTATGTGGCTGCTGTTGTTCGCGGCCCTGCTGCCGTCCACGCTGGCGCTGATCCCGCTGCCCGCCCTCGCCGGCATCCTGGTCCACGCGGGCTTCAAGCTGATCCCGTTCCGCGCGATCGTGCCGCTGTGGCGCAGCCACCGCGGTGAGGCGCTGATCCTGGTGGCCACGGCCGTCTCGATCGTCGCGATCAACATGTTCGAGGGTGTGCTGATCGGTCTGGCCCTGTCCGTCGCCAAGACCGCCTGGGAGGCCTCGCACCTCAGGCTGGAGATCGTCGACAAGGGCGCGGGCCCCATCCAGGCACACCTGTCGGGCAACGCGACCTTCCTGAGGCTGCCGAAGATCCTCGACAGCCTGGAGTCGCTGCCCCAGGACCGGGCCGTGGAGCTGGACCTCTCCGGCCTGCACCACCTGGACCACGCCTGCCGTACGGCTCTGGAGAACTGGGCCGAGCGGCACACCTCGGTCGGCACTGAACCGGTGCGGGTCACCGAGCCCGAGCCCGTGAAGGCCGTCGCTCCCTAGCGCAGCCGAAGGCACTCCCGACGCCCGGTGCGAGGCCGATCGTGGCCCCGGACCGGGCGTCAGGCATATGGTCGTAGGAGCAGACATAAAGGACCTCTCGACGAGGGGGTCGGCATGCTCCCAGAGTTGTTGGCGGCGGCCGCGGCGACCGCCGCCGCCGGATGCGTCTACCTCGCGGCGGCGGCCCGGGTCGTCAAGCAGTACGAGCGCGGGGTGGTCTTCCGCCTCGGGCGCCTCGCTGGCGGGGTGCGCGAGCCCGGGTTCACGGTGGTCGTGCCGTTCGTGGACCGGCTGCACAAGGTGAACATGCAGATCGTCACGCTGCCGGTGCCGGCCCAGGAAGGCATCACCCGGGACAACGTGACGGTGCGCGTGGACGCGGTCGTCTACTTCCGGGTCGTCGACGCGGCGAGCGCCCTCGTGAAGGTCGAGGACTACAAGTTCGCCGTCTCGCAGATGGCCCAGACCTCGCTGCGCTCGATCATCGGCAAGAGCGAGCTGGACGATCTGCTGTCCAACCGCGAGAAGCTCAACGAGGGCCTGGAGCTGATGATCGACAGTCCGGCCGTGGGCTGGGGTGTGCAGGTGGACCGCGTGGAGATCAAGGACGTGTCGCTGCCGGACACGATGAAGCGGTCGATGGCCCGCCAGGCCGAGGCCGACCGTGAGCGGCGGGCCCGGATCATCAACGCCGACGCCGAGCTCCAGGCCTCCAAGAAGCTCGCGGAGGCCGCCAAGGAGATGTCCGAGCAGCCCGCTGCGCTCCAGCTGAGGCTGCTCCAGACGGTCGTCGCGGTGGCCGCGGAGAAGAACTCCACGCTGGTGCTGCCGTTCCCGGTGGAGCTGTTGCGCTTCCTGGAGCGCGCGCAGGAGCACCCGACCGGGCAGTGACGGAGGGGGACACGCTACGCGCGTGGTTCCCGAGGGCCGACCCAGGTGATAGACACAGCGGCGTCACAGTTCCTGTCCGCCAGCAGGAAGGTCGCACCGCCATGTCTGCAACACGACGTCAAGTCCTCGCCCGCTCAGGGGCCCTCGGGGTCGGCATCGCCTTCACCGGGGCCCTGTCCGAACTCTTCGCGGGCACGGCCGCCGCCCAGTCCCTCGGCCACACCGGCTACGGCCCCCTCGTACCCGACCCGAAGGGCCTGCTGGACCTGCCGAAAGGGTTCCGCTACAAGGTCCTCTCCCGCGAGGGCGACCAGCTGCGCTCCGGTGAGGGCAAGGTCCCCTCCAACCACGACGGCATGACCGCGCTGCCCGGCAGACACGGCCGGGTCCACCTGGTCCGCAACCACGAGAACCGCCCCACCGCGCCCCTCCGGGTGCCGACGATCGAGGGCCTCACCTACGACCCGGCCGGCAAGGGCGGTTGTACGGCGCTCACGCTGGACTCCCGGAACAACGTGCTGTCGGAGCGGGTCGCCATCGCCGGTACCGCCGTCAACTGCGCGGGCGGGCCCACCCCTTGGGGCACCTGGCTGACCTGCGAGGAGACCGAGGACAAGGCCGGCACCAACGGCTACACCAAGGACCACGGCTTCATCTTCGAGGTGGACCCGGTCGACCCGCACCGCTCGGGCGCCGTACCGCTGACCGCGATGGGCCGCTTCCAGCACGAGGCGATCGCGATCGACCCGAAGCGCGGCATCGTCTACGAGACCGAGGACGCCTTCCTCAAGCCCTTCGGCCTCTTCTACCGCTTCCTGCCCAACCGGCCCCAGGGCGGCCCCGGTTCGCTGCGCGCCGGCGGCCGGCTCCAGGCGATGCGGGTGCCTGGCGTGCCGGACCTGTCCGTGATCCAGGAGACCGGAGCCTGCTTCGAGGGCATCGAGTGGGTCGACGTACCGGACCCGCTGGCCGCCCAGACCCCCATCAGGCTCCAGGACTTCGGTCCGAAGGGCATCACGCACGCCCAGAAGCTGGAGGGCTGCTACTGGGGCGGGAAGTCCGTCTACTTCGTGTCGTCGTTCGCGCACAGCGCGGAGGGTTCGGCCGCCGACCACTTCGGGCAGATCTGGCGCTACGACCCCTCGGCGCGCCGGCTCACCCTGGTGATCGTCTTCGGCCCGGACACCGATGTGCAGCTGCCGGGCGAGTCCCCCGACAACATCTGCCTGGCGCCCAGCGGCGGCCTGATGGTGTGCGAGGACGGCAACGGCGCCCAGCACGTGTTCGGTGTGACCCGGCACGGCGAGGTCTACCCGATGGCCCGCAACGCGCAGAACATCGGCACCCCCGAGGCACCGGAGTGGGGCGAGTTCGCCGGCGTCACCTTCTCCCCCGACGGGCAGACGATGTACGTCAACTGCTACACGCCCGGGACGACCTTCGCGGTGACGGGCCCCTGGCGCAGGTAGCCGCCCTCCGCGACGGCTGGCGCGCCCCGGTCCCCCGGCGCAGGATCGAGGGACCGGACCCGGACCGGAAGGGGTGCCACATGTCCAAGAAGGGCTCGAAGGCCGACGCGGGGAGGAAGGACTCGAAGGCCCGCGCGGCCGAGAAGGGTTCGAAGGCCGACGACTTCTCGCTGCGCGGGCTGCTGCGCGTGCCGGGCGGCAAGACGGTGGACCTGGCCTCCTACGACGCCCGGGAGATCCCGGCCGGTCCCCGGGACAAGGAGGCGGGCCTGGCCGCGATGACCGCGCTCGCCACCCCGCTCGGCGACCTTCAGGAACGTCTGTGGGCGGCGAGCACGGCGGGCGACCGGCGCCGGGTCCTGCTGGTGCTGCAGGGCATGGACACCAGCGGCAAGGGCGGCACGGTCAAGCACGTCATCGGCCTGTTCAACCCCTCCGGCTGCCGCATCCACGCCTTCAAGGCACCCACCCCGAAGGAGCTGGAGCACCCCTTCCTCTGGCGCGTGAAGAAGGCCCTGCCGCAAGCCGGTGAGCTGGGCATCTTCGACCGCTCGCACTACGAGGACGTCCTCATCGCCCGAGTGCGCGAACTCGCCCCGACGGCCGAGCTCGAGCGCCGCTACGACGAGATCAACCGCTTCGAGAAGGCCCTCACCGACGACGACGTCACCGTGGTCAAGTGCTTCCTGCACATCTCGTACGACGAACAGCGCGACCGTCTCCTCAAGCGCCTGGACCGCCCGGACAAGCACTGGAAGTTCAACGTCTCGGACATCGACGAGCGCTCCCTGTGGCCCGCCTACCAGCGGGCGTACGAGATCGCCCTGGAGCGCTGCTCGACCCGGCACGCGCCCTGGTACCTGGTCCCCGCCGACCGCAAGTGGTACCGCAACTGGGCGGTCAGCCGGCTCCTCCTGGAGCACCTGTCCGAGCTGGACCCGCACTATCCGAAGGCGGACTTCGACGTGGCGGAAGCGCGCAGGCGGCTGCTGGAACAGTGAATCCCGGGGTACTCGGCCCGCATGACCGAGAACCGGCACGTCAAGGGCTCGTACTGGCTGGAGACGGCACCCGGCGGGCCCCAGCCGCCACTGACCGAGGACCTTGACGTCGACGTGGCCGTCATCGGCGCCGGCATCGCCGGGCTGAGCACGGCGTGGGAGCTGACGCAGGCCGGGCGGCGGGTGGCCGTCCTGGAGGCCGGGCAGGTGGCGGGCGGGGTCTCCGGGCACACCACCGCCAAGCTGACCGCCCTGCACACCCTGATCTACGACAAACTGCGCCGCACCCGCGGCCCGGAGGGCGCCCGGCTCTACGCCCGCTCGCAGAGCGAGGCGATCGAACGGGCCGCCGAGATCGCGGAGGAGCTGGGCGTCGACTGCGACTGGGAGCGGCGCAGCGCCTACACCTACGTCCGTGACGAGAGCCGGGTCGAGGAGCTGCGGGCCGAGGCGGAGGCCGCCCGGGAGGCGGGGCTGCCGGCGTCGTTCGTGACGGAGACCGGGCTGCCGTTCCCGGTGGCGGGGGCGGTGCGGGTCGCGGATCAGGCGCAGTTCCATCCGCGCAAGTACCTGCTGGCCCTGATGGAGGACCTGGTCGCCTCCGGGGCGGCCGTCCACGAGCACACCGTCGTCATCGGCCTCGACGAGGGTGAGCCGTGCCACCTGAAGACGGACACGGGGGCGACGGTGACGGCCCGGGACGTCGTGGTCGCGACCCACTACCCGATCTTCGACCGGGCCCTGCTGTTCACCCGGCTCTCGCCGCGCCGCGAGCTGGTGGTCGCCGGGACGATCGAGCGGGAGCGGGATCCGGACGGCATGTTCATCACGCCGGACGAGGGCACCCGCTCGGTCCGTACGGCTCCCTGGGACGAGGACCGGCGCCTGCTCATCGTCACCGGCGAGCACTTCACGCCCGGCACCGGCGACACCCGGGCCCGCTTCGACGACCTCTCCGGCTGGGCCGCCCGGCACTTCCCCGACGTCGAGCTCACCCACGCCTGGGCCACCCAGGACAACGACCCGACCGACACGGTGCCGCTGGTCGGCCCCCTGCACCCGGGCGCCCGGCACACCTACGTCGCCACCGGGTTCGGCGGCTGGGGCATGAGCGGCGGCATCATGGCGGGCCGACTGCTCACGGCCCAGATCACCGGCGAGACGTGCGCGTGGAGCGAACTGTACGACCCTCGTCGGCTGCGCTCGCAGGTCCGCGAGGCGCCGTCGTTCCTCAAGACGCAGGCCCAGGTGGCCCGCCACTTCGTCGGCGACCGCCTGCGTCCGGTGCCCCCGCTGGAGTCCCTCCCGCCGGGAGAGGGGGCCGTGGTCCGGGTGAACGGCGACCGGGTCGCGGTCTACCGCGACGAAGAGGGCGCCCTGCACGCCGTCTCCCCCCGCTGCACCCACCTCGGCTGCCTGGTCTCCTTCAACGGCGCCGAGGACGCCTGGGAATGCCCGTGCCACGGCTCCCGCTTCGACACGAACGGCAAGGTGATCCAGGGCCCGGCGACCAAGCCGCTGGAGCGGCGGGACATCTGAGCGGGTGACGGCACGGACAGGTATTGCAGGAAAATAGGATGGTTCGCCCTATTTTCATTCGGTGATCACTCTTGTGCGACGCGTCACCGCCTCCTGTCTCCTCGGCGCCGCCCTCACGGCCTGCGCCGCCGCTCCCCACCAGGCCGCTCGCCCGGCCCGCCCGGCCCCCTCGGCGACCACCGCGCCGCCCACGCTGGCGCCCGGTCCGGGCGGCCTGACCCCTGTCTTCACGAACGGCTCCCGCAGTCGCGGCCGGACCGTCGCGCTCACCTTCGACGCCGACATGACCGCGGACCAGGGGGCGCGGGCCGCGGCCGGTGAGCACTTCGACAATCCGGGGCTGATCTCGGCACTGCGGGCACTGAAGGTGCCGGCCACCGTGTTCATGACCGGGCGGTGGGCCGAGGAGTACCCGGACCAGGCCCGGTCGATCGGGCGGGACCCGCTCTTCGAGGTGGCCAACCACTCCTACAGCCACTACGCCTTCACCGGCGACTGCTACGGACTGCCAACCGTGTCCGCCGACCGGATGCGTGAGGACGTGGAGCGCGCCTACGCGGCGTTCCGGAAGGCCGGGGTGCCGGACGCGCGGCCCTACTTCCGCTTTCCCGGTGGCTGCTACGACCGGCGGGCGCTGAAGGCGCTGACCCCGGCCGGGGTGACCGCCGTGCAGTGGGACGTGGTGAGCGGGGACGCGTTCGCGACGGACGCGGGGGCCGTGTCCCGGCAGGTGCTGGAGGGGGTGCGGCCGGGGTCGGTCGTGGTCCTGCACTGCACGCGGAGCGCGGCGCCGACAACGGAACGAGTGGTGCGGGCGGTGGTGCCCGAGCTGCGGGCGCGGGGGTACCGGTTCGTACGGGTGTCCGAGCTGATCGGGTCCTAGGCTGGAGGTATGAGCGAGGACTACTGCACGATCGGCCACGCGCCGAAGCCGCCGGTCGCCGACGGGCCGCCGTACGCGGAGTGTGTGCTGTGCCGGGAGCCGACCGAGTATCCGGAGTCGTACAAGGGGATCACACTGTGCCCGGTGTGCGAGTGGCAGGAGGCTCAGCGGACGGCCTGTTCCGGCTGAGCTTTAGGGTTGTCCGGTGAGCAACGACGTGACGCCCTCGACCGACAGCCCCTTCCGTTCCGAGCCGACCGCACGCGATGAGGCACCGCAGTTCGTGCTGCCCCTGGTCGTCCGGATCGAGAAGGCCGCTCCGCCCGCTCGCACCGACGCTCTGGAGACCGCGGCCCGGGCCGTGCTCGTCATGCTGAGCGACGAGCGTTCGATCGGCGACGGGGAGTGGGCCGAGGTCGTGCGGGACTGGCAGGACGCCCGGATCCGGAAGGTCGTACGGCGGGCCCGGGGGGCCGAGTGGCGGCGGGCCGAGGCGCTGCCCGGGATCACCGTGCCGGGGAAGTCGGCGGAGGTGCGGGTGTTCCCACCGGTGCCGCTCGACGGCTGGCCCAAGGAGCTGGCCAAGCTCCAGGTCTCCGGCACCGACCTCGACGACCCGGAGCCCCCCGCGGCGGCGGATCCGGCGACCCCGGTGCTGTGGCTCAACCCGGATCTCGACATGTCGGCCGGCAAGGCGATGGCCCAGGCCGGTCACGGCGCCCAACTGGCCTGGTGGGAACTGTCGGACGAGGAGAAGGCCGACTGGCGGGACGCCGGGTTCCCGCTCGCCGTGCGCACCGCGGACCCCGGCCGCTGGGGCGGACTGACCACGAGCGGGCTGCCGTTGGTCCGTGACGCCGGCTTCACCGAGATCGCGCCGGGCTCCTGCACGGTCGTCGCCGACCATCCGGCGCTGCGGTGACCCGCCTCGACGGGCGCGTGGAGCGCGGTAACCGGACCCGGCGGACGGTGTTGCGGCGGGCCGTCGACATCGCCTCGGTCGAGGGCCTGGAGGCCTTGTCCGTGGGGCGGTTGGCCGGGGAACTGGAGCTGAGCAAGAGCGGGGTCTTCGCCCTGTTCGGCTCCAAGCAGGAGTTGCAGCTGGCGACCGTGCGGGAGGCCTCGCGGATCTTCGTCGCCGAGGTGCTGGAGCCGGTCGCCGAGGCGGCGGAGGGGCTCGCGCGCCTGCGAGGGCTGTGCGAGGGCTGGCTGCGGTACTCGGAGGAGCGGGTCTTTCCCGGGGGTTGCTTCTTCTACGGCGTGATGGCCGAGTTCGACGCCCGCGAGGGCGCGGTCCATGACGCCCTCGTCGAGGCCCAGCGGGCCTGGCTCGCGGAGTTGGAGAGGTGCGCCGAGCGGGCGCGGGCACGGGGTGAACTGGACGCGGGCACCGATCCGGCGCAACTCGCCTTCGAGGTGGTGGCGTTGATGGAGACGGCGAACGCGATGTCGCTGCTGCACGGCGAGTCCACGCCCTATGCGAGAGCCCGGCGGGGCATCGCGGCACGGTTGGGCACCTGAGATCTGCGGCAGGCCGGTTGCCGGCACCGCTTCCACCCCGGAAACTAGTAGCACGATCGTTCGTTTAGTTTTATGGTCGGGGCATGGGTACTCCTCGACGCCGTGTCCTGCGCTCCCGCTGGAAGTCCGGCCCCGCGATCCCCCTGGACGGTCCTGTGCTCGTCGCCCTCACCGACTTCACCGCCTACGGCTACGGGCAGTCCGTGGCCGTGGCGCTGGCGGGACTGCGGTTGCGCCGCACCTGGGCGTCGACTCCCGGCGCGGTCGGCATGTGGCTGTGGGCGGATCCCCTCCGCCGGCGCTCCGGGTCCGTGTCCGTGTGGGCCGACGAGCGGGGACTGAAGGAGTTCACCGGGCGCCCCGACCATGCGCGGATCGTCCGGGCGCATCGCGGGCGCGGTGAACTGCGGTCGGCCAGGCGGGAGTTCGAGGAGTTCGAGCCGGATGCCGTGTGGGCGTACGCCCTTGAGCTGATCACCGAGGAGCGCTGATGGATGTCGTCGAGCTGGACCGGATCGCCGTACGGGAGGCTGCGCGAGTGGTGGACCTGGTCCGGGAGGGGGACTGGGCGCGGGACACCCCCTGTGCGGGATGGGACCTGCGGCGACTGGTGGCGCACATGACCGGCCAGCACCACGGATTCGCGGCCGCGGCCCGGGGCGAGGGCGGTGAGACGCGGTTCTGGCGGGAGCGGGCGGAGGAGAGTGCCCCCGCCCGGGCGCACCGGAGGGCCGCCGACGCTGTGCTCGCGGCCTTCGCCGAACCGGCTGTGGTGGAGCGGGAGTTCGTGCTGCCGGAGCTGGGCGACGGGTTCTCCGGCCGTACGGCGATCGGGTTTCACTTCGTGGACTACGTGGTGCACGCGTGGGACGTGGCGGCCGCGCTCGGAGTGCCGCTCGCTCTGGCGGACGAGGTGCTCGGGGCGGCGCCGGCCGTCGCCCGGCGGGTGCCGACGGATCCGGCGGGACGCGGCCCGGGGTTCGCGTTCGCGCCCGCGCTGAAGGTTCCGGAGGGGGCCGGGCCGCTGGAGGAGACGCTGCGGCTGCTGGGCCGGGAGCCGGAGGCGTGGCCCGGCACGGGCGTCTGACGGGGCCCGGTCCCAAACCTCAAATGTTGCTCTGAAGGTCCCCCGGGCACGGTTCGGGCCGGAGGCCCTGGGCCATACCTCCGTCACGCCGATCGGCGGGCAGCCGGAGGGATGCGGGAGAGGACGAGGAGGGGACGGACCATGGAGCGACTGGGCACGGGTATCGGGTGGCGGCCGGAGATCGCGGACGCGGTGGAGGCCATGCCGGGCATCGACTGGGTCGAGGTCGTGGCCGAGAACGTCTGCCCCGGGCACCTTCCCGAGTCGCTGCGGCGGCTGCGCGAGCGCGGGGTCACCGTGGTGCCGCACGGGGTCTCCCTCGGCCTCGGCGGGGCGGAGCGGCCCGACGCCGGGCGGCTGGCCGCGCTGGCCGAACGGGTCGAGGCGCTGGGGTCGCCGCTGGTCACCGAGCACATCGCGTTCGTCCGGGCGGGCGGCCCGCTGACCGCCTCCCCCGGCCTGGAGGCCGGGCACCTGCTGCCCGTCCCGCGCACCCGGGACGCGCTCGACGTCCTGTGCGAGAACATCCGCGTCGCACAGGACGCGCTGCCGGTGCCGCTCGCCGTGGAGAACATCGCCGCGCTGATCTGCTGGCCGGGCGAGGAGATGACCGAGGGCCAGTTCCTGTACGACCTCGCCGACCGGACCGGGGTGCGGCTGCTGATCGACGTGGCCAATCTGCACACCAACCACGTCAACCGCGGCGAGGACCCGACCGAGGCGCTCGCCGAACTCCCCCTGGAGGCCCTCGCGTACGTCCATGTCGCGGGCGGGTTCGAGCGGGACGGCGTGTGGCACGACAGCCACGCCCACCCGGTGCCCCGACCGGTCCTCGACATCCTGACCGACCTCGCGTCCCGGGTGTCGCCGCCGGGGGTACTGCTGGAACGGGACGAGAACTTCCCCGAACCGGGTGAGCTGGAAGGGGAGTTGAGGGCGATCCGGGACGCGGTGGAGAAGGGGGGCGGTGGGACAGGGCGATCGTCGGCGGTGTCGCGGGGGCCGTCCGTCGGTGCTGAGCGGGCCGCATCCCCGGAGGGGCCGGTCGGCGCTCCGGTCGAAGGCGCTCGGCAGCGGGTCGCCCTCGCCCAGGCCGCGCTGCTGTCCGCGCTGGTGGCGGGAACGCCGGTTCCGGAGGGGTTCGACCGGGTGCGGCTGGGGGTGCAGGCGCGGGCGCTCGCGGGGAAGCGGGCGGACGTGGTGGCGAAGGTGGCGCCGGAGCTGCCGATGATCCTCGGGGCGGGTTACCGGCCGGCGTTCCTGGCGTACGCGCAGGGGGCGCCGATGACGGAGGGGTACCGGCGAGACGCGTTGTCCTTTGCCGAACACCTGCTGCTCGGCGGGAAGGTGGCGGACACCAGGGCGCGGCGGGAGCTGCGGGAGTGGTGGCTGGAGCGGTCGGGGCCCGCGCCGAGGTCCCAGCGGCCCGCGGTCCGGCTGGCCCGGGCCACGCGGAAGGTGCTGCTGCGGCGCTGAGGGGGTGCGCCGCGGCCCGTGGCCGGCGGGCACGGGTGTACGACGGTTGACGTTGACCCGACGGTAATATGTCAACCCCGCACCTGAAACCCACTAGCGTGCGGTGCCGCAACTGGAGGCACCATGCGACCGCGACCACGACCGCCCCTCAGAGGTCGAGGCATCTTCACCGGCACCGGAGTCATCATCACCGGTCTCACGGCGACCCTGGTGGCGCTGCTCGTCCCGATCTGGTCGTACGCCGACCGCTCGGACACGGGGCTGAGCGTGCTCAACGCCGGGACGGTGACCACTCCTTACGGCCCGCTCTCCGCGCTGGACCGGGACTTCGTCACCAAGGTGCGGCTGGCGGGGCTGTGGGAGCTGCCCGCGGGTCAGCAGGCGGAGCAGAAGGGCACGACGCAGGCCGTCCGGACGGCCGGTGAGCACCTCGTGGCGGGGCACACCTTCCTGGACGCCCGGGTGCGGGACGTGGCGGCGAAGCTCGGGCTCGCGCTGCCCAACGAGCCCAACGACCAGCAGAAGCAGTGGCTCGAAACCCTGAACCAGGCCCAGGGCGTCGACTACGACCGGCAGTTCGCCAACATCCTGCGCCTGGCGCACGGCAGGGTGTTCTCGGTCGTCGCCGAGGTCCGCGCGAGCACCCAGAACTCCCTGGTCCGCGCTCTGGCCGACGACGCCAACACCACCGTCCTCGACCACATCAAGGTCCTGGAGGCCACCGGGTACGTCGACTTCGCCGCCCTGGCCCAGGAGCTGGCCGGCGACAGCGCGCCGCCGCTCGTCAACTCCCCCGCGCCGCCCGGTCCGACGACCGACCCGGGCGTGGTGGTGCCGGTCACCCCGTCGCCGTACGCGACGACGTACACGCTGCCCCCGGCCGCCTCCAGCCCGCCCTCGGTACCCACCCCGTCGTAGTGCGCTTCCGGACAAACGGAACGTCACACACCGACAACACTCCGTCCGGATCGTGAACAGGCCATGGCGCCGCCGCGAGCCTTTGGCATAGAAACGCGGCATGTTCTGGGTTCTTCTTCTGCTGCTGGCCTGGGCCGCCACCGGCACCGCGTGCACGCGGTTGTGCCTGGCCGCCGTTCACGCGGCGGCCGCGGACGCGGATGCCCGGGCACATGATCTGACGCTGTACGAGGCCGCGTTCCTGTCCGGCGGTCCCCGGCGGGTGGCCGATCTGACGCTCGTCTCGATGGCCCGGCAGCGACGGTTGCTGCTGGCCCGCACCGGCTGGGCGACCGTCGTCGATCCGCGGGGGCGGGACGAGATGGAGCGCACGGTCATCGGCGCCATCGGGCCCGAGGGGCAGTCGCGGATCGCGCCGGTGCGCGCCGACGCGGCTTCGGCGGACGCGGTGCGCGGCCTCGGCGACCGGCTCGTGGACGCGGGCCTCGCCGTGCCCGCGGGCGCCCGGTCCGGCATCGCGGCGGCGGTCCGCCAGGTGCAGTCGGCCTCGGTGGCCGTCGTGGCCCTGGGCGCGATCGCCCTGCTGGCGCCCGCTCCGTCCGAGATGCCGCGGCACCTGATCGCCCTCTGGTTCGCCCTGCCGCTCGCGCTCGACCTGAGCTGCCTGGCCATCGCGAGGATGGAGGTCCACCCGTACTCGCGCTGGGCCTCCCCGGCCGGCCAGCGGCTGCTCGGCGCCCTGACCCGGGGCACTGGCGGCACGGACGAGCGGACGTATCTCACCTCCGTCGCGGTGCGCGGCATCAGCGCGGTCGGCGAACCCGATCTGCGCGCGGCCTTCGCCCACCGCGAGCAGCGGCACGACGGGTGGGGCACGGACCCGCGGGACTGAGCGCGTCCGGGGGCGCACGGAGGCATTGGGGCCGACACCGGCGGGGCGGTGCTTGCCTTCCCACCCACCCGAACGAAACATCCCTTTTGTCGCAGCCGCGCTCCGAAGGGATACGCGATGAGAGCTCCCGCCCTCTACACGGCCGCCGGGTCCTTGCTCCTCACCACGCTCGCCGCCGTTCCGGCCGGGAGCGCTCCGGCCGCCCCGGGCGTCGCGGAGTCGCACGGGACCGCGCTCGCCGCAGTGCGCGCCGGGACCGCCGGGATCCGCTTCGGCGCCTGCCCCGAGGTGGAGGACCTGCCCGACGGTGTCGAGTGCGGCACGGTGTCCGTCCCGCTCGACTACGCGCACCCCGACGGCAAGCAGATCAAGCTCACCGTCAGCCGGGTCCGCGCCACCCACAAGGACCCCCGCAACAGCAAGCGCCGGGTGCCCCGGCAGGGCGCCCTGGTCTACAACCCCGGCGGTCCGGGCGCCTCCGGCATGTACTTCCCGCTGATCGGCGCCCTTCCCGAGTGGAAGGGGCTCGCGGCGGCCTACGACCTCGTCGGCTACGCCCCGCGCGGAGTGGGCCGTTCGGCGCCGCTGTCCTGCAAGGACCCGCAGCAGTTCTTCCACGCGCCCACGCAGGCGCCGACGCACCCCTCGGAGTCGTACAAGAAGGAGCGCGTCGCGCAGGCGAAGGCCTACGCGCGCGGGTGCGCCCGGCGGTCCGGGACGGCACTGCGGCACTACACCTCGCTCAACAACGCCCGCGACCTGGACGTCCTGCGGGCCGCGCTGGGCGAGCCGAGGCTGACGTTCATGGGGGCGTCCTACGGGACCTACTTCGGCGCCCTGTACGCGACGCTCTTCCCCTCGCACGTGCGGCGGATGGTGTTCGACGCGGCGGTGAACCCGGACCCGGAACAGGTCTGGTACCGCAACAACCTCGACCAGTCGGCCGCGTTCGAGGACCGCTGGGCCGACTTCCGGGAGTGGGCGGCCCGGCACGACGACGTCTACGGGCTCGGGAACACCGCCCAGGAGGTGCTGGGCAGTTACGAGAAGGCCGCGGCCCGGCTCGCCGCGGAGCCGGCCGGGGGGAAGGTCGGGCCGGGGCAGCTCCAGGGGGCGTTCCTGTCCGTCGGGTACTACGACGACGTCTGGCCGCACCGGGCGCAGGCGCTGTCGGCGTACCTCAAGGGCGACCCGAAGCCGCTCGTCCAGCAGGCGGGGCCGCATCAGGAGGCGGCGAAGGAGGCGGAGAACTCCCACGCCGTCTACACGGCCGTCGAGTGCAACGACGCGTCCTGGCCGACGGACTGGAAGGTGTGGGACCGGGACAACACGCGGCTGGCGCGGGTGGCGCCGTTCGAGACGTGGGACAACGTGTGGATGAACCTCCCCTGCGCCTACTGGCCCATGGCCCGCCAGGACCCGCTGGACGTGCGGACCGGGCCCGGGGAGTTGCCGGCGACGCTGATCCTCGCCGCCGAGCGGGATGCCGCCGCGCCCTATGAGGGGGCGCTGGAGTTGCACCGGCGGCTGTCGGGGTCGGTGCTGGTGACCGAGCGGGACGCGGGCACGCACGGCATCGCGGGCGGCCCGAACCCCTGCGTCAACGGATACCTGGACGCCTACCTGCTGGAGGGCCGCCTCCCGGTGCGGCGCGCCGCGTGCGCCCCGCACCCGGAGCCGAAGCCGAGGGCGACGGCCGGCCCCAGGAAGGCGGCCGGCACACCGACTCGCTGATCAGGCGAGGCCCGCCACGAGGTCGCCGAGGTCCTTGCGGCGGCCGGTGTAGAACGGCACCTCCTCGCGGACGTGCATCCGGGCCTCCGAGGCGCGCAGGTGGCGCATGAGGTCGACGATGCGGTACAGCTCGTCGGCCTCGAACGCCAGGATCCACTCGTAGTCGCCGAGCGAGAACGAGGCGACCGTGTTGGCGCGGACGTCGGGGTAGCCGCGGGCCATCTTGCCGTGGTCGGCGAGCATGCGGCGGCGGTCCTCGTCGGGCAGGAGGTACCAGTCGTACGACCGCACGAACGGGTACACGCTGACGTAGTCCCGGGGGTTCTCGTCGGCCAGGAACGCCGGGATGTGGGAGCGGTTGAACTCGGCGGGGCGGTGCAGCGCCATGTTCGACCAGACCGGCTCCAGGGCGCGGCCCAGCCGGGTACGGCGAAAGAGGTTGTACGCCTCCTGGAGCTGGTCGCTGGTCTCCGCGTGCCACCAGATCATGACGTCGGCGTCGGCGCGCAGCCCGGACACGTCGTAGGTGCCGCGGATCGTGACGTCCTTGGCGGCGAGCTGGTCGAACAGCTCCTGGACCTCGTCGGCGTAGCCGGTGCGGTCCTCGGGGAGCACGTCCTTCAGCTTGAAGACGGACCAGAGCGTGTAGCGGATGACCTCGTTGAGGTCCTTGGCCAGCTTGCCCTTGTTCGGGATCCTGCCGGACTCGGGGGTGGGGGCGTCGTTGCTCATGGGCCCTATTCTCCCGCTCCGCCGTGCAGGCTCTGCACCGGGTTGGCGGTGAGCTCGCGCACCGCGGTCAGGTCGCCCTGGATCTGGTCCACGGCCGCGTGGGCGCTCGCGATGCAGGCCGGGATGCCGACGCCGTCGTACTGCGCGCCGCACACCGCGAGGCCGGGCAGCTTGGTGAGGTGCTCGCGGATGCGGGCCACGCGCGCGTGGTGGCCGACCGGGTACTGGGGCAGTCCGTCGGTCCAGCGGGTGACGCGGGTCTCGACGGGGGTGGCGGCCAGACCGGTGGCCGCCTCCAGGTCGGTGCGGGAGACGTCCACCAGGCCCGCGTCGTCGCGCTCCAGGATCTTCGTCTCGCCGTAGCGGCCGACGGAGGTGCGCAGGATCACGAGGTCCGGGTTCTCGTCGGCGATCCAGCCCCACTTCTGGGAGGCGAAGGTGGACGCCTTGACGGTGCGGCCGTCGACGGGCGGGACGAGGAAGCCGCTGCCGGCGGGCAGGGCGGTGTCGGAGCGGCGGTAGGCGAGGGTGACCAGGGCCATGGAGGCGTACTCGACGGTGTCCAGCTCGCCGGCGGCCTCGGGGGCCTCGGCGCGCAGGAGGCTCGCGGCGGCCGGGGCGGGGACGGCGACGACCACCGCGTCGGCGTGCAGGACGCGGCCCCCCGCGACGACCTTCCAGCCGCCGGAGGCCTCGCGGCGCAGCTCGGTCACCGGGGCGCCGGTGACGATCTCGCCGCCCTGCGCTCGGACCGCGTCGGCGACGGCGAGCGGGAGGGTGCCCACGCCGCCCTCGATGCCGGTGAACACGGGCCCGGTCTGCTGGTTGGCGGCCATCCGCGCCTGGATCTCGCGGACGCCCTCGGTGAGCGAGGTGTGGGTCGTAGCGACCTGGAAGAGCTGCGGGACGGCTGAGCGCATCGAGATGCGGTACGCGTCGCCCGCGTAGACCCCGCCCAGGAGGGGCTCGACGAGACGGTCGACCACCTCGCGGCCCAGGCGCGCGGCCACGAACTCGCCGACCGCCACGTCGTCGCCGACCTCGGTGCGGGGCAGTTCCGCGTCCTGCCCGATGCGGGCCAGGCCCTCGTCGGACAGCACTCCGGCGAGCGCGTCGGCGGTGCCGGGGACGCCCATGACATGGCCCTTGGGCATCGGGCGAAGGGCGCCGCGGGTCCAGATCGAGGCGGTCGCGGTGGCGGGCGGCTGGAGGCGCTGTCCGAGGCCCACCTCGCGCGCGAGGGCCACCGCCTCCGGCCTGCGGGCCAGCATCGACTCGGCGCCGAGGTCCACGCGCGCGCCGGCGATCTCGCCGGGCAGCAGCTTGCCGCCCACCCGGTCCGACGCCTCCAGCACGGTGACGCGCGCGCCGCGCTCGAGGAGCCGGTGGGCCGCGGCCAGTCCCGCGATGCCGGCTCCGACGACGACCACCTGTGATCCGCTCATGGCCCCAGCCTCTCAGACCCCACTGACAGTCCGTCGGCGGCCCGGTGTCCTTCACGAGTCCTGACCGTGACCGCATCGGGACCGGCGGTGTCCAACGTTCGCGGCCCCTGCGGCGTCGAAGGACCGTCAGCTGTTCACGACCCTCGGGGGGACGCACATGCGCACACCACGTTCACGCCGTTCACGACGCTCCGTACGCCGTGGCCGGGCCCTGGCAGGGCTCCTGCTGGCCGGTGCGCTTGCGCTGACCGGGTGCAGCGGGGCCGGCGACAACGGCGCCAACTCCGCGAGCGAGGACCGGGACGGCGCGGCACAGGCCCAGCCGGAGAGCGGGGCCGGTGCCCAGGACGCCGCGAGCGGCAAGCAGGCCAGTTCCGCGCCCAAGATCACCCAGAACCACATCATCCGCACCGCCTCGCTGACCGTGCAGGTCAAGGACGTACCGAAGGCCCTGGACGCGGCCCGCACCACCACCGAGAACGCGGGCGGGTTCGTCGGCAAGGAGACCACCACCCGGGACGAGGAGGGCAACGAGCAGACGCAGGTGGTGCTGCGGGTGCCGGTCGAGAAGTACGACGAGGTCCTCGCCGACCTTGAGGGCGCCGGCAAGCTGCTGGAGCGCACCGCCAACGCGCAGGACGTCACCGACCAGGTCGTCGACGTGAACAGCCGGATCGCGACCCAGCGGGCGAGCGTGGCGCGGATCCGTGAGCTGATGGACAAGGCGACCAAGCTGAGTGACGTGGTCACCCTGGAGGGCGAACTCAGCACCCGCGAGGCCGACCTGGAGTCGCTGCTCGCCCGCCAGGCCTCCCTGAAGGACCGCACCACACTGGCGACCATCACCCTGTCGCTGTCCGAGAAGCCGGTCGTGAAGGCCGAGGAGGACGACGACCCGGGCATCGCCGACGCGCTGACGGGCGGCTGGGACGCGTTCGTGACCATGCTGCGCTGGATCGTGGTGGCGCTGGCGGCGGTCCTCCCGTTCCTGGCGGGTCTCGCACTGCTCGCCCTGCTGTGGCTGCGTCTGATCCGCCCCCGCCTCCCGCGCCGCCCGGCCCCCACCTCCGTCGCGACCGCCCTGGGCCCCCTGCCCGTCGCACACCCCGCCCCGGACCCGAACCGCCCGCAGGAGCGGGGCGAGGAGGACTGACGCACGGCGGGGCGGGCAAGCGGGGCTGACGCATCCCGGGCGGGGCGAGCGGCTGACGCACGGGGGAACGTGCCGAGGGTCGGGGCGGGGTGCCCGGGGTTGAAATGGCCCGTCCTCGTAGCGTGTTCGCATGGACATGAGCCGTACGCAGGGCACGAGGGAACGTCTGGTCGTGATCGGTGGTGATGCCGCGGGGATGTCCGCGGCGTCGCAGGCCCGCCGGATGAGGGACCCCGACGAGTTGGAGATCGTGGCGTTCGAGCGCGGTCACTTCACCTCCTACTCGGCGTGCGGCATCCCGTACTGGGTGGGCGGGGACGTCGAGGAGCGGGACCGGTTGATCGCCCGTACGCCCGAGGAGCACCGGGAGCGCGGCATCGACCTGCGCCTGCGCACCGAGGTCACCGGGATCGACGTGGACGGGCAGCGGGTACGCGCGCGTGACCTCGAATCGGGGGACGAGTCCTGGACGCCGTACGACAAACTGGTGATCGCGACCGGTGCCCGGCCCATCCGGCCCGACATGCCGGGCGTCGACGCGGCCGGTGTGCACGGCGTGCAGACCCTCGACGACGGCCAGGCGCTCATCGACACGCTGGCACACACGCGTGGCCGCCGCGCGGTGGTCGTCGGCGCCGGGTACATCGGCGTGGAGATGGCCGAGGCCCTCATCAAGCGGGGTTACGAGGTGACGGTCGTCAACCGGGGCAGTGAGCCCATGTCCACGCTCGACCCCGACATGGGCCGGCTGGTGCACCGGGCGATGGAGGGCCTCGGCATCACCATGGTCAACGACGCCGAGGTGACCAAGGTCCTCACCGGCGAGGACGGCCGGGTGCGGGCCGTGGTCACGCAGGACGCCGAGTACCCGGCGGACGTGGTGGTGCTCGGCATCGGCGTACGCCCCGAGACGACGCTCGCGAAGGCGGCCGGGCTGCCGCTGGGCGGTCACGGCGGACTGCTGACCGACCTCGGGATGCGGGTGCGCGGCCACGAGAACGTCTGGGCGGGCGGCGACTGCGTGGAGGTCCTCGACCTGGTCTCCGGGCAGGAGCGGCACATCGCGCTCGGCACCCACGCCAACAAGCACGGCCAGATCATCGGCACGAACGTCGGCGGCGGTTACGCCACCTTCCCCGGAGTCGTCGGCACCGCCGTCAGCAAGGTCTGCGACCTGGAGATCGCCCGTACCGGGCTGCGCGAGAAGGACGCCCGTCGGGTGGGCCTGCGGTTCGAGTCGGTCACCATCGAGTCGACGAGCCGGGCCGGCTACTACCCCGGCGCCTCCCCCATGACGGTCAAGATGCTCGCCGAGCGCCGCACGGGGCGGCTGCTCGGCGTGCAGATCGTCGGGAGGGAGGGCGCGGGCAAGAGGGTCGACATCGCCGCGGTGGCCCTGACGGCGGGGATGACGGTGGAGCGGATGACGGCCCTGGACCTGGGGTACGCGCCGCCGTTCAGCCCGGTGTGGGACCCCGTGCTGGTGGCGGCCAGGAAGGCCGCCGCGAAGGTGCGGGCCGCCTCCTGAGGGCCTGCTCGGGGCCCCGGAGGGCTGCCCGAGGGTTACGCCGTCCCGTTGATCCGCTCGATGGCCTGGCGGGCCTGGTCGGCCGGCGGCCGGGGCGGCAGCGCCGACACGGAGGCGCTGGTGCTGGGGGGCATCGCGGCCGGCTGCTCACCGGCCGGCTTGGCGTGCGCCGCGGACCGGGCGGACCTGAGCCGGTTGCTGACCGCCTCGTCGAGCGTCACCGGCCGCTGCATCTGGGACGCCAGCCGCCCGGCCTCCTGACCGAGCCTGGCCACGTCCTCCCACGGCAGCCGCACCACGAGAGACAGCTCGGCCTCGCCGTCGGGAAGAGCGTGCATCGGAGGAGTAATACGGTCGTTCATCGCCTGTTCCTCACGTAGTCCCCGCGGCCCGCCTTCCCCGTGCCACGGGCGGTTGAGGAGTCATACGCACGCGTGCGTGCGGGTGTTCACCGGTGCGGCACCGATTCGGCGGACGCATCGCGGGCACTACTTCCTTGTGGTCATCCCCGTCCATGACGTGAACCCCGTGCGCCGCACCCCGGTGGTGACGTACGCGCTCATCGCCGCGAACGTCCTCGTGTTCCTGTTCATGCCCGGCCTGGCAGGCTCCGTGGCGGGCGACAGCAGCGTGTCGCAGCTGTGCCATCTCCAGGCGTTCCTGGACCACTGGGCGGCGGTCCCGCAGGAGTTGATCCACCACCAGATGCCGCACCTCGTCCCCACGGGCGACGTCGGCACGAACGCGCAGGGCACGACGGGCTGTGTGGTGGCCCCGCCGGACTACGACAAGTCCCCGGCGCTGTCGGTCCTGACGGCGATGTTCCTGCACGGCGGCTGGCTGCACCTGCTGGGCAACATGCTGTTCCTGCTGATCTTCGGCAACAACGTCGAGGACCGCATGGGGCATGTGCGCTTCGCGCTCTTCTACGTCGTCTGCGGCTACGCGGCGTCGTACGGCTTCGCGCTCCTCAACGCCGACTCCAGCGACCCGCTGATCGGCGCCTCGGGAGCCATCGCCGGTGTCCTGGGCGCCTATCTGGTGCTGTACCCGAAGGCCAGGGTGTGGGTCCTGGTGCCCTTCCTGGTGTTCCTGCCGCTGAGGCTGCCGGCCTGGCTGGTGCTGGGCTTCTGGTTCGTGCTCCAGGCGTTCTACTCGTCCGGCGAGGGCGTCTCCGCCGCGGGCACGGTGGCGTACGCGGCGCACGTCGTGGGCTTCCTCGTAGGCATGCTGCTCGCCTGGCCGCTCAAGGCCGGCACTCCCCCGCCGCCGGAACCGCGCGGCTTGCTCTTCGGCAGGAAGGCACGGCCCCGGCACACGTGGTGAGCGTCTTACCTGGCCGTCTGCGTGTGGACGTACTCGACGAGGCGGGTCAGCGCGTCCGGGTCGGTGGTCGGCATGACGCCGTGGCCGAGGTTGAAGACGTGGCCCTCCAGGTCCTTTGCCGAGTCCAGGACCTCGCGGGTCTTGGCCTCGACAGCCGCCGTGGAGGCGAACAGGACCGTCGGGTCGAGGTTGCCCTGGAGCGCCTTGCCGGGGCCGACGCGGCGGGCGGCCTCGTCGAGCGGGACCCGCCAGTCGACGCCGACGACGTCCGCGCCGGCCTCGCCCAGGAGGTTCAGCAGCTCGCCGGTGCCGACGCCGAAGTGGATGCGGGGGACGCCGTAGCCCTCGACCGCCTGGAAGACCTTCGCGGAGGCGGGCAGCACCGAGCGGCGGTAGTCGGCGGGGGCGAGGGCGCCGGCCCACGAGTCGAAGAGCTGGACCGCGGAGGCGCCCGCCTCGATCTGGACCTTCAGGAAGGCGGCGGTGATCTCGGCGAGACGGTCGAGCAGGTCGGCCCAGAGCTCGGGGTCGCCGTACATCATCGACTTGGCGTTCTCGTACGTGCGGGACGGACCGCCCTCGACGAGGTAGCTCGCGAGGGTGAAAGGCGCTCCGGCGAAACCGATGAGGGGGGTCGGGCCGAGCTCGGCGGTCAGCAGGCCGATCGCCTCGGTGACGTAGGAGACGTCCTCGGGGGTGAGGTCGCGCAGCTGGGCCAGGTCGGCGCGGGTGCGGATCGGGCGCTCGACGACCGGGCCGACGCCGGGCTTGATGTCGAGGTCGATGCCGATGGCCTTGAGCGGGACGACGATGTCGCTGTAGTAGATCGCCGCGTCCACGTGGTGCCGGCGCACCGGCTGGAGGGTGATCTCGGCGACCAGCTCGGGCCGCGCGCAGGACTCCAGCATCGGGATGCCCTCGCGGACCTTGCGGTACTCCGGCAGCGAGCGCCCCGCCTGGCGCATGAACCACACCGGGGTGTGCGGCACGGGTTCGCGCCGGCAGGCCTTGAGGAAGGCGGATTCGTACGTGGCCGACGGCGGCGTCTGGTGTGCACTCACGTCGGAAAGTCTCGCACGGTGCGGTGAGTGCCCGGCGCGCGGTGTCCGTGTGGGCATGGGGCCAAGACCGGGTGTCTAGGGCGGCACCACGGCCCCCTTCCCTTTAACCTTCCGGCATGGCTGCGGCACAGGGACGACTGTCGGACGACACGGGCGGAATGGACGACGCGAAGGGGAGTGACCGGGATGGGAGCGGTGCGGCTCCGCCGGCTTTCCAGGCCGCGGTTCAGGCCCTGCGCGGCAGTCGGCTGAGGCCGCAGATCGAGATCGAGCCGACCCGGGCTCCGCAGCGGCTCGCGCCGCACGCGTACGCGCTCGAGGCGACCGTCGTCGACGGTGACCAGGACCTCGCCGACGGGCGGCTGGTGCTGCTGCACGACCCGGACGGGCACGACGCCTGGCGGGGCACCTTCCGGCTGGTGACGCTGGTGCGTGCGGAGCTGGAGCCGGAGATGGCCGCCGACCCGCTGCTGCCGGACGTCTGCTGGTCCTGGCTGACCGGGGCGCTCGCGGCGCGCGGGCTGTCGTACGGCGAACCGAGCGGCACCGTCACGCGCGCGAGCTCGCACTACTTCGGCGGGCTGTCCGAGCGCCCCGCGGCCTCGCAGATCGAGATCCGGGCCTCCTGGACGCCCCGTGAGGGCCTGGGCGGGGTGCCGGACGCGGCGGCGCACCTGGCGTCCTGGTGCGATCTGCTGGCCCAGGTCGCCGGCCTGCCGCCGGCCGGTCCGGGTGACGCGTCGGTGGTGACGTTGCCACAGCGGCGGGACCCCCAGGCCCGCTGACCCCCCGCCGACCAGCGGTACCGTCCACCCACATGGCGCATCAATTTGTCGATACGGCCACTTTCAGTCAGGAGTGAGTCATCGAACGACCCGATGTGCTCACCGAACGATCGATCGCACGTCCGAATTGCACTAATTGTTACTCACTAGATCGTGATCATTCCCTAAAGGACGCCGGGTCCGGTGCCGAAGACGTCTGTGACCTTCCAAGCCGTCCCGCACCCCAGGAGGCCCGGTGTCCGTTCTCCTCGAGCAGCCCGCAAGCCTGGTCGCCTACCGCCCGAACAAGCCCACCGCCATGGTGGTCGTGGCCGACCCGCGTGTCCGCTCCACCGTCACCCGTCACCTCTGGGCGCTCGGTGTGCGCGATGTCATCGAGGCCTCGTCGGTGGCGGAGGCCCGTCCCCGCATCGGCAGCCCCAGAGACATCTGCGTCGCCGACGTCCACCTCCCCGACGGCTCCGGCCTGACGCTGCTGTCCGAGACCCGCGCCGCGGGCTGGCCCAACGGCCTCGCCCTCTCCGCGGCCGACGACATCGGCGCCGTACGCAACGCCCTCGCGGGCGGCGTCAAGGGCTACGTCGTCACCGGCACCCGCACCAACCTCGGGCTCCCCACCCGACCGGGCGCCGCCCCCATCGGCGCCGCCGCCGCCCGTATGCACCGCCGCCCCCCGGGTGCCCCGAGCCACCCGGGCGGCTACCGCGAGCTCTCCGGCCGCGAGGTCGAGGTGCTGCGGCTGGTGGCCGAAGGGCAGTCGAACAAGGCGATCGGCGTCTCGATGGGCCTGTCCGCACTGACCGTCAAGAGCCACCTCGCCCGGATCGCCCGCAAGCTCGGCACGGGTGACCGTGCCGGCATGGTGGCGGTGGCCCTGCGCACCGGCATCATCCACTGAGACGCAGCACACCGGCCTCTCCCGGGGCTCCCCCGAGCCCCGCAGTTCACGGACGTGAACCAGAGCTTTCACCGGGCTGACTGGTTTACGACCCCCAAGCGCCTGCCGACGGAACGTTCCGTCGGCAGGCGCTGTCCATACACGGATACCCTTGACATGTGACCGACGCCCAAGAGACCGCAGCAGACGTTTCACTGCGAACCACCGGAGGCGGCCCTCCGGACGATGGCGGATCTTCTGTCGCGGAGGCGCCGATCCCTCTGCTGGAGCCGCGCGAGGGCATTCCGCCCGTGATCGCCGACGAGGCCGCGCTCGCCGAGGTGGTCGCCGCGTTCGCCGCGGGCTCCGGGCCCGTCGCCGTCGACGCCGAGCGGGCGTCCGGCTATCGCTACGGCCAGCGCGCGTACCTCGTGCAGCTGCGCCGCGCGGGCGCGGGGACCGCGTTGATCGACCCCGTGGCCTGCCCTGACCTGTCCGGGCTCGGCGAGGCGCTCTCCGGTGTCGAGTGGGTGCTGCACGCCGCCACGCAGGACCTGCCCTGTCTACGCGAAATAGGCATGGTGCCGTCGCGGCTCTTCGACACCGAGCTGGCCGGGCGGATCGCCGGGTTCCCCCGGGTGGGGCTCGGCGCGATGGTCGAGGGCGTCCTGGGCTTCGTCCTGGAGAAGGGGCACTCGGCCGTCGACTGGTCGACCCGTCCGCTGCCCGAGCCGTGGCTGCGGTACGCCGCCCTCGACGTGGAGCTTCTCGTCGATCTGCGGGACGCGCTGGAGAAGGAGCTCGACCGGCAGGGGAAGCTGGAGTGGGCGCTCCAGGAGTTCGACGCGATCGCCTCCGCGCCCCCGGCCGAACCGCGCAAGGACCCCTGGCGCCGGACCTCCGGCATGCACAAGGTACGACGGCGCCGGCAGCTGGCCGTGGTGCGGGAGCTGTGGGAGGCGCGGGACCGGATCGCCCAGCGGCGGGACGTGTCGCCGGGCAAGGTGCTGTCCGACGCGGCGATCGTCGAGGCGGCGCTCGCCGTTCCGGTGAACGTGCACGCGCTCGCCGCGTTGAACGGGTTCGGGCATCGGATGGGGCGGCGGCAGCTGGAGCAGTGGCAGGCGGCTGTCGACCGGGCCAGGGCCCTTGCGGAGACCCAGCTGCCGCAGCCGGGGCAGCCGGTCACCGGGCCTCCGCCCCCGCGCGCCTGGGCCGACAAGGATCCTGCCGCCGCGGCTCGCTTGGCTGCGGCGCGGGCGGCGGTGTCCGCGTTGGCCGAGTCTCTGAACATGCCTCAGGAGAACCTGATCACTCCGGACACGGTGCGGCGGGTTTGCTGGGAGCCGCCCTCGCTTGTCGACGCCGAGTCCGTAGGGGCTGCGTTGGCTGGTTTGGGGGCTCGGGCCTGGCAGGTGGAGCAGGTGACGCCGGTTCTGGTGGCCGCGTTGTCCGCATAGCCGCCGTTGGGCTTCTGCGATGTACGGCGGCTGCGGGTTGTCTGTGGTTGCTCGCGCAGTTCCCCGCCCCCCTGAAAAGCGCTTACCTGGTCGCGCCTCTCATGAAGCCGTTGTAGATGAAGCGCTGCAACGACAGGAAGACGATCAGGGTCGGCAGGATGACCAGGACCGCTCCTGCCGAAATCACCTCCCAGTGGGCCGCGTACGGGCCCTTGAAGCGGAACAGGGACGTCGAGATCACGCCAAGATCTTCCGAGGGCATGTAGAGGAAGGGGATGTAGAAGTCGTTGTAGACGGTGATGCCCTTCACGATCACCACCGTGGCTGTCGCGGGCTTCAGCAGCGGGAAGATGATCTTTCGGTAGATCGTGAAGGCGTTGGCGCCGTCCAGGCGGGCCGATTCGTCCAGGGAGATCGGGATCGAGCGGACGAACTGCAGGAAGATGTAGATCGACACGATGTCGGTGCCCATGTAGAGGGCGATCGGCGCCCAGAGGGTGTCGAACATGCCGAAGCTGTTGACGATCTGGAAGGTGGCCACCTGGGTCGTCACACCGGGGACCAGGGCCGCCGTCAGGAAGAGCGCCACCACCAGCTTCTTGAAGCGGAAGGTGAAGCGGTCGATGGCGTAGGCGGTCATCGAGCCGATGAGGACCGTGCCGGCGACCGAGACCAGCAGGATGATCGTGGTGTTCATGAAGGCGGAGAGCATCTCGCCGTCCTGGAACGCCGCCACGTAGTTGTGGAAGTTCAGCAGGTCGTGCGGGAGTTCCAGGGCGCCGCTCGTGTCCGCCATCTCCTTCTCCGACTTGAGGGAGGTCAGCAGGACCACCACGAGCGGGAGCAGGACGACCAGGGTCGCGGCGATCAGCGACAGGTGGACCAGGGCGCGGGCGACCGCACGGCGTGTCATACGAGGTCCACCTTGTCGTCGGGGACCAGGCGCCGCTGCACCCAGGTCACCAGCAGGATGATCAGCAGGAGGACGATGGCGGCCGCAGAGGCCAGGCCCGTCTTGTTGAAGCGGAACGCCAGGTTCACCGTCTGGATCACGAAGGTCTCGGTCCCGGTCGCCCCGCCGGTCATGATGTACGGGATCTCGAAGACCGACAGCGAGCCGGAGATCGACAGGATCACCGTCAGGGTCAGGACCGGCTTGATGCCGGGCGCGATGATGTGGCGGAACTGGTGCCAGCGGTTCGCGCCGTCCAGTTCGGCGGCCTCGTACAGCTCCCCCGGGATCGACTGGATGGCGCCCAGGAAGAGCACGAAGTTCAGGCCCAGGTAGCGCCAGACCGAGACGCCGGCCAGTGAGGTGTTGGCGGAGGCGGGGGTGCCGAGCCAGGCGTGGTCGGTGTGCACCCCAAGGAGGCTCAGCACCGAGTCGAGGGTGCCGCCGTCCTGGAAGAAGTAGAGGAACACGAAGCCGATCGCGACCCCGTTGATCAGGTACGGGAAGAAGAGCACGCCCTTGAAGAAGTTCCGGAAGCGGACGTCGAAGCTGAGGATCGTCGCGAAGTAGAGGGCCAGGACGATCTGGACGGCGGAGGCGGCCAGGTAGTAGCCACTCACCCAGAAGACCTCGAAGAGATCCGGGCGGGTGAAGACCTCCTGGTAGTTCTCGACGCCCGTGTAGTGCAGTACGGGGCTGACGCCGTCCCAGTCGGTGAAGCTGTACGCCAGCATGTTGACGATCGGCGCGTACGTGAACGTGATCAGCAGGGCGAGCGGGGCGATCAGGAACAGCCAGGGGGTGACGCCCCGCCAGGCACGGGTCCGGCGGGAGGCGGGCGCCGGGACGGGGGCGGCCGCGCTCACCTCCACGGCCGCCTTCTCGGTGGTGTCCGTCATCAGGACCCCAGGTTCTTCTGGGCGTCCGTCCACCGCTCGCTGAGGTCGCCGAGGAAGCCGTCGAGGGTGCCCTTGCGTGCGCCGCGGGCGAGGTCGACGAGGTTCTGGCGGTACTCGGGGGCGTAGATGCCGACCTCCGAGTCGCTGTCGAGCTGCTTGACCCGGGCGCCCTGGGCGTCGTCCACCTCGATGAGCTTCACGCCCTGGTCCTCGTAGGGCTTGAGGACCTGGGGCATCGGGGCATCCTTCAGCGGGGAGATGGACAGGTTGTCCTCGACGTAGCCGGACTTGTCGGTGAACCAGTCGATCCAGGCGCGGGCGGCCTCCTTGTACTTGGAGTGGACGTTGACCGCTTGGTTGTAGTCCGGGGCCACGGTCGCGCAGAACTTGCCGCCGGTCTGCGCCGGGAACGGCATGAAGCCGATGTCGTCGGGGTTGACCCCGGCCTTCTTGGCGGCGTCCTGGAACTGCACGATCGCCCAGGTGCCGAGCCACTGGGTGGCGATCTCGCCCTTGGCCGTACGGGGCTTGGACTCCTCCCAGTTGCTGGTCGTCGGGTCCTTCTCGACCAGGCCCTGCTTCACGATGTCGTAGAGCAGGGTGTCGCCGACGCGCAGGTCGGCGCCCTTCGCCCACGGGTCGTCCTCGGCGAGCTTGGTGGTGGCCTGCGGGTCGCAGCTGACGGCGCCGTCGACGTAGGTCCACGAGGTGAGCGTCCAGCCCGCCGCGAAGTTGGTGTAGTACGGGATCGCGTCGGTCCTGGCCTTGATGGCCTTGAGGTCGGCGATGAACTCGGCCGGGGTGGCGGGCCATTCGGTGACCCCGGCCTCCTTCCAGATCCGCTTGTTGTAGATGAACCCGGGGGCAACGCCGACCGGGCTCTGTCCGTAGACCTTGCCGTCGACGGTGGTGTAGTCGGTGAAGCGGTACTTCTTGCTGCGCTCGGCCTGGGTGCCCAGCGAGGCGAAGAACCTCGGGTAGTCGGCCTTCTTGATGACCGCGGGGATCAGCAGGACGTCACCGTAGTTCTCGGTGTTCATCCGGATCTTGACCTCGGCCTCGTAGTTCGTGAGGCCCTCGAACTCGACCTTGACCTTCGGGTAGGTCTTGTTGAACTCGGCGGCGTACTTCTTGAGGGTGCCGTCCTGCACGAGGTCGGTGCGGACGGTGAGCACCTTGATGGTTCCGGTGACCTTCGACGGGTCGTCAGGAGCCTTGGCGTCGGCGCCCTTCGACGATCCTCCGGTGCCGGTGCAGCCCGGGAGCAGCAGGGCGGCACTCGCGACCACGGCCAGGGACATGGCTGTACGGCGGTTCATGTGCATCAGCTCCGTTCATGGGACGGACGAGCACGAGCGGGTTGGCTGGTTCGGTACTCTGACAACGTTTTCTTAACCGGTAAAGTCCCTATCTCGCCAACGATGCCGAAAAGCTTTCGGACCACTGGACTTGATCGGTTTAGGGAGTGTGTACATGCTTCAGGCCACACCGCTCACCGAGGGCTGGATCCTGCGGCACGGGGAAGAGGCCCTGCCGGCCGTCGTGCCGGGCTGTGTGCACACCGATCTGCTGGCGGCGGGGGTGATCCCGGATCCCTTTCTCGGTCTGGGCGAGCGAGAGGTCGCGTGGGTGGGGCGGCGGGAGTGGACCTACGAGAGGGACCTCGCGCCCTCGAACGGGCATGAGCAGGCCGACCTCGTCTTCGACGGCCTGGACACCGCGGCGGAGATCCGCCTGGACGGTCAACTCCTGGGCCGGACACGGAACATGCACCGCTCGTACCGCTTCGACGTGACCGGCATGGCCGGTCGGCTGAGCGTGCGGTTCGCCTCCGCCTACGCCGAGGCCGAGGCGGTGCGCGGGACGCTGGGCGAGCGGCCGGCCGCGTATGCCGAGCCGTATCAGTACATCCGCAAGATGGCCTGCTCGTTCGGCTGGGACTGGGGGCCGACGCTGGTGACGGCCGGGATCTGGCGGCCGGTGCGGATCGAGCGGTGGTCGACGGCCCGGATCGCCCGGGTGCGACCGCTGGTGAGGGTGGAAGAGGGCCTGGGTGTCGTGGAGTTGGCGGTCGAGGTGGAGCGGGCCCGGGTCGAGGCGCCGCTGACAGTGGAGGCCACGGTGGGCGGGGTGCGGGCGCGCGCCTCGGTGGACGGCTCGCAGGGGGTGGTACGGCTGGAAGTGCCCTCGCCGCGGCTGTGGTGGCCGCGTGGTTATGGTGAACAGCCGCTGTACGACGTGGAGTTGACGTTGCGGCACGAGGGCCGGGCGCTGGACGGGTGGCGGCGCAGGATCGGCTTTCGGACCGTCGAGCTGGATCGGTCGGCCGATGAGCACGGCACCGGGTTCTGTCTGGTCGTCAACGGCGAGCGGATCTTCGCGCGCGGCGTGAACTGGATCCCGGACGACGTCTTCCCCTCCCGGATCACCCGTGAGCGGTACCGATCCCGCTTGCGGCAGGCCGCCGACGCCGGGGTGGACCTGGTGCGGGTCTGGGGCGGCGGGATCTACGAGAGCGAGGACTTCTACGACGCCTGCGACGAGTCGGGGCTGCTGGTGTGGCAGGACTTCCCGTTCGCCTGCGCCGCCTATCCGGAGGAGCAGCCGCTCAGGGGCGAGGTGGAGGCGGAGGCCCGGGATAACGTCGTACGGCTGATGCCGCATCCCTCGCTGGTGCTGTGGAACGGCAACAACGAGAACCTGTGGGGGTTCCGGGACTGGGGCTGGGAGGCACGGCTCGCCGGGGACTCCTGGGGCGAGGGGTACTACCTGGGCGTACTGCCGCGGGTGGTGACCGAGTTGGATCCGACGCGACCGTACACGGCAGGGAGTCCCTGGTCCGGGTCGTGGGAGCACCACCCGAACGATCCGGCGCACGGCACGCATCACTCGTGGGAGGTGTGGAACCGTCTCGACTACGCCGAGTACCGCGCCGAAGTGCCCCGGTTCGTGGCCGAGTTCGGGTGGCAGGCACCGCCCGCGTACGCGACGCTGGCGCGGGCGCTGGCCGGGGAGGAGCTCGCGGCGGACTCCCCCGGCATGCTGCATCACCAGAAGGCCGACGACGGGAACGGCAAGCTGCGACGGGGGCTGGAGCGGCATTTCACCTTCCCCGAGGGGGACTTCGACCGCTGGCACTACCTCACGCAGGTCAACCAGGCGCGGGCCGTGGCGGCCGGGATCGAGCACTGGCGGTCGCACTGGCCGGTGTGCGCGGGGACGGTGGTGTGGCAGCTCAACGACTGCTGGCCGGTGACGAGTTGGGCGGCGGTGGACGGGGACGGGCGGGAGAAGCCGCTGTACCACGAGTTGCGGCGGCTGTACGCGGACCGGCTGCTGACGCTCCGGGAGGGTGTGCTGGCCGTCGTCAACCAGGCCGCCGAGGAGTGGAGGGGGGTGGTGCGGCTGCGGCGGATGTCGGTCGAGGGAGCGGTGATCGGCGAGGCGGAGTCGGAGTTCCGGGCGGGGCGGCGGGCGGTCGCCGAGGTGCCGGTGCCGGGCGAGCTGGAGCCGGTGGGGCCGAAGGAGTTCCTGGTGGCCGACGCCGACGGGCTGCGGGCCCTGCACTTTCCCGCCCCCGACCGTGACATCCCTTACCCCCGACCGGAGTTCGACGTCACCGTGGCGCCGGGTGCCGTCACCGTGACGGCTCGCACCCTCGTACGGGATCTGCTGTTGCAGGCCGACCGGCTGGATCCGGACGCGCGGGCGGATCGCGGGCTCGTCACCCTGCTTCCCGGGGA